>JAYGFS010000526.1:0-5835 GCA_046581765.1 Verrucomicrobiota bacterium
TTGAAACACATTTCACGTCAGTTCTTAGACACGCTTATATTGCTCATGGACTTGTTCTAATAGACCGCCCGACCTGTAATCTCAAGCAGGGATCAGGTCACGCATTTGCTAACAAACACTTCTGGTCATTCATTCAGACTATCCAAGTACGGTTCGAACTGTGTACAGTAACCCCCACCATTTTTACCCCTTCTACATCAGCAACTTACGTATTCGCCTGCATCGGTCGGAGCAACGACGATTTCAATAGGTGCAACTCAGTTGGCAACTTTTGTCCCGACTTTGTCTTTGGGGTTGGAGTTAAATTTATCGTGGGCGTGGGCGATGGGGCTCGGGTGGAGAAAATAAGGCCGGCGCATTCTTCTTGAAACGCGCACGGAGTAAATGAGATCTTTGTACAAGAAAATAGGTAATTTATTCCCCGGCACCCAATGAAAATAAAGTGATGCGTTTAATTCGAACCTTATTGTCCCTGGCCTGCGCAATCGGCTTCCTTGGCCGTGTTGCCCGGGCCGAACTCACCTGGGACTTCGACATCGGTGATGGCACCACCCCCACGCTCGATGGATGGATCATCATCAGCAACGGCGATCCCGGCATCGACGGGCAACCCCTCATCCAAGTCGAGGGCAGCGAACGCAACCGCCTGCCCAATGCCCCGGTGCTTACGACCTCCTGGGACCGCGACGGCCAGGCCGGTGGCTTCATCGGCGACAGCGCTCACCCACCCCTGGTTGCCCGTTCCCCTTCCTTTGTTATCACCAGCGCCACGAGTATCACCTGGCAGGACGCCGGCGGGCACTCTGGCCTCGCTCCGCAACTCAACGCAGGTGTCTACGACACCGGTGCCCAGGGCCTCGCGTTGGTTCGCGCCAGCGATGCACAGATGATCACCAGCGTTGCTGCAAATGTTGCCGCCATCATCGATATCGGCATCCTTGGCATCGCGAACGACGGCATTCCCTATTACCTCGAGGCGGTCGATACCCGTAGCGGGGGCTGGGGCTACGTCGAGTGGGACGACATTACCGTGCCCGGCATGCTACATTCCCTCGGCCCGCCGCTGTTTCTGAACATCGAGCGCAACGGCTCCGTGCTGAATTTCTCCTGGCCAAGCCGGGATGGCAATCTGTACCGGCTGTGGAGCAGCGCCAATGCGAACGACCCGATCGCGAGCTGGATCATGGTGGCGGAAGATATTCCTGCGAATGCACCAAACGGGACCATGTCCATGCCACAACCGGAGGAATCCTGGTTGCTCTTTCGGCTGGAGGAATACGAATAATGTCAGGAGTAATGTGAGAATGTCGGAAAAATTCGGGGCTGGCCATGGACAGCCTCCGTCCGGAGAATTCGGGTTAGACAAAGGCATGAGGGTAGAGGAATGGGGCCTTTGGCTGATTAACCCCTTCGTTCGCGACGGGCCATCATGGCGTCCTGGTCGGAGCCGGAGTGCCGACGGCGCTTTGATCGCACGGCAGGCTTTTCGAATCTCAAGGTGGCCATTTAGTGGCAACTCTTGCATCGGGTTCGGCGTCCGTGTCTGTTTGCCCCATTAAGCAGCGGGCGTGCCGATCCACCGGCGAGGGTGCGTCAATCCAGTATTATCAAGCGATCGTTTAGTCAGGGATCCGTGGCAGCGGGTCCGATCGTCCCGCCCTCGACGAAGGTTGCCGGGGTCAGGGTCTGTCGGACGTCCCGCTTTCCACGGCTTATGTTACCGGCCCAGCGGACGATGCGACGAACGACCGGGCGGGTGTCCCAGGCGATGTGGGAGACGGGCGGGTCGCACCAGGCCAACTCCGGATGATGATCGGTACTAATCAGGGAAACATCCTCGGGCACACGAAGGCCCCGCCGGGCGAGAAACTGGAACACCGCTGCGTACAGGATCGGCGATTCGAGAATCACGGCGGTGGGCGGCGTGAGTTTGAATAAGGAATCCAGGATCGCATTCAGGCCTTCGACGCCAGCCTCCCAATCTGGGAGGTTGTAGGGGCCGGTTTGAATGCCGTGGGATTCCAGGCAATCCAGAAAGGTCTGTTCGGAAGCACCGGGCTTGGGGTTTCGCCGCTCCCACAGGCAGAGCAGGACGATGCGTCGATGACCGAGCTCCAGCAGGCGCTGGGTCGCCTCTGCCATGACCGATGATTTGTCCGGCCCCACCGATGCCAAGGGGAGCTTTTGCCAGCGACCAAACTTCGCAAATACCGGGAAGGGTTGCTCCGCAAACCAGGCAAGGATCTCCCGCGAACCCGCGGAGACAATCCAGGCATCCGCTTCGGTCTCGTTAACCAGGCGCTGAACCCGGGGAAGTTTCATCTTTAGATCGGTCAGGGCCTGCTCGGCGTAAAGGCTCGTGTGGCCCGCTTCTTCCAACTGGTGCTGCAGCTCCAGTATGTAGGGGACTTGCCGGTCATCCGGACTGTAGGCCAGGTTAGCGATGCGCATCGTTGCCATGGCCCCCTCCGGCAGCACCACTTTCCGCTTGCGCCGCGGGCCCTGGCTCACCAATATGCCTTCCTCCTCCAGCAGCTTGAGCGCGGCGTCCACCGTCTTGCGGTTGACCCCCAGGTCTTTCGCCAGGTGGTTTCGGCCGGGAATCGTCCCACCCCAGCGTCCGCGAATCAGCTCGCCACGCAGGTGGGCGGCGACCTGTTCGGTGACGGAAAGAAAGTTTAGGGGCATAATGGATACTATGTCCCCGCGGAGAGCCCGGGTCAAGAACGTCTGGTCCCTTATGGGGTCCAGACCTGAAAAACATAACCCTGTAATTCAGTGTGGGCGGCCCCAACTTCGTCGTAGGTATATGCGACGGAAGAATACGTTTCCGGTCGCCGGTCGTCAGGCGCGCGATGACGGATATGTTGAATCAGGAGCAGAAGCAATGAGTGAGACCCCAGATGATGTACAAGCCGTGGAAAAACTCGGCGAGGCGAGAGATGCCATCGTAGCCGAGCTGCGCAAGACCATCGTAGGCATGGACGATGTGATCGATGAAATGATGATTGCGATCTTTGCCCGGGGCCACTGCCTGCTGGTGGGCGTGCCCGGACTCGCCAAGACCCTGCTGGTAAGTTCCCTGGCCAAAACGATGTCGCTATCCTTCAAGCGTATCCAGTTCACGCCGGACTTGATGCCGTCTGACATCACGGGCACGGAATTGTTGCAGGAAGATCCCGAGACGCACGAGCGGCGCTTCCAGTTCCAGAAGGGTCCCGTGTTCACGAATTTGTTGCTCGCCGACGAGATCAACCGGACACCCCCGAAGACCCAGGCGGCGCTCCTCGAGGCCATGCAGGAAAAGCGGGTGTCTTCCGGTGGCATCGACTACAAGCTGGACGAGCCCTTCTTCGTGCTCGCAACCCAGAATCCGATCGAGCAGGAGGGGACCTATCCCTTGCCCGAGGCCCAGCTCGACCGCTTCCTGTTCAACATCATGGTCAAGTATCCCGATCGTGCTGAGGAACTCGACATCATGAAGAGCGTGACCAGTGATGACGAACCGGAGCTCAAAGAGGTGGTCGGCGGAGCCGCCATTCTCGAATTCCAACACGTGGTGCGTCGCATCCCGGTGGCCGACCATATCTTCGAATACGCAGCATCCTTGGTTCGGGCCACCCGGCCCGATGAAGCGGATGCGCCGGACTTCGTGAAGCAGTACATGGCCTGGGGCGCCGGCCCACGCGCCTCGCTCAACCTTATCCTTGCCGGAAAAGCGCGGGCGGCACTGCGCGGGCGTTGCCACGTGTCCGTCGAAGACATCCAGGCGGTCTGTCTGCCGATCCTGCGCCACCGGATTATCCCGAACTTCGCCGCGCGGTCGGGACGCATGACCGCCGACACCCTGATCGAACGGCTGCTGGAGCACGTCCCGGCCGACGAGAAGTTGTACGAGAAAAAGGCGGGTTGAAGCATTCGGATCTGAAACCTAAAATTTCAAATCTGGAATCCTCCTGTGTCCGAACACCTGCCACAAACGAAATATCTCGACCCGGAAACCCTGCAAAAGCTGGGCGACCTCGAACTGGTCGCACGCGAAGTGGTACAAGGCCTGCGCGTGGGCAGTCACCGCAGCCCCCTGCATGGATTCAGCACGGAGTTTGCGCATCACCGTCAGTACGTTCCGGGCGACGCGATTCGCGATATCGACTGGAGGGTCTTCGGGCGTACCGAGCGGTACTACACCAAGCTGTACGAAGCGGAGACGAACTTCGATTGCACCCTGCTCATCGACGCCAGTTCGTCCATGAACTACGCTTCCGGAAAGGTCAGCAAGCTGGAGTACGCCAAGTTCCTCGCGGCCTCGCTCGCGTACATCGTGCTCAAGCAGCGGGATTCAGTAGGGCTTTCCGTTTTCGATTCCGAGGTGCGTGCCTACCTGCCGCCCCGTTCTGCCATGGGCGTCATCCTCGAGATCGACCGCTTGCTGCGCGAGGTCAAGCCAACGCCGCGCACCGGTATCGCACAGCAGCTGAACGACATTGCGCTGCAGATGAAACGGCGTTCGTTTGTGATCCTGATCTCGGATCTGCTCTCCGACGTCGATGACATCCTCGCCGGCCTTGATCGTCTGCGTTTTGACGGACACAACGTAATCGTCCTGCACACCCTGGACCCCTACGAAATCGAATTTCCCTTTAAAGGCACCTGGCAATTCGATGGGCTCGAAGAAGAAGAGCCCTTGATCACGCAGCCCGAGCGGATTCGTGACGAATACATGGCCAACTTAAACCACTTCCTGGAGACGCTGCGCGCGGGATGCCTGGGCAGCCAGGTAGACTACACCCTGGTTGATACCTCCCAGCCGCTCGACGGCTTGTTGAGCGAATTCTTCTTCGCGCGTGAATCCATGGGCTCCGGCGGTGGCCGGCCATGAGTTTCATGCATCCGCTGCTGTTGCTTGCCGGGTTGGGCATTGCGCTGCCGATCCTCGCCCACCTGCTCAACCGCCAGCAGGTCAAGCGGACCGACTGGGCAGCGATGCAGTTCCTGAACCGTAACCTGCGCGTACGTTCACGTCAGTTGCGCTTGCGAGACATCCTTCTTTTACTTCTTCGATGCCTCGCTCTCTTGTTTCTGGTTCTGGCCCTCTCCCGACCAAGCTGGCAAGGTGGGACAAACAGCTGGTTACGCGGCGAAGCTCGGGCCGGGGTCGTTATTGCCGTTGATGCCTCGTTCAGTATGGAGCATGGCGGAAAGGGGGCTACACGCTTCCGCCGTGCCTTGGATCAAGTGGAGGTCATCGGCGAGCATATCCAACCCGGCGACCCGGTTTCCCTCATACTGTTGGGGGGCGATGACGAAGTCATTGCCCACAATATGGCATTCGACCAGAAGCGGTTCAGCACCCTCTTGGAGGAGGCGAAGCCCGTCCCGGCGGGACTGGATCTCGATCGTGTTCCGAAACGGCTCAAGGAGTTGCTGGAGGATATGGAGGCACCGCAGAAGGAGGCCTACTTCATCACCGATGTACAGGCGCGAGACTGGAAGCGAGCCTCGGCCCGCTTTCAAGCGAGCCTTGCCGACCTGCAAAAAGAGGCGGAGGTCTTCCTTGTTTCGGTCCCAGGCCTCCCCGCAAACCTCGCTGTCACCGACCTTGACCTCGTCTCCGGAGTGCTGCGCAAGGGCACCACCGCCCGCTATCAGGCCACCGTGCGCAACTGCGGCACCGAGCCCGTTTCCAATATTGAGGTCCAGTGCCGGGTCGAAGGCGTGCAGATCGACACCAAGACGATCCCCCTTATCACAGCGGGAAGTTCGGAAACGGTGTCTCTCTTTGTCCCTTTTCACAACGCTGGCCCCACGCGTATCACCGCCGAGATCTCCGGAGAT
>JAYGFS010000530.1:0-6289 GCA_046581765.1 Verrucomicrobiota bacterium
GGAGTTCGGCGAGCACTACCCCGGGTTGATGAACCAAGCGGAGTTGGTCCGGCGAATCCTGGAAGACCAGATCACGCGCCGGAGTCGGCCTTCGCCTTCCAAGGGTTAAGTACCTTGAACGGGCCCTGGGGGATCGACCGCTCCGGGAACAGGCTGATACCCCCCCTGTACATTACCGCGAAATGGAACGCCCGATCCACGGGCTGACCTGTATTTCAACCATCTTTGAGTTGGGATTAGGCTTAGCAATAGGATTAGAATATCAGGCAACCCTGATGCGTGAATTCGAAATACGATCCGGCAAAGCGAACGCGGAAGAGATCCCGGAGGAGATTCTCCGCGCCTTTACCCGCCGCGGGATAAAAGCCGCGGCCATGCTGGCCTGGGGAGAGCACTGCGTGGAATGCACCATGCCGACCTGCTTTGCATCCTGCGACCTGTACGAGGCGCGCTCGGACGGGAAATGCCGCCGCTTCCTGAAGGGCATGGAAAAGATCGCCGCCCCGGACTCCGATGCCGGGTACCTCACGCGGATCACCTTCAAGCCCTGGGGCCAACTCTGGAGCCCGGGCAGTTCCCGCACCTTTCAATCGGCAGAAAAATGGGATGCGGCCTATCGCGCGCTTGCCGCCGGGATCCGGGCCATCCCGCCTGCGCTTGGCGCGGGAAGGATCCGGCCCGCTCGGGGTTTCTACCAGGTCTGCAAGGCCTTTACCCGGTGGTCGAACCGCAAAAACGCCCTTGCGGAAGCCGAATGCTTTTTCATCCAGATCTACAACCCGGAAGAAGACCCCGTGGCCTTCACCCTGACTTTTGGCTATGAAAATGAGCCGCCTGGCGCGCCCTGGCATCAAGGCTTCACCATCCCGCCGGGGTATCACGAGATTGCTGTTCCCCTAGCCTGTATCCGGATGGTCCTGGATACGAACCGTGATTTTTCCATCAGTTTCACCCCGAACATCGAGGATGCTCCGCGCACGGTGTACCTCGGATTGATGGACTTTGTGTCCTTCGATCAGCCCTATGCCGGCCAGGGAATAAAATGCCTGGTCTGGGACCTGGATCACACCTTGTGGGACGGCGTCCTGGTGGAAAGCGATGCAGATCAACTGTGCCTGAGGCCGGGCCTGCGCGAGGTGCTGGAGCAACTCGATCAACGCGGGATCCTGCACAGTATCGCGAGCAAGAATCACGCGGAAGCCGCCATCCCCGTGCTTGAGCGCCTGGGCGTGGCCTCCTTTTTTCTCCACCCGGAAATTCACTGGGAACCGAAAAGCCTCTCGCTGCAGCGGATACGCGACCAGTTAAACATCGGCATGGACGCCATCGCCTTCATCGATGACTCACCGTTTGAGATGGCCGAGGTCCGCCAGGCACTGCCGGAGGTTCTCGTGCTCGACGCATTAAACGCGATGCAGGTCCCCTGGTATCCCGGCTTTGCCGGATCGGAGACCGAGGAGAGCCGCAACCGCCGGGCGATGTACCAGTCGGAGGCCACGCGCAAGGAACGCCTGTCCACCGAGTACGCTTCGGACTTTGAAGCCTTCCTCGAGAGCGCGGATATGCAGGTGACGATTCTTCACCCCAAGGCGGAAAATATCGACCGGGTGAACGACCTCGTCCAGCGGGCCAACCAGATGAATTATTCCGGTCGGCGTCACACGCGGGCGGAGGTGGAGGCCATGCTCGACAACCCGGACCTGGATCTCTTTCTGCTCGACGCACGGGACGCCTTCGGAAGTTACGGTAAAGTGGGTTTCTGCATCGTGGACCGGGCCCGCACGCGTATCACCGATTTGATTTTTTCCTGTCGAATACAGCTGAAGCACGTGGATCGTGCTTTCCTGTGCTGGCTGCTCGCACGGTATCGGTCCGCGGGCGAGGCGGAGGTGGACCTGTGGTATCGACCGACGGAGCGCAATCCACAATGCCGGGAGCTGCTGGAATCCCTCGGCTTCAGCCCCCAGGCGGGTGAAGGCGAAACGGAAACCCATCGCTTCACGTGTTCAAACACCCTGCCGGTGGAAAGCCTGGTGACGATCCAGGATGAAACGGGAATTTCCGCATGATTCACCCGCTGCGTCGCCGATGGATTTCCGCCTGGGCATCCTCGCCACGCGAAGTGGACATCCCGGGTGGGGTCTGCAGCCTCAGCTTCGATGACGTGCCCCATTCGGTATGGAGCGAAGGCAAGGCCGTACTCGATCGCCTCGACGCCAAGGCGACTTTTTACCTGGTGGGCCGCCTGGTCAACCAGGCGGGGTATCTATCCGCGGAAGAGCTGCAGACCCTCCATGCCGAGGGCCATGAGATCGCCTGTCATACCTGGCAACATCAGCGCCTGGGCCGCATGAGTCCCTCGTCGTTAAAGGCTGACCTTGAACGTAATGGCATCTTCTTCGGGGAGATTCTTCCCGACGCCCCGCTGCAAAACTTCTCCTACCCCCTCGGGTCGACCGCACCCTGGCACAAACGCGCGCTCGGGGAGCGGTATCAATCCTGCCGGACGACGATTCCCGGCTTGATCACCGGACGCGTGGACGCCCTGAGCCTGCCCGCGTTTAAGTTGTATCACAACACCGTGGACTGGACCCTGGTGAAGGTATGGCTCGAGGAAGCCCGGGCCCGGAACGGGTGGGTGATTTTTTACACCCACGATGTTTCCACCTCGCCCGGTGTGGCAGGTTGTACCCCGGAAGACCTCGCGCGGCTACTGGAACTGGCCGCGGACCTGGGGGTTCCGGTGGAAACAGTGCGGCAGGTGATCCGTCGGATCTCCTCGTAGCAGGACGGCTTAAGCGGCCTGCTTTCCTCGGACGCAGAGGCTGATCACCCAGACCATCACCCCCACCGCCGCCAGGCAGACCAGCAGCGGAACGAATTCGATGCCGGTCAGCCAATAGTCAATGCGCAACAGCGAAACCGGGAAGCGCATACACATACCGGCCCAGTAAATCACCGCGGCAAGCGGTATCGCCCAACCCGGCACCCGGTCCATGAAGCCCTGTACGCGATCCGAGTGGCAGGGAATCAGGGGCATGGCAAACAGCAGGAACAGCGGGTAGAGAATAATCGCCCACACGTTGAGCATGAGCAGGACCATCAAGGTAAACACCACCGTGATTCCAACGAAGCAGCGAAATACCCGCGGGTTAAAAATCGCGATGATAAAGCCGAGTTCCCAGGCCACGGTGAACCAATCCATGAACTCCCAGAACCATTGCTGGTCGATCTTGATGAAGAAGGGGGCAAGATAATCCTGACGACCCTGGACGTGATAAAGGGTGAAGAGCTTGCCGCGCACGGCCATGCTGTCCAGGTGGAGCCAGCCGCCTAACAACTTGGGCAGCCCGGCACTGAAATAAGCCAGGCCCATGACCACGCTCATCAGGGTTACCGGCCAGGTCACACCCCGTCCCCCGGGGGCCGAACGACGTTTGCGGGCATCCAGGGACCAGGCCTCTCCCCAGCTGCTGAAGGCCATGACCAAGGGCACGACCTGCACGATAAAGTCGTGGTTAATCTTGCCCAACGAGTAGGCAAAACTGTTCCCGAAGACCATGGCCAGGGTGAACAGAATCGAAAAGAGGCGGGTGCGGTACCCAAAGAGAATGCCGAAGAGCGAGAGGATAATCAGGCCCTCGACAACATCGAACACCCCGCCCGGGGGAAATCCCGAGAAGGCCAGCGAGGCGATACTGGGATGGGGCGGGTGAAAAAATCCGTCGTGCATGCGCTCCAGCCAAGCATAGCGATGCACCCCGACGATGAAAAGCATGAAGCCCGCATAGCAGATCCGATACGCCGCGAGTTGTTCATGGCTCATGGACCAACGCTCGAAGATCCAGCGATCCAATATCCTGGTCAGGCGGGCGATCATTTGAAATCGATCCGGTGCCGATCGGTGATGGTTTCCCCGATGACCGCCACCGGGCGGCGGGTCAGGTCGTGGGTGAAACGCGTATAGATGACTTCCATGGCGACCGGGTCGCCTTCAACGAATACCGCACAATGCTCGCGCAACCATGCGTGAAACCCTTCCCGGTACGGCGGGCGAATCCAGCTGTGGGGAGGGGAGGAGAGGCTCGTCTTCATGATGTTGCGCCGATGAGCGGGCGGTGCATCCTTGAGCAGGTCGTCCATGGAGCAAACGACCCTGGAACCATCGGCCTGAAGAACATGGATTTCAATCTGCTCGGTATAGGCGCGTTCAGGGGAGGCGACGTCTGAACCGGCAAAGGAAGGCATGAGCACGGCCGGGTAGGGTTCGCCGACCCTGTGATAATACATGTATTGGACAAGGAAAGCGGGCCAGATCACGATAAACAGGCCTCGGATGAGCCAGCGTGACCCCGCAGGGCGGCCTGTCTGGTCAAATTCCGTACCCATCGGCCGCATCCAAGCACATTGCCCCGCAGGGATAAACCTTGGAATGAACCGATTGCCGCCTGGAGGACCTATTACCCACCCCGCAAATGGCTGTTTCAAAAAAATGTGCGATCTGCTAAGGAACGCGCCGGTCCCTTCGTCCTATGCGTACTTGAACCGGTGAGGCTTCTTATGAAATGGATTATTTGTGTATGTTTGTGCTCGTTTGGCCTGGCTGCGTTTGCGGCAAACGAGATCGGTTACATCGAGACCTTCAGCCTGGCGGAAGACCGGGCCAAGGCCCTGGAGCAGCTCATTCCAGGGACGGACGACTATTATTTCTACCACTGTCTCCACTACCAGAACACGGGGGATGGGGCGAATTATAAGAAGTTCCTCAGCTTGTGGGTCAAGCGACACAACGGGAATATCCCCGGGGCCGCACGGGAACTGATCAACCGCCAGGCGCTGATCGACTACCCTGACGAGGCAAAGGAATCGTTGGCCTACATCCGCAAGCAGTTGAACCTGCACTACAATCACCAGCGGCGGATCGAGGGGGCGAAGAGCACCCTGCCGGTCAAGCTGGATCCCCGGGTCATCAGCACTGCGACCCTGACGGCCCAATCCCTGAAAGATCCGCGCACGACGAATAATTTCTCGGAACGGGCGCTCGAGTGGGCCGCCGGGCAAAAGCTGAATGCCGATCAACGTCGCAGCCTCCTCAGCCGCTTGACCCATCCCGACCTGAAAGGGCTGGTCGCGATGATCGTCGCTGACATGAACACGAAGAACAGCAAGGGCTTCGGTCACCACAAGATACACGAGCGCCTGACGATCGACCAAATGGATGCCCTGCTCCAGCAGCTGCCGGGCTTGCGTAATCAAAGCCGCTTTCTCAACGCCTACCTCGCTCGCCTGCGGCCCTCCAATGATGTCGACCTGGCGGAAAACCTCGTGGAACACCGCGCATTTCTCAATCGCCTCTGGGCCTACGTGTCCACGCTCGACCCGGTGCACAACTCGCTCAAGGCCTGTGTGCTCCATGATCGACTGAAGCTCGAACGCGACCAGGGTAGCTACGACCGGGCGCTTTTCATGGAATACATCAAGCTCCCCCGCAACGTGCATTACGTGAACCCGGATTTTCTCCGGCGACCGGAAAATCGAAACGTGCACGCGAACCTGGGAAGTGACTACCGTTCATTCATCGGCCTTCCACCGGTGGGGAACGAGGAGCCGCTCGTGCGCGATTACCTCCGTACACTCTTTGCCGCGGACAAGGATTACAAGGCCTACCTCCCGTACCTGCGCGATACCTTTCTCAAGCAGCTGTTTGCGGAGACCAAGATCGAGAACGGCAACGGCAACGTCGAGCAATGGGCCTCCATGCTCTCACCCCAGGCGTACAGGGCACTCAAGGAGCGGGTAGACCTCGACTTTGCGCATCAGAACCCAAAACGCTTCAAGCCCGGCGATGCGGTCAAGCTCGACGTGCACGTCAAGAACGTGAAGACCCTGCTGGTCAAGGTCTTTGAGATCAATACCTTCAACTATTACAAGGCCAAGAACAGTGAAATCAACCTCGCGATCAAGCTCGACGGCCTGGTGGCCTCGGTCGAGCGCAAGCTGGAATACGACAGTGCCCCGGAACGACGTATCCGTCGCAGCCTGGGCTTTCCCAAGCTGAAAAAGCGAGGCATGTACGTGGTCGAATTGATCGGGAACGGGCGCAGCAGCCGGGCGCTCATCGCCAAGGGGCGCCTGCACTTCCTGGAGGATATCACCCCAGCCGGTCATCGCTTCACCGTGATCGATGAACAGCGAAAGCTCGTGAAAAATGCCACGATCTGGCTTTCGGGACGGGCATTCACCCCGGGCAAGGACGGACGCATCCTGGTTCCCTTCAGCACCCGGCCGG
>JAYGFS010000593.1:0-7312 GCA_046581765.1 Verrucomicrobiota bacterium
GGTCCATGGAAAAGATATGTTGCTATAACGTATCAATTGGTAAATTGAGTTGTGAAAACTTCACTGATTGTGTGGGTGGTCCTGTTATTTACGGGGATGCCGAAAGCGGCATCATTGGACGATTCCCAGTCGAAATACACGGCCTCAACCAATAAAATTGCCCTCACGTATTTGACCGCGCTGGATGAAGCCGAAACCGGCTGTCTGAAGTCGCTCAAGTCGTTGCAAGCGTTCTCTCAATCCAAGGGTCGCTTGGAGGATGTGTTGGCGGTTGAGAAAATCATCGACTCGTTTCGCGCCTCCAAATCCCTGCCGGATGATTTCGTTTCGGAGCGTTTGAAGGAGTTGGTTGCGATTGGTACAAAGCTTGATCGGTCAAAGGAAACGGCCGGTTCGGTTCGCGACGAACAGACGCTCAAGTTACTTTCCAGTTATGTCAAACACCTGATGGGATTGCAAAAACGATTGGTGTTCGCGGATGAGATTGACGAAGCCGTACGCACGAAGGCTGAGATCGAGGCAAAAAAGAAGTTGTATGCCGAGCTTCGCGAACGCATCCAGCTGCGCCGCGGGACCGGCCGGAGCGGATTCGACAATCTGGGGTTTGAGAAAGGACTTGCCGGCTGGAAGCCATCCGGCGACGGGCATCAGGTCGAACCCTTCGTGTCCGACGGAGGGAAACCGGTTGAAGGGAAGATGGCGTATCAGACCTCTCTTGGCTCCGGAGCCATTTCCCCTTCTCAGGACGCCTTGACGAACCAACTGGTCTCGGCGGTTTTTCTCGCTCCTTTACGAAAAGCTAATTTTTCCGCCTACCTTTGGGGTGGAGCCAGCGACAGCATGTACGTTGACCTGGTTTCCGCATCCAACCATAAAGAACTTTGCCGCCTGACGAAAACCGTGAACGGAGCAAGCTGGGAGCAGGTCAAAAAGTCCTTTCGACTCTCCGGGAGCCGACGGGTCTATATCCGTATCGTCGACAAACACTCGGGGGGTTGGGGGCACCTCGGGGTGGATCGCATCGAATTTCTTGAATGATTCGAATCGCTTGCCTGAAAACGAGAGGGCACGGACCACGTCGGCCACGTTGATGCCTAATGCGCATCATTATCGACCCCTGCCCATAACTTCCTTATTCCCGGATGACCCGGAAGAGATTGACCGCGGGGGTCGAGGAAGTGTCGATCACCTCCATCCAGGGGCCGTTGGCGCTGCCGGGCGGGCCGGTATCGGTGAACGCGTCAGGGCTTGGGCCGGACTGGAGCTGGTAATTCACCCCGGAAACGCAGGGCCAGACAAAGCGGCGCGAGCCGGAGGTGAAATCGCTCATCCGTAGCCGGAACGCATCGAGAATGCTGCGGTCCCAGTATTGGCTGGCGTGCTGGTAGGCGCGCTGGCCGATCTGCGAGCCGATGACGCGAGCGGGACCGTCGTCGACGGCGACGTGGATGCCGCCGTACAGTCGCGAGATGCCGGCCTCGTCGGCCGCGTCGAAGTAGGTGGCCCATTGGAGGGTGACCCCGGTGCTGGGACCGAGCTCGAATGCCAGGCTGTTCGTGGCCACCGTATGGGCGCCTATGCCGCCGGGAAAGAAGGCCGAACCGGTGAAGGCCGCCATGACCTCTGCCGCGGCCCGGCTGAAGCAACTGTGGCCCGACGGGTAGCCGGCAAAGGCGGGCGTGACAAAGGTGTCGCGCTGGTAGGGCAGCCAGGTGGTGGCCAGGATCCAGGCGGCCCCGCTATACTCGGTCAGGGGATCGGCGGGTTCACCCGGCCAGCAGTAGATGGCGATCTTGCCGATATGGGCACTGAGGTGTGCATGCCGGTTGGTCCCCGAGGCGCTGGCGAAGGTAATTTCCTCGACCAGGTTCGTTTCCAGGGGCAAGCCGTCGACATGGTAGGAGGGGCGACCCAGGTCCGTGGACTGGCCCCTCGACCCCATGTAGCGAATGGTGGAGATCGGGCGGATGTAATCGTAATCGGCCTTGATACCCCAGGCGGCAATCGCCGCATCGTGTACGGCTCCATTGACGGCATAGTAGCCTTTCACATCCCACTCAAGGTCGTTGACCACCGCTCCCGTGCCGCCGATGTGCTTGATGATGCCGGGATCATCTGCCACCTCGTTAAACAGCACGTTCCAGTGGCCGGGCGGGGTTTCGGAGGCGGGGCCGTCGGCCCAGAATTCAGCCACCACCCGCCCGTAGTCCGCGTGATTCACGGAGTTGGGGGCATAGGGCAGGCCGGTCACGGGATTTAAGGGGTGCCCCAGCCCGTCATTGGTGCCCAGGGGATTGTTCCCCCGTGCGCCGGGCGAGATGTCCAGGAAGTCCCCGGCATCCGGATCGAGGCGACGACTGAAGCGGATGACGGCCAGGTTGTTTTCCTTGAATATGGAGGTCTCGAGTTGTGGCGGGGGTCCCGGGTCGTGGTACAGGCCACCCGGGCTCACCGGGTTCATGGCAAAGGGTTGGACTCTGCCCCAGTGCGGACCGACAAAGGTCTGGATCTGGTCGGCGACCAGTCCGTTCTGTGTAATGCGTATGTCAAAGGCGAGGGGCTGCCAGCGATTGTGATGGCTTATGTCAGCCGGATCAAAGGGCTGGGGCAGGATCATCGGATCATTCACGGGAAGGTAAGCGGTGGTGTCGGCGTAGTTGAACGTCTCGTTCGCGCCGTCTGTCAGTCCATAGCTGATGATGGTGTCCGCCACCCGGTTTCCGAGGGCCGCAGGCGTGGTGCCGATCCGGTTGGTATTGCTGGAGTCATAGCCCAGGAGGGTCATCCGGTTATCGAGCAGGGCAAGCGTCGTCATGGGGTCAACCGCCAGGCTGTAGCGCTTGACCAGGACCCGGTAGGCGGCAAAGCTGATGGCCTCCGCGCGCGCGGTTTCGACATTATTGGTCGTGCTGATCGACTCATTGTGCAGGTAGCCCACGGCATTGGTGGTGTACGCGGCCCAGGCGTCGTACATCGCGGCGGAGGTGTGGAACAGGTTCCGTGCGTGCACGGTGGGGGCGGGGAAATCGATGCGGATGGCGGCGAGGAGTTCCTCATTCCAGAGCCGAGCAACCGATTGCCCGTACCCGGAAGGAACCAGGTGTAGCAGGAAGGCGTAAAGAACAAGGTGCTTCGCGCGAGTCAGCATACCCTAATAGATACCCATTCGACCCATAGGTAAACCCTATATTCGCTGGTTTGTTGCCCGCCGCATGCACACGATTCCTGTAGCCCATCGGGGATGATTCAGCTACGATCCGTGCCATGATAAAATATTCGATGCTTCTTTTCGCCGTACTTGCCTGCAGCAGCCAGGGCCAGGAAGCCCAGCCTTTCGGGCCCAAGTGGTCCAACCTTGACGGAATGTGCACCGGCCGGTGGTGGGAGAAGGCCCAGCCCAAGCCGGGCAAGAAGAAGGGCCAGAAGGCCTTCGTGGATCTCGATGTCCCCCGGGACCAGGTCGTATGCTTTGCCGTCTACACCCACCAGGCCGGGGTGCTGAAATTATCGGCGCAGTTATACCCCTTAAAGCCTGGTGAAGAGCGGGAAGCGCGCCTCGAATTCAAGCGGGATGGCAAATGGAAACCCGGGGCCAAGGCCGCGGTGATCGAACTCGGTTGGAGCGCGCATTTCCGGGTCGAGGACTGGGATGATTCCGAGGATGTCCCGTACCGGGTCCTGCACGGGGAACAGGCCTCCTTTGAGGGCCGGGTGCGCAAGGACCCGGTCGACAAGGATGTTATCGTGGTGGCCAACCTCTCCTGCAACTCCAGTCGGACACCGGGCGAGCGGCCGCGGATCCTGAATAACCTGCTCGCGCAGGATCCCGACCTGCTGTTCTTTGCCGGGGACCAAACCTATCACCACACCCAGCACACCGCGGGCTGGATCCAGTTCGGCCTGCAGTTTCGCGACCTGATAAAGGACCGTCCAACGATTACGATCCCGGACGACCACGACGTGGGGCAGGCCAACCTCTGGGGGGAGAATGGGATCAAGGCGACCAACGCATCCGGCCCCTCAGGCGGGTATTTCTATCCACCGAAGTACGTGAACATGGTGCAGCGGCAACAGTGCTGGCACCTGCCGGATCCCGCGGACCCGACACCCATCGAGCGCGGCATCACGGTGTATTACACTCGCTTGACCGTGGGCGGGATCGATTGCGCGATCCTCGAGGATCGTAAATTCAAGAGCGGCCCCCAGGGAAAAATACCCAAGATGGGGCCGCGTCCCGATCACATCAACGACCCGAAGTACGACCGGAAAAGTGTGGATGTGAAGGGCCTGAAGCTCATGGGGGATCGCCAGTTGACCTTCATGCGCGAGTGGTCCCAGGACTGGACGGGTGCAGCAATGAAGGTGGTCTTGAGCCAGACCGCTTTCTGCGGCGCGGTACACCTGCACGGCAGCCCGAAGAATCGGCTGCTGGCGGACCTCGATTCCAACGCCTGGCCCCAGACCGGGCGAAAACGGGCCCTCCGCGAGATTCGCCGGGCCCGGGCGACCCATCTCTGTGGCGACCAGCACCTGGCCGTGGTCGTGAAACACGGTATCGATGAACCGGGCGACGGGCCCTTTGGCTTTACCAGTCCGGCCCTGGTGAATACGATTTACGGGCGCTGGTGGCACCCGGAAGATGAGCAGGCGGGCCCAAACGCGATCGCTTCGAGCGGCCTGCCCTGGACGGGGGACTACCTGGACGGTCTCGGCAATCACATCCGGATGTACGCCTACGCCAATCCGCCGAACCGGGGCGATGAAAAGCAACGGGCGGATGGCTACGGGATTGTCCGTTTCGACAAGAAGGCCCGGACGGTGACCCTGGAGTGCTGGCCGCGCTTCAGTGACGTGTCGGATGGCGACAAGGCGCAGTTTGCGGGTTGGCCGATTACCTTCAAGACCTCGGAGAATGATGGTCGCAAAGCCATCGGCACCCTGCCGGCCTTGAAGCAGGGTGGGGTGGTGCAGGTGGTGAATGAATCGGATGGTGAAATCCTCTACACGGTGCGTGAGAAAGCGGGTTTTAAGCCGCCGGTTTATGCCGTGGGCACCTACACCATTAAGCTCGGTCCCGACCGGCCGGGCAAGGTATTGATGCGCGGGGTGAAGGTCAAGTGATGCCCGCCCCGGATCAACCGGGTGACAGGGGCTCACGGGGGATTCGGAGCAAGGGAGGCCGGGCCGGTCTCGCGCTGCTGCTTGCGTGCACGGTCTCCGCCCAGGTTTACGAGGGCGAACAGGACCTGCAGCACCGCGGCGCCCGGGTGCAGGGTATGCGTAATTTCGGCCCGGGCTGGAGTGGGGATGCGCAGCTGCTCTGGAACGGGGTGGTCGGCGATCGCCTGACGGTCTACTTTGAGGTCCGGACGGCGGGGGACTACACCCTGGACCTCCAGCTGAGCACGGCACCGGATTACGGCATCTTCCAGGTGACGCTTGGTGGGAAGCCAATCGGACGGGCCATTGGGCTGTACACGCAGAAGGTGGCCCTGGCACCGCTGCTCGCCCTGGGGCAGCGAAACCTGGATGCGGGTCTACACCGCATGGATTTCCAGTTGGTCGGTGCAAATGTGCAAGCCCGGCCTTTCCGAGGCAAGGACTACCTCATCGGTATCGACTATCTGCAATTGAAGCGGGTAGGGAGTGCTACACCGGTAGCCACGATCGAGCCGATTGATTTTGCCCGGGCGCAGGGCCTGTTTGCGGAATACTGCTTTCGCTGTCACGGGGAGAAGGGCAAGAAGGTCAAGGGAAAGGTCAACCTGAAAGCCATCCCGCACAAGCAGGGCTTTCTCGCGGACATTGAATTGACCCAGGCCCTCGTCGACGCCCTCTCGGCAAAGGAGATGCCACCGGAGGATGAAAAACAGCCGGCGGACAGCGAGCGTATCCAGCTGGAACGCCTGTTCAGCGCTTACCTTCGCGAGTACCTCGCCGCCAACACCCGGGTCGAGCCCGTGGTTATGCGGCGCTTGAACCGCTACGAGTACAACCATGCCGTGGTGGACCTGTTGAAGCTGCGTAAGGATATCTATCCCCTGCCGGAGAAGGTCATTCGCGCCTATCGGTCCTATTTTAAGCCGGCCTCCGGGCGTTTCCCGGCCTCCATGGAGATAGGCAATCGGGCAATTGGTAAAAAGCAGATGGAGCCCCCCATCCTCCAGGGGGTCTTGCCCTTCGCGGTGGACCTCCAGGCCGAGCATGGATTCAACAACCGGGGGGACCAATTGAGCGTTTCCCCGATGCTGCTGGAGCACTTCCTGCAATTGAGCCAACGCATCGTGAACAGCCCCCAGTTTCAAGGCAACTGCGCTTCATATGCCTCCCTGTTTATGCCGGAGAAGGGGCGGAATGGACTTGAGACGGCGAAGGTACGTATTCCCGTCTTGTTGCGGCGGGCCTTTCGTGCGCCGGTCGATCCGGAAACCATCGATCGCTACCTGGACCTGTTCAGGGCCCAGATGACAGCGGGCCAATCCTTCGAGACCAGCATGAAAAAGGTGGTCAGCGCGGTACTGGCATCACCGCATTTCCTGTACCAGATTGAACACAAGTCCGGCGCGAAAGAAGTGGAGGCCCTTAGCGATTTTGAACTGGCTTCCCGCCTGTCATTTTTTCTCTGGAGCCGCATACCGGATGACGAACTGCTGGACCTGGCGGCCCGCGGGGTCCTGCACCAGCCGGATATTTTGCAAAGCCAGGTCACGCGCATGCTCCGGGACACCCGGGCAAAGGCCCTCTCCGAGAATTTTGCGCGCCAGTGGCTCCAGCTGGATAGGCTCATCTCGGCCCAGCCCGATATCGAGCGTTTTGTAACCTTCTATTCGCGGATGGGCTGCGAGTACTGGGGCCTGGGTTCCCACATGATGCTGGAACCGCTACTCGTGTTTGAACGCATCCAGGTCGAAAACCGTTCCTTGCTGGAGCTCGTGGACTCGACGTATACCTATCGTCCCGACAGCCTCCACACTTGGTACAATGATCCGGAGCCTTTTGCGGGGAAGCATGAGAAGCACCGCTTTAACGTGTACAAGGAAACCTTTAAGCTCCGGGACCTGGATGATCGCCGACAGGGTGGGGCGATCTTTACCGCGGCATCGATGACCATGACCTCATCCCCCCTTCGGACCCTTCCGATTACCCGCGGGGCCTGGGTGGCAACCGTGGTATTTAATGATCCCCCGGACCCGCCACCGGATGACGTACCCGATATCGAGGCGGATGACCAGGCCCTCGCGGCGCTGGGCCTCACGGTCCGCGAGCGCCTCGAACAACACCGGGATCTTGCCCGGTGCAGGACGTGTCATGT
>JAYGFS010000626.1:0-3474 GCA_046581765.1 Verrucomicrobiota bacterium
GTGCCCGAAAATCCGGACAAGGCCCGGAATAGTTGGTCCCAGCCTTAGAGATACCTGGAGTTAATTATGAGAAAAGTACTGATTGCGGGCATGATGCTCGCCCTGTCCGGCCTCCTCGGAACGGCCTACGCCAAGGACGACGCGAAACCGGAAAAGAAGAAGCGAAGCATTGACCCGGCTGAAATCTTCGCAAAGAAGGACAAGGACGGCAACGGCCAGTTGACCCTCGAAGAATTCCTCGGCAAACGTGCCGCCAACGAGGAAGCCAAGAAAAAAGGCGCCGTGTACTTCAAGAAGAAGGACAAGGACGGCAATGGCACCCTGAGCAAGGAAGAAATGGTTGCCAAGCCAGAAGGCGGAAAAAGGAAGAAAAAGAAGGACGCCACGAAGTAACGCGCGTTGGCACTATCCATTAGATCAAGGCCCTTCTCACGAAGGGCCTTTTTCATGGAACCGGGCGGAGCGATCGCACCCGTGCGCATTTCGCAGCCCTGGGTGCCAGCCGGTACCGGCTGGGGTTTCCACCGGAAGGAACAATCCTTGCCAGATCACGGGAAGAATCCTACGCTCCAGGAATGAAGAACAAAGAACCGCTATCCCGCCGCCGTTTTCTCGCCACATCCAGCGCCCTGCCCCTGCTCGTGCAGGCGGCTGAAGCGCCCTTGCGGGTCGCGGTCATCGGCCATACCGGACGCGGCAACTACGGCCACGGCCTGGACACGGTCTGGCTGAAGGTCCCCGGCGCGAAGATCGTGGCTGCAGCCGACGCAGACGCGAAGGGGCTGGCCAAGGAGCTCAAGCGGTTAAAAATCGATAGCGGCTTTGCCGATTACCGTGAAATGCTTCAACAGGTGAAGCCCGATATCGTCGCGATTTGCCCCCGGCACACCGACCAACGGCACCACATGGCCGTCGCTTCCGCGGAGGCCGGGGCCAAGGGCATCTATATTGAAAAGCCCTTCTGCCGCACGCCGGGTGAAGCCGATGCCATCCTGGCCGCCTGCGCCAAGCACGACACCCGGATCGCGATCGCACACCGGAATCGCTACCATCCCGTTCTCCCGGTCATCGACCGCATGATCGCCGAGGGACAGATCGGGAAGCTACTGGAGATACGCGGGCGCGGAAAGGGTGACCGACGGGGAGGCGGCGAGGACCTCTGGGTACTTGGCTCGCATGTCATGAACCTCATTCACTATTTTGGCGGCAAGCCATTGGACTGCTCCGCCTTGATGCTCCAGGACGGTCGTCCTGTCACGGCCAGGGACGTAAAGCCCGGTGCCGAGGGCCTCGGCCCCCTGGCCGCAAACGAGATCCACGCGCGCTACCGCATGGAGCGCGGGGTCACCGCCTATTTTGATTCCATCGCCAACGATGATACCCAGAACGCCGGCTTTGGCCTCCAGCTTATCGGCAGCAAGGGGGTCATCAATTTCCAAATGGACATCGAGCCGCTTGCCTACCTGGTACCGGGGAATCCCTTTCAACCCGTTGATAAGCCCCGGCCCTGGGTGCCCATTTCCACCGCGGGGCCGGGAAAACCCGAGCCCCGTGCGGACATCGTCGAGATGATCCATCATCACGGCCTGCCCGCACGGGATCTCATCGCATCGATTGAGGCACATCGCGAACCGACCTGTAACGCCGGGCAAGCCGCGATGACGGTTGAAATGATCTGCGCCGTGTTCGCCTCCCACCAGCAAGGCGGCCGCAGGCTGGATCTCCCGCTCGTGACCCGGGACAACGCCCTCACCCGCCTGCGGTGAAGCGTGGGCAAGTCACCCGTAATCCCGGCTGCACACACCGCATCTACCAGCAATTATCGAATGCATTCCGGTTGATCCGCGCGGAGCTGCTCGAGGAGTTTTTGCACGAGCTCGGGGTGCCTTGATGCGACGTTGCGCGTTTCGTGTGGGTCGGCAGCATGACTATACAGCTCCACCGTGGGTGATCCCTTGCTGTACTCCGTGATGCGCCAGGCGCCGCTGCGCAGGGTACGGCCGTTTTTCCAGTAGCCGAGGGCCCCGTTCTTACCCGGCGCAGCGGGATCCTCCAGCAGGCGGACGAAGCTGCGTCCGGTCAGGTAGGCCGGCACGGGGACATGGCAGAGTCCAGCGATCGTCGGGTAGATATCCAGGGACTCGATGATCCCTTCGGCGGGGACGCCGGGGTGCTTCATACCCGGGGTACGAACGATGAATGCGCTCTTGAGGGCACGGTCGTAAAGACTGTGCTTCCCCCAGATGGCATTGTCCCCCAGGTGCCAACCATGGTCGCCCCAGACCACAACGACCGTGTTCTCGCGGAGGCCCTGTTCATCCAGGGCGGCGAGAACCTTCCCCACTTGGGCATCCGTATAGCTGACGCAGGCGTAGTACGCATGACGAAGTTTGCGCAGGTGCGCGGGATCGTTCCGGCGGTCATCGGTGCGGTGTCCGTACTTGAACATTTCCCCGCTACCGTGCCAGGAAGCCTTGTTGATCCCCTCCGGCTTGCCGGGCGCGGGGGCGAGCTGGATCGTTGCGCGATCGTAAAGGTCCCAGTACCTTTTCGGTGCGGTAAAGGGAAGATGCGGCTTAAAAAATCCGACCGCGTAAAAAAAGGGCTTCTCCCGGGCCTTCAAGGCCTTGAGCTTGGCCACGGCGGCTTCGGCGATCCATCCGTCGGGATAGGATTTGTCATCGCCCTCGTGCATTTCCACCGGCGGCCAGGGCGTCTTATTTTTCTGCCGCTGCGTCCGACTCGTCCCATCCGCGTATGCAAAGAAGGTATCCCACCCCGTTACCCACCGGCCCAGGGGCATCGCCGTATCATCCCAGCTGAAAGGCATTTCCAGCGGACCGTCACCATCCCCCCCGTAGGGATAGACCTTCCCGTCCGGGGAATGACTGACCTTGCCGATGCTGGCAGTGGTATAGCCGTTTTTGCGAAGGAGTTGCGGCAGGGTGTGCGCATCCGGGGTATCGGTCTTCGGCAGCATGTTGAAGGATCCATTACCCAACGCACCGGACTTCGACGGGCGCCGACCTGTCCACAAGGCAAAACGGGAGGCACCACAGGTGGGAACCTGCACGTAATGGTTCCGAAACAGGCGCCCGGTCGCAGCGAGCCTATCGAGATTCGGGGTGACCATGATGTCCTCCCCGTAGCAGTTGAGCTGGGGGCGCAGGTCATCGATGCAGATAAAAAGCACGTTCGGCCGCTCGGCCCGCGCGAAAAGGCCGCAGAGGGCGCCAAGGAGGATTATTTTCTTCATGGGGGTGGAATAGCATGAGCCCCTGGATTGCTGAAAGGGGTTTCGATGGTCAAAGCATCTTCCCGGCGGGGGGCAGGCACCCGGGCGTATACCGACGAGACGTACCGTGCCTGGCGGGATGATCACGCTCACCCAGGCCGCCGGGATCGTTCATCCAGGGACGCCTACGAACCGTCGCGGAGTTCCTGCAGGCTCGGGGGCGTAGTGCGGTCGTCGAC
>JAYGFS010000668.1:0-4038 GCA_046581765.1 Verrucomicrobiota bacterium
CGTTCATACGCTTTGCGACCTTCCGCGAGATTCTCGAGAGTCCGCACTCCCGAAAGCTTATCGGTTTTGACGCGTTTGGAAAGTTTCCCGAGCAGGAGCATGCCGATGACCAGGCCTTTGTCGAGCGCTTTGAAGGTGCGGCCGGGGAGGGCATCTCCACGGATGAACTGGAGCAGGTCATGGCGCACAAGGGCTTTGAAAATTATGAGCTGGTGCAGGGCAACATCCTGGAGACAGTCCCCGATTACCTGGTCGCGCACCCGGAGCTCAAGATCGCGCTCCTGCACATCGATACGGACGTGTACGAGCCCGCTGCCACGATCCTGAACAACCTCTACGACCGGGTGGTCACGGGCGGCCTGGTCGTGTTCGATGATTTTGCAACCGTCCCGGGAGAGACCCGGGCGGTCGACGAGTTTTTTGCGGGCAAGGATATCCTCATCGAAAAGTTGCCTATTTCCCATATCCCGACCTTCATCCGGAAGACCTGATGGGCGACCGGGACCGCGGGATTCCGGGGTTTTCCCGGTATGTTGCCCGTTTAGCGGGATCGCAGCGAAGGGGCAGGCGGCGGGTGAGCCCCGGGATGTGCGATCCAGTTATCGTGCTTATAGCCCGCTTCCCCCGGTAAAACACCTGACGCACCCATGCCCGAACAGCCAAAACACCTTTGAGTGGGCTTCCTTGTCTGAGGCACGATGGTTTATGGAACGCTACCTGGAAAAGTCCAAGCTTGTCTGGCTTGGGGTCTCCTGTTCATCTGACGGGTACACCCCACCCCAGTTTCAGCTTGGAGCGGTTTCGGTCCTTAGCGTAGGATGGCGGTTATGAAAAAAATCAACCTGATCATCCTGGTGGCCCTGGGCCAGTTCATCTTTGTCGGCGGAGGCGTCCTCTCGAAGGAGCGGCTGAACATCGTTTTCATCTTTTCCGACGACCATTCCTACGAGGCTGTGTCGGCTTACGGGGGACGCCTCAAGGATGTTGCCCCGACTCCGAACCTCGACCGCATCGCCAGGGAGGGGGTCCGTTTTGAGAATTGCTTTGTCACCAACGCCCTCTGCGGCCCCAGTCGCGCTGTTATCCAGACCGGCAAGCATTCCCACCTGAATGGGTTCCTCGAGAACCATCATGTATTCAATGGTGGCCAGCAGACCTTTCCAAAGATTCTGCAAAAGGGCGGCTACCAGACCGCCATCATCGGCAAGTGGCATCTGGGCTCCGATCCACAGGGTTTCGATCTCTGGACCGTCCTCCCTGGCCAAGGGACCTATTACGCTCCCGACTTCAGGACACCCAAAGGGTTGGTTCCCGGAACCCCCGGCGAATACGTCACCGAATCAGTGGTGAACAAGTCCATCCAGTGGCTCAAGAAGGGTCGTGACAAGAAGAAGCCTTTCATGCTCATGGTGCAGCACAAGGCCCCGCATCGCTTTTGGCTACCTCCGGTTCATCTGCTGGAGGAATACACCAGCAAGAACTATCCCGAGCCGAAAAGCCTGTTTGATGACTACAAGGGTCGCGGCACCCCTGCGAACACGCAGGACATGACCCTGCGGGTGACCATGGACCTCGCCCTCGACAACAAAATGGTGCCCTTTCGTCAGGATCGGATGAACGAGGCCCAGCGCAAGAAATGGAACGAGGTCTACGACGGAATTCGAGCAGACGTCCTCAAGAAACGCCCCCAGGGAGACGACTTGGTGCGCTGGAAATACCAGCGCTATATGGCCGACTACTTGGCGTGCATCAAGTCGCTCGACGATTCCGTCGGGACGATGCTCGATTACTTGGATAAATCAGGCTTGGCCGAGAACACCGTGGTGATCTACGCCTCCGACCAAGGATTCTTTCTCGGCGAGCACGGCTGGTTTGACAAGCGCTTCATGTACGAGGAATCCCTGCGCACACCGCTGCTGGTTCGTTGGCCGGGAGTGGCAAAGGCCGGCACCGTGAACAAGCACATGGTTTCAAACCTGGACTTCGCCCAGACCTTTCTCGATATCGCCGGGTTAGAGATTCCCGCCGACATGCAGGGCCGCAGCCTGAAGCCTCTCTTCCAGGGGGAAAACCCCGCCGAGTGGAGAGAATCAATTTACTACCATTACTACTGCTTCCCCGAGTACCACGCCGTGCGCCGCCATGATGGCGTACGCAACGGTCGCTACAAATTGATGCACTTCTATGACATCGGCGAATGGGAACTCTTCGACCTGGAGAAAGATCCAAAGGAGATGAACTCGGTGCATGCAGACCCAAAATACGCTGATGCCCTCATACACATGAAAGGCGAGTTAGCCAAATTGCGAAAACAATACAAAGTGCCTCCCGCCCCGAAACTGCGCAAAGGAGAGACCCTGTTTCCGCCGTGGCCCGAATTCGGCACCTTTGAGGTGGGTCTGGGCAACAAGGGATGGATCTCCCTTTTCGATGGAAAGTCCCTGAAGGGCTGGCGCCAACCCTTTGCCTCCAAGCCTGGTGAAGCGGTCTCGCAAATTGCCGAACCTGCCGGTATCGAGGTGGTCGACGGGGAAATCCGCCTTTTTCCCGCTCCACAGGTTTTTTACCTGCACACCCTCGACTTCTCCGATTTCATTCTCGAACTGGAGGCGTTCATGCCCGGCAAGGACTTCGACTCGGGGGTCGGCTTTCGTTGCATCCTGCCCAAAGGGAAGAGTTTGCCGGAAGGTTACCAAAGCGAAATCTCGGATATCCGAAGCGGCGGCATTTTCGACATCGGGGTCGGTTGGGTGAATCCACCGGAAGAGCAGGAAAAAATCGATGTTTTCGTGAAACGCACCGGCACCTTCTTCAAGCCCAAGAGCTGGAACCAGGTCCGAGTTCGCTGCCAGGGAGCTCGCATCCAGACCTGGGTCAACGGTCAGCTCTCCAGCGACATCGAGAACGCCACGCACAAGCGCGGCGTCATCGGCCTGCAGCACAATGCGAAGACGGGCATCTACCGCTTCCGTAACATTCGGGTTCGCGAGCTCGACTCGAAATAGAGCCCGGGAGAACGGGCAATGCGCTTAGCCAGGATGCTCGCGCATTTCAAGCTCCACGAGTCCATCGCGATCTTCCGCGAGGTTCTCGAGAGTCCGCACGCCTGAAAGCCGACCGGGCCGCGGGATTCCGGTGTTTTCCCGGTATGTTGACCGTTTAGGGGAATCGCAGCGAGCGGGGGGGCGGGTGGCCCCCCGGATAGGCGATCAAGTTATCCCGCTTATAGCTCGCTATCTCCCCGTAAAACGCTTGACGCATCCATGCCCGATCAGCCAAAATACGTGGCTGAGGGCGTTCTGTTTTGACGCACGAAGGTTTATGAAAGGCTACCTGAATAAGTCCAAGCTTATCTGGCTTGGGGCCTTGGCCCTGGTCCTCGCTGCGCCATCGTCCAGGGCGCAGTTCGAGGTTGGGATAAATGGCACCACGGGGGTTAACAATATCGTGTGGGATGACACCACGACCATCTGGAATGCGCCCTTCGGCACGCCCGCGGTCAATGCCCCGGGATCCAACCAGACCGGGGGGCTCGCGACGGATAACGTGATCTTCGGCAATCACCGCAACGCGACGGCCGGCAGCCAGGCCTACCGGGTCAACAACAGGAATGTCGGGGAAATCAATGACCTGGCTGTTGGCAGCACCAATTCAACGTTTTCGAAAACCGTCGTGCTCCAGGTGCGGGGCAACAACGGGAACTTGCAGGTGAACGGGACGACCACCCTCGGCAGCCTGGGGGGGGGTATCGATCAGTCCGGCCAGTTGAGCCTGAACCAGAACAGCACCACGGCAACACTCAACCTGCGGGGTCCCGTAACCACCGGGAGCAATCAAAACGGCAACGCCATCGTGCTCAATTCAAACCTTTCCACCTTGAACATCGGGGGCGATATCACCCTTGGCGTCGGCACCCGGAGAATCGATCTGCGACTGGCCCGGGGCACCTTGATCCTGGATACAAGCGGCGACGGCATTACCGATACGGGTGCGCAGGTCTTTGCCCTGGACATGCTGGATATCGGTGACTCGACCGTT
>JAYGFS010000046.1:0-14693 GCA_046581765.1 Verrucomicrobiota bacterium
GTGAAAGGCTTTGTCGTAGTCGAGGGTGGAGGTCAGTCCGTCCGCACCTGCGGAAATGTTGCGGCCTTTGGGCGGTGTCCACGCGCGGGCGGGCGGTGCGTCGGGCGTATGCGACCAGGCAAAATTCAAGGGCATCACGAGCTCTTCCGAACTGACCGCGCTACGGTGAATGTCTCCGCGGAAGGTTGGCCAGTCGTCCGCGAGCGCCAAAGCAGGGAGCAAAAGGAAGAGGCCGAGAGTAGGTGAAATGCGCATGCGGTTTTCCTGTCTATTCTAGATTGTAGGGGTGTATCAAGCCAGCAGTTCGCTCAACGGACCCAACTGCATGGCCTCACCTATTGTTAGTCCAGTTGACCAAATGATCCTGCGGATGTACAGCAGGGATTGGTATAGGGTGGCCAGGTAACGACGGAATCCGATGCGCATCTGGTGCACGCCTTCCGGGTCATCGTTCCGTCGCACGGCTTGGTCGTTCGCGATGATCTGCTGAAAGGCCTCATCCATGATCAAAATTGCTTCGCGATTTGCACCGCCGGGAATGTGTGTTATTTGCTGGTGAAGAATTTTTAATCATGGACGATGCCTTTTCAAAGGAGTTGAAGAGCCTGCCGGGGGACGTGCTCCGGCACATGGAACGTGCGGAGGGCTACCTGTGTTTAAAAATGCCCATGCAGGCCTTCGAGTGCCTGAAAACGGTCCCCCCCGCCCTGCAATCCAAGGGCCCCTTCATGCATCTGCTCATGCAGATCGCCCATTTGCAGGAAGACTGGTCCCGGGGTGCCGCACTGGCCGAGGAACTTTGCGGACGTTATGCTGATATCCCGGGTTTCTGGGTCCAACACGCCTACGCCATCCGCCGGTCACAGAGTGTGGGCGAGGCGGAAAATATACTCAAAGAGGCCACGAGGCTGTTTCCCGGGGAGGCGATTTTCTATTACAACCTCGCCTGTTATGCCGCCGTGGAGGGTCGATCCACGGAAGCGGAACGCCTGCTGGAAAAAGCAATCAACATCGATCCGACCTATGTGGAGCGGGGACTGGAAGACGAAGACTTGGCCACCCTTGCGAGCCACCTTGAGTCCTTCGTTCAATAGCGAATCGTAATCGAAGACCCGATCGTTCGCGCATCCCGGGGGGCCGGGGTCTGAATGGCCGAGCGGGAATATGCCGAGCTCGGGCTTGCCTGGACCTTGTAAGTCGGCGTGGCAATCACCTGGGGATTATTATAGGTATACCCCAGGTGTGCATGCGAATGCGTTGAACGATAAACCGTCTTGCACGGTGCAACTTTCGACTGCCGGGAGGAACCCGTTCCACTGTAGAAGGGATAGACCGATCCGTAAACCCCAGGCACGATGCTATAGCGCGATGCGTAGTAGGGATTATAGGTACGTGCGCGTCGAGCCTCGCGTTCAGCCGCGCGAGCACGCTGCTCTTTATCCGCCACTTCCTGCTCAAGCTGGGCGATCCGCTGTCGCTGCAACTCGGCCTCCCGCTTCGCCAGACCTTCCGTGCGCGCCTGTTTCACGGCATCCGCTAAATCGGCGCGGATATCGACCTCCGGATATCCCGTGGAAAAGCGCTTCCAGAAGCTCAGCTTTTGCGCACCGGAGGCGGTGACAAAATCAGGATCGTTCAGGACGCGTTGCTTACGTGCCCGTCCGGCGGCAAGATGCCTGGCACGATCCGCTTTTTCCCGTTCGATACGCTGTGCTTCCCGGATACGGGAGGCTTCCATCCGGCGGGCGTATTCCTCTTCGCTCATCAAGGTGAAGGCGGTCACCACACCGGAGATAATTTCGACGCTCCCGAGATGATAGTACAGCACCCGTTTGCCGCCGACGGCCACCATCCCGCGAGGCTTGCCCAGTTTTTCGTACACGACCTCCACGGCCTCGCCGCGCCGAATCAACTCGTCCGCAGGCAACGATGCCGCAAGAACCGAGACCGCCACCATGAGCATCCAGAACCTAAGCATGGTATCATCGTACCGGCAGGGACCCCGAAATGCAATGATCACCTGGAAAAAAGCTCAAAATGTGCTGTTTTTAACGTCGGCGTTGCCATTACCTCGGCGTGCGAAATGAAAATTGGCCTGCTGTCGGATACCCATGGACACCTGGCTCGCAGTCATGCGGCGATTCAGTGCTTACTGGAACAGGGAGTGGAATGCCTGATCCACTGTGGAGATATAGGCAGCGAACAAATTCTAATCGAATTGGCTGCGGACTGTCATGCGGACCGGATACCGGTTTACGCGGTCACGGGGAACGTCGATTTACACCGGGCTGATATCATTGATTTCCCTGAATCAACCGGCGTACACGTCGCCCGTGCGCACACAATCCGACTGGCGGGTAAACGGGTGGGCATCGTGCATGGCGACGACGGGCGGGCGATGCGGGAAATGATCGATTCCGGCACGTGCGACCTGGTGTTCACCGGGCACACACACCGCGTGAGCGACGAGCAGGTAAGAGGAGTCCGGGTAATTAATCCCGGGGCCGTTTACCCGGCGGCACAAGCAACGGTTGCAACCTTCAACACGGAAACAGATACCCTGGGCATCCATCCACTTGACCTTCGCTAAACCTTCAGGAGGGCGTGCGGGATTCGTTTATTTCGACGATCGCATCCTGTAATTGCCCGATGGTGATCGGTTTTTCGAGGACCTTAAAGATCGCACCGCTCGCTTGTTCGTCTGGAATATCGGTGGCAAAGCCTGTCACGATAATAACCGCGGCCTCAGGGCGAATCCGATTGATCTCCTCCAGCGTTTCCAGGCCGTGTTGTCCCGGCATACGCAGATCAAGAAAAATAATATCGATCTGTGCGTGCAGGGTCATCAAGTGCAGTGCCTCAAAACCGGTTTCAGCCTGATAGACCTGACCAACATCCTTCAAGGCGCGCACGGCAAGACTGCGACTCATCGGGTCATCATCGACAACCAGCACATTGCAAGCGGGATCCGTGACGGAGACGTTCTCAGTCTCCGGGCCCCCGCCCATGAGTTTTACGTCTTCACGAGCCATTTCGGCCAGGGAGTTCGGAACGAACATCCCATTCTCTTCCATGAACATAACCAGATCACTCGGGCGAATAAGGTTGGTTCGTCCAGGGGTCTGATAGGCACCTAATTTGCCTTGCCGAACCCACATATACACCGTATTGCGCGACACCCCGCAGATTTTCGCGGCTTCGGGAACGGAGAGAAATTTTGGTTCGGGGATATCAGATTTCATGCTGCTCCTTGTCACATCGGTACGGTATATTGAATAAGGATTATCTGATCCAAATCCAAGTTCTAATATCACATTCTTGGTGAATGCAGTGAATCTTACCCAAATGTCTTTCCTGTTTTGTCTGTTTTTTTACCCGCACAGCACCTGATTATTCGTATTTTATGGTAGGAAAACGAGCCTTTAAGCCTGTAAACATTCCCAGGCGAATTTTCCGACTGTTGGGAGCCCGGGCAGGACCTTCAACTAGATTTTCGGAAATCTTCGCCAAAGGCATTCATTCCATGTATGGAGCACTGTATAGTGTTTGAAATGAATCGTATGTATCACAACCAACCGATTTCTTACCTGTTGAGCATCACCCTGGTCGTCGCGGTGCTGTGTCCGCCCATCAGCCGGGCACAATTAAAGATAACGATCAAGGACCTGCCGGAAGCCATCGATCTCCTGGGGGATGCCCAGCCGAACGTCCGGGCAACCGCGGCGGCCTGGATCTATCATTTTGAGGGGGATATACAGCCTGCCATCAGCCATCTCATAGAGGCCCTCGATGACAAAGCCAACGCCATTATCGAGGATCCCAAAACCGGCGAAGCCATCCCGGCAACCGCAAGTAAATTCGCCCGAAAATGTCTGATCAAGCTCGGCGAATCCGCGGTAAATCCATTGAGCATCGCCCTGATGAAGCACCGCCCGTCCGTCCGATGGTGGGCCGCACATATCCTGGGGGAAATCGGGAATGTCGAGGCCGTCGACTTTCTGGTCAGCGCGCTGGAGGAAGATTCGGACAAGCTGGTGCGTATGGCGGCCAGCGATGCCCTGGTGAAAGTCGGGGGCAAATCCATCCCCCTGCTGGTCTCACTGCTCGAGTCCGAAAATCCGGAAAACCGCCAACACGCAATCTGGATATTAAGCGAAATTGGCGATGATCGGACCATCGGAAGCCTGCTCGACATCGCGATGAACGACAAAACGCCCAACGCTGCCCGCGCGGTTGAAGCCCTGCTCAAGATGGGGGCGGAAATCGTGGAGTCGGTACTCAAAATTATCGACGACCCGGAGGTCAATACAGAAAAGAAGAACCGGGCGATCCTGATCACCTCCCGTCTCCAACACCCCCTCGCGCTGCAGGCCCTGCTCTACACCCTGCTCACACACGAAGAAAATGAAGTCCGCTACAACTGCCTGCGGGCTTTGAGCAGTCATGTCAACAAGCCGGAAATCACCGATGCCGTGATCAACGTCCTCTTCGACATCGACCCTAAATTCCGCGGGTCCGTGCCGAGCCTGATGAAAGGCATGAGTCCAGAATCGGGACGTATCATCGCCCGCTACATGGAAAACCCCAGCGAGCAACTCCAGAATTTCAGCCTGATCAGCTTAACCCAACTCGTAGATGATGCATCCACCCCCATCCTGGCCGAGATCATCCGCAACGAAAATATACAATACGAAGCGCGACAAAAGGCCGCCCATATCCTCGAATCGCGCAACTACAAGAATGTGGACTATTCGGATAAGCTGCAATGCTTCGTCCTGCTCGGGAATTGGCGACTCCTCAGCGCACTCGGCCCGGAATACAAGCGGTTCTTCATCGGCCTCTTGAGCCACAAGGAAGGCAAGGTGCGGGCGGGCGGGCTCAATATGCTCAGCAGTATCAACGAACCTGAGTTCGCAAAATATTACTTTGAGATGATGCGCGACAAGGATCCCCTGGTACGGGAAGCTGCACGCTTTGCCATGCTCCGCCTGGACCGCAGGGCCTTTCCTGAATTATCCAGTTTTCTCGACGTTGAAATTTCGGACCGCGTCCTCACGGTGGCCCGCATCCTCGACCAGAAACTTTACCGACCCAAGACCGACATTGAGAAGACCGGCTTCTACGCCAACAACAACTTCTGGACCCAGATGGAATTCCTCGGGGAAGGTGGGCTGGCCTATCTGCTCGAAATCCTGATCGACAACAAGGACCTGCGCAAACGGTGCTGGGCGGCTTGGACGATTGCCCGCTTCTTCGACAATACCGACCTTGAGTCCATCTCCCTGCGCGATTTGGACCGTACCCTCTTTCTGCTCCTCTACCTGGATGACCGTCGCCTCTCGAACACCACCTATGTAACCCTCGGTGCAGAAGCGGATAAAGCCGCCGCCGCCTACCTGCTGATACCTCTCCTCTCCGGAAAAGAATCGCTGAATACCCTGGCAGCCAAGGCACTCGGTCGCGCAGGCCGCGTCAGCCCGGAGGCCCTTTATGTCCTGGATCTCTGCCTGAAAAGCCAGATCCCGGATATCCAGGAAAAGGCCCTGCTGGCCGTGAAGGAAATAGGAAGCCCAGCCTTTCCACTGCTGATCCGATACCTGCAGGACAAGCAGATCGGCACCGAAGTCATCGAACTGCTTGCCGTGCTCAACTACAGCCCGGAAGCCACCGCGGAAAAGATTGACTACTACCTGGCCACCGGCGAGTTGCGGGAGCTTTCCCGCATGGGTCGGGCGGGAATGATGCCCCTGATTGAAGCCGCGAAAAACGAGGAATTTCCCAACCGGACGGAAGCGATCCGGGCACTCGGTTCCGCTTCGGACGGCAGCGTGGTCGAACCGCTGATCCACCTCATGCTCTCCACGGAGGAGCACATCCGCATCGCTGCGCGCGATGCTATCACCGAGCTCGGTGAAATGGCCATCCCGCAGCTGCGGCGGTTTTCCCGCGGTCACAGCGTCCTGCTTACCCGTGCCGCCGCCATCGGCCTGGGCTTGGTGGGTTATGAACCGGAAACCACCCGAGACAGGGTCTGGTACGCAGCCGCGGCGAACGACTGGGACAAGCTGATCGAACTGGGAGATGTCGCCAAGAAAGAATTAAAACGATCCCTCATCTCCAAGGATGATTACACCCGGGCGATCGCCACCGGCGCCCTCTCCGCCAGCCGTGAGTACATGATCGCCTCCGCCCGCCGCGAACAGGCACGCTTCCCCAAGAACATCGAAACCGCCCTGACCAGTAAGAGTGCGGAAATACGCGGCATGGGCGCATTCCTGGTCGCCATGCATGGCCAGGAGGCCACGCACCTGATCCCGCGCCTGGTGAACATGCTGGGCGACGATTCCATTATCCAATGGTCCGACCTGCAGCTGGTCGAAGTCGAGCGCATGAAAACGCCGGGAGCCCAGGCCGCGATCGCCCTCGCACGGATGGGCGAAGCCGCGATCCCCGCGGTAACCGATGCAGTCAAGGTCTCCAGCCCCGTGGCCAAGCAGAATGCCATGCTCGCCCTTGCCGCGATCGCCCACCCTCAACTCACCCCGGAACACATCAAAGCCTTGAAACACCCTCAGCGTTATATCCGTGGCCTCGCCGCCATCTCCCTCGGCAGGACGGCGGCGGTTGAGGGTGTTGTACCCCTGCTGGATGCGGCCACGGATCAAAGCGCGCAGGTGAATCACGCCGCGCGCAAGTCCATCGTGCAGATCGGCGAAAATGCAATCCTGCCCCTGATCGAGGAATTAAAGCGCACCGAGGATCTGGATCGCAAGGAGTTGGTCATCCGTATGCTGGGTGATATTGGTTCGGACAGTTCCACCCTGGAACTCGGCAGGATCATGGAGGACGAGAACATCAAACTCCGGCGGGCCGCACTGCGCAGCCTCGGCCACATCAAATCCAGTACCGCAATTGATCTACTGATCGCCGGCCTCGAAGACGAGTACTGGACCCTGCGGGAAAGCGCCTCAAGCCTGCTCGCGACCATTGGCTTTCCCGCGATCGACCAACTCATCGCGGCCATCCCGGAAAAAGAAGGCGTCACCAGCCGCTACATCCAGCGGGTGCTGGAGGAAATCACCGGGGAAAGCTTTGGAAAAGATGCCGCAGCGTGGAGCCGCTGGTGGAAAGTTCACTCGGCCACCCTCTCCGCAGGCTGACTCACCCCTTGACAGAGGAACGAAGTAGTTTATAATTTATTGTCGAAACGGGAAGAGTTATGGCGATAGCGATTACAGACCGAGCAAAAGAAGAACTGAAAAAAATGGATCTGGGTGAAGGAAAAGTGCTCCGCATGTCCGTAATCCCAGGCGGTTGCTCCGGCATGACCTACAAGGCGGATATCGACGATGAGCGCCAGGCAAACGACGAGGTGCTCTTCGATGATCCGGAGATCACGATCGTATCCCAGGAAGGCACGGACCTTTTCCTGGACGGCCTCACCATCGATTTCTCCGACGACCTCATTAGCCGTGGCTTCCGCTTCACCAACCCGAACGCATCCGGCTCATGCGGATGTGGCTCCAGCTTTTCCGGTTGATCCCTTTTAACCCCTGCTTCCTTATGGCTATTGAACCCGTAGATCTTACCGGCGGAAAGTCGGTGTATTGTTTCAACGAGGCACAACTGAAACACGCCTTCGACCTGTACGGGTCGCAGGATGAGACCGGCGAGCAAATCCGCGTGGAAGTCGAACGTATCGAAGCCATCCTCACTCGAAACCAGCGAGCCTCCCTCGCTTTCGTGCTGATCGATCACCTGAATAAGACGTCCGAGTCAGGCTAGGGCCGCACAAAGAACTGGTGTTCGCTACCGCCGAAACCCCACGCACGGTCCTCCTCGCCCACACACAGGGTTTTGACCGCCCTTTTGTGAATACCCCAAAAAAAATACCCATATATACCCGCTAACGCCAGATATGTACCCGGGAGAAGGGCCACCGGGCGCCGTTCATTGGGCCCCGGGCCGTCCTCCCGCACCCACCCCCGGTCAAACAGGTCAGAAACGACCTTGAAATTGCTTCCGGTCTGTCTACTGTGCCCCCGAAATGGCCCGGCGAATATCGTCTTGGCCTGTAGTATGCACATGAATGAAAGAAGGTTAGTATGCCACGCGGTACAGTAAAATGGTTTAATGGTGAAAAGGGCTACGGCTTCATCGAACAGGAGTCCGGTGAAGATCTTTTTGTCCATCACTCGGAAGTTCAGGGAGGCGACCTCCATGAAGGCGAAGCTGTCGAATATGAAGTTGGTGAAGGTCAGAAAGGACCCTGCGCAACGGGTGTAAACAGAGGCTAGGCACCATCGACAAAAAACTTGCTTACCGGTGTCGGGTTTTCCCGGCACCGGTTTTTTTGTGCCCGGGCTTCATCGAGCCCAATAGGTAACCACAAAGGAAAGGCTTCCCGCTAATCGGAAGGCTCCGCCGAAATGCTTCCGATCGCAGGGAAATGCGCGCAAGCGGTGGGGGGACACGGAGGAGTCCCCACCCGGGGCAACCAGGCCCACTTACCGCATTAGGGATCGGCCGTCTGCGTCAACGCGGTTTCACCGCCCGGTTCAACGGACCATACAGCTAAAGGGCCTTGGGATAACCCTCCGGAATCCACGCCCGGGTATGGCGCAGCTGGACGGACCGGCGAGCCGCTCTGCCATCAACAACTATTTCTTCTTCCTGTTGATTCGGATCTGAACCGGCTTCTTGGGCCGGGCCTTGAGCTTGATCGTTGGCGGTTTATCCGCAGGTGGCGGTGGCTCAGCAGCCGGAACATCCAATTCGATCGCGGGCTCGTCAGCTACAGCCGGGGCTTTCGCCTCTTCCGCCGGGGCTTTCGCCTCTTCCGGCGCATTTTCCTCCTCAACCGGAGCGGCGTCCTTCTTGCGGATGACCGTTTTCATCACCGCGACCTCGTCTGAAATTTCTGGCGGCTGCTGGGCCTTTTCAGCTTCCTCAACATCTTCGACGATCTCGCGGAGCATGGTCTTGAAGCCCTTGCCCTCGTCCATATCATCTTCCACCGACTTCATAATCGTATCGGCTCCCTGCGTTTTCTCATCTTCGACACTGATCACGAAATTGCCGATACGAATTTTATCCCCGGGACGAATCTTTCCCATCTCGACTTTGTCCGCGTTGACGTAGGTACCATTCTTGGACTTGAGATCTTTGATGTAGTATTCGCCGTCCCACAGGCGAACCCCGCAATGCGTACGTGAAGCACGTTCATCGAGCACCGGCACATCAGCGTCCGAACTGCGACCAATGGTGACCGGGTTGGCGCCAAGTGTCAGCTCAGCCATGGAACCATCTGGTCTGGGATATCTTAAGCGCATAATCAGGTATTCCGTCGAACGTATTATGGTGAGGGATATTTATGCCAAGAGGCTCAGGCTTTGCCAAGACTAATCAGGTTTCTAAAGTAGTCAATCGTCCCCCTGAGACCGGTTTCCATGTCCATTTCGGGCTCCCAGCCCAAGGTTTCACGGGCTCTCCTGATATCCGGTTGCCTGATTTTCGGGTCGTCTTCCGGCAAGACCTTGAACACGATTTCCGACGAGCTCCCACATAGGCCCCGGATTTTTTCAGCAAACTTCAAGACCGTCATCTCCAAGGGGTTCCCGATGTTCACGGGTTCCGGGCAATCACTGTCCATGAGCATATGCAGCCCCCTCACCAGGTCGCTTACATAGCAGAAGCTACGCGTCTGGGAGCCGTCGCCGAATACAGTCAGCGGCTCGTTCTTCAGGGACTGGCAACAGAAAGCGGGCACCACCCGACCATCGTTGGGCCGCATACGGGGGCCATAGGTGTTGAAAATACGCACCACGCGCGTTTGCACCTGATACGACCGGTGATACTGCATGGTAAGGGCTTCGCTGAAGCGCTTGGCTTCGTCGTATACGCTGCGCGGCCCGATGGGGTTTACATTCCCCCAATACGATTCTTCCTGTGGATGAACTTGAGGATCCCCATAGATCTCACTGGTACTTGCCATGAGAAAACGTGCCTGTTTTTCCCGGGCAAGATCCAGCATGTGACGCGTTCCACAAGAGCCGACACGCAAGGTCTCCAGGGGCAATGCCAGATAGTCAGCAGGACTCGCAGGCGAGGCCATGTTGTAGATAACATCCACCGGGTCGGAGAAGACCAGGGGCTTAACGATATCGTGCTCGATCAACTCCAGATCCGGGCTGGCCTGGAGATGGGCCAGGTTTTCGGCCGATCCGGTGACCAGGTTGTCCACCGCGATCACCCGGTAATCATGTGCGAGAAGCCGATCCACCAAATGGGAGCCGACAAAACCGGATCCACCCGTTACGATTGCTGTTTTTTTCGTGTTCAAGAATATGTCCAGATAAGGTTTAATACCGGTTACGGGAAGGGAAACTAGTAATCTCCACGCGCAGTGGCGAGTAAAAAGTAAACAGCGGCAGCCCCGGACCCCGACCGCGCATGAAAGCAAGCCGGACGATCAAGTGCCGGAAACGGTCGGGGAAAGCCCGACAAAGGCCTCCGGGTCGATAATCAGTTCCGGATAAAGCACCGCAATAAAGTCACGGATCTGCTGCTGATAGTCGACCCCTTCCTTATCGCGGATACCGGAAATAGAGATGTACGCCCATTGGTGGGCGACATTTCGCACAATCCGGTCGTAACCCATCCAGAACATCCGCCAACTGTGATGCGCGGTCTCGCGGTCCTTGCCCACAAACCAATAGGCGTAGTACTGGTAGGCGATATTCTGACCAGCAGGCAAGTCGGGGATCAGTCGCTCGAGTTCCAGGATCTTGACCTGTAGCGGCTTCCTCCCCTCGAGCGGGACATCGATGAACAATTCGGTCTTCACGTCGTTCGCCTGCCCCCGCAAGCAAACCTCGGGACGGTGAATACTCGCCCGGTCCTTACCACTTAAAACGATGGATGCATGCAGGTACTCGTGCGTAACCTCGTTGATAAAGCGCATTTTGACCAGCAGGGTATCCTTGGGCATCTGCAGGAACTCCCCCAGTGAACGATCGTGTAATGCCTTCCCGCAATTGTTGCAGACCCCTTCGCTCAGGACTTCAGGTCCGGAATAGTTCCGTCCGCAACTCCGATTGTGGCAGAAGAAGATCTCCTCCCCCTTCCAATCGCCCAATTCGTCGGGCAGCTTCGAAAACACACCCGCCTCGTCGCTGATCGATACATCAACGGTGAAGGTCAGGAGCAAGGTGAAAACGAGGAAAACCCCAATCACGTTGACTACAGGTCTGAGAGACTTTGTTTCCATTTTTGTACCGTCTCACGAAAATTCACGCTCAACAAGGCCCCGAGGGCCACCATCAGTCCAATCGCAATCGAAAACACCAGATAGCCGGAGTAATCGTGATACAAACCACCGGCAATTTCCTGGCCGAAGGCCTGGGCCACGATGGCAATGGTGGTGATGCGGAAGATGTTCCCCACGATCGCGAGGGGAATCGAGCTGAAGAATAACAGGAACTTTTTAAGCACCCCTTTCTGGGTGAAATAGGCGTAGACCGCGGTCAGGGCTGTCATCGCGAGCAGGGAACGCAGTCCACTACAGGGATCTTCTACGCCAAAATCGAATCCACCGCCCGCGGTCGACTCAATCTTCGTTCCGACACAGGTCGTCTTGATGCCCAGGCCGTTGAGAATACCCGTAGACACATTCGCGGCGAGCAGGCGCAGGGCAAAGGTCTTCCGATCAAGAAAGTTGAAGGGGATGGCAAAGATCAGAAAGGCGCAGGGGAAAATGATCTTCTTGGCCACCTGCCAACCATAGAAATAGAACGGAAGGCCCCAGATCAGGAGGACAAGGGCTAAGAGGGAAAGTCGTGTCTGCTGTGATTTCGCCCCGATGTAATGGATCAGGCAAGCGAGGATGATGACCGCCAGGCCAACCTTGCTGGTCCGCTTTTTCGCACGGATCAACTCGTTGCGATTGAGCCAGGCAATGAAGATCGATACCGGAAAGATCAGCCAACCGTGTGAGTAGTTTCCGTTACCCATGGAGATGGAGGAGTCGCTCCATCGAGAGATCATCCACAGGATGGCGGAGCGCCCCTTGGCGTCGGCATCGGTCGTGTTACCCACGAAATGAAACATCACGAACATCAGCGAAAAAGCTCCCGTGAACAGGCCGATCCGCGTCAGGTCATCCTTGCTCAAGGCCGCCAGGCGATACCGTTCGCTCCAGATGGTGGAATCAGGGTTTTTGAATAAATCCATAAATACGCGCCCACACTACGATTCTATCGATACCGGAGGGAGAAGTTTTTGTCAAATCCGGGCGCGATTTCACCGGACCTGTAATGCGTGATCACACGTGACCTGAGCCCTAATCGTTCCTAAAACAAAAGGTCTTCCCACCAAAAATGGGCAGGCAGGCGCGTGCCGCCAGGTTGCTTACAAGACCGGTTCCGGCACACACCCAGACCGGGCAAAAGGCCTGGCCAACGGGTTATTCCCTCAAGACGCGCAACAAACGACTCGTCGCCTGGTCCACCTTCTGGATAATCCTGTCCACCCCACCCAGCACGGCCAAGCCGACATTCTCCCATGCGGAACCCGCCGCCGGGTCCTGGTTCTCCTGTAAGCGGATCGTTAAGGAACCGGTCTCATTGGTCAAGGAAAGGTGGAGGAAGTCATCCTCGAGAGACATCCCGGTTATACGCGAAACACCACCCGTGGATGAGAATCCCTCGATGGTAACCGGGTAATCCTCAACCTCACCGTCCGGGGCGGAACCCGTCGGGCCGAGCCCTCCACTCGAACTGAGGCGAAAGCGGGCAAAAGTTGGCCCGAGCCGGGGGCTCCCGCAAACCAGCACGATATCGTCCAGATAATAGGTAGATTCGCTGGTATCCAAATTCCGGTATTCAAAGGTCAGGGTATGTGTACCCTCGATATTCAGCGGCACCACGTAGATAATAAACCCGGTTTGCGCGACCTCGGGCTCGGGTATTTCAGCAACCACGACCTCGTCCAGCCTGACCTGCATCACATCGTCATAGGGTGGGTTGGTATGTCGTATATATACGCCGAAGCGGAGGTAGCTATCCCCGGCAGGCAGCGTCACCTGTTGGCTGATGGAGGCGATATCGGGACCGTCATTGATCGAGCCAAACCAAGTAGTGTAAAATCCCGACAGGGAAAATTGCTGATCTTGCACGATGGGCGTGGGGTAATTTGTCGCCACCACGTTCCAGGGTGAAAAACCCCCGCTGCCTTCGAAGCTCCCGTCCTGCACACCTGAGGGACAATTATCGATGCTTATCGGTACCGGGAAACACACCAGGTTTGAACCCTCAAAGGGAAGAGAGATGCTGATTCCGCCGTTGATGTGTTCACTGGCCTCGAAAACCTGGTCTTGATCGTAATCGATCCAGGCATCGAGTTGCGCATCCTCCTTGCCACGGATCACCGTGATACAAGAAGCTTGACCGGAGATCAGGCTGCCGCCGATGATCACGCCATCCTCATCCGCCAGGCCGACCTGGTTATCCCCATCCGCACCGGGTGAGGAGGCGGGCACAAGCTCACTGTCCAGTCGCGTACCGAGCTGAAGATCCACCACGGCTCCATGCGTGGCCGGATTCCCGGCCTCGTACGCGACGGGCGCATCACCGAAGTCCTTGCCGGCCAGAAAGGTGACCCGGCCCTGGTAGTTGCTCCCGGAATCAGGACTGAATACACCGTATACCCCCACCTGGACAAAGTACGTCTGGTTGGACGAAACGGGAATAACATAGGTCATGTCTGAATCGATCGGCGAAACGCACAAACGCTCGACCAGGCTTGTGCAGCTCCCCTCGTAAACCGTAAAGATTCCATTAAACGGAAGTTCGTCAAAGCGCATGGACATCACAGCCGACGACACGTCGCTCGTGTAGCTGAACCAGATGTCGCTCTGCATGGCGTTCCCTCCAAATTCATTGCAACTCCCGGGCGGCCCGCCGTCCGGGTGCGCCAGGCCCAGGTCGAAATTCACGCTTTCAATCCCCCCGCCCGGGAAGACCAGGCCGGTCGCGGTGTGACAGGTATCGTTGACCGCAGGAGTCGCACATTCCAGGTCGAGGTGACCGAGGCCGAATTCATTCACGTCCTGTGAGCCAATCTGAAACCAATAGGTCTCACCCGCCTGTGCATTCACGGTCACGACATTGTCCTTGCCCGCACCCAGGCGATTGCAACTCAGCCCCGAGAGGCCCGAGCACTCCGCTCCAACGTATACGATCAGGTCGCCTGCGAAAGCCACGACGACACGGGCCCTGAGCAGGCAGTCTGCCGGTACGGTATAGCGGTACCAGACATCGTGTTGAACCGTAAAGGCGGTTTCCGGGCAGTTAATCACATTCCCCGGCGCGGCGAGCGTATTGTCGAAATCCAGCGAGGCCGGAAGGGTATTTATGGTATGGACACTGCTGCAGAACTCATTGGTCGGGGCAGCTGAGCCAGCCTGTACAGACCCGAAAAGACTCAGCGCAGCCAAGCAACACAAATAAAATGAATTCCCCTGTAACACAGGAGTCATTATACACTGTTTTCCAACGTTAAGTGAACCCTTCTTCGAAAAGGACTATAACACGAAACGAATGGTATCCGGAAGGGCGTCGATCAAATCCGTCGCCTTCAAGCCGAGATGCCCGGTCCGTGCGGCGACGAGATCACCTGTCTTTCCGTGCAGGTAG
>JAYGFS010000648.1:0-2192 GCA_046581765.1 Verrucomicrobiota bacterium
TGATAGAATCAGGTGTCAGGATCCTGCCACCAGGCGGGGGAGGTGGCAGCCCGGCCTTGGCCCAACCGGGTTCGAACCCTCCGCGTACCGGGATTGAAGGTAAGGGTACCGAGCCAATAGGTTTCGTGGTTAATTATCGTACACGGGGCCTTCGGAAAAGAACGGGCAATCTCCGTGTTTCCTCCTCCATCAACGCCGATGGACGCATAGAAATCCGTACTTCCTTAACCGAATCACCCGTACCGGCTCGTGGTTTGCGGCTACTGTCCCGGCGAGGACCCGCCACGGCTCCACGACCTGTTACGCAGGCCACCACGGGGGCTGAAGCGGAACCTCCCCCGCCCCTCTTTAACCCGACGCCCATTGGCGGGAACCCATTGGTGGACGAACTCGAAACAAAACAGAACCCGGCAGGGAATCAAAACGAGTAAATACCGGGTCATCGCCGAGTGATCGAGGCCGGGCTTTTTGTCGACAGGGGGCGGGAACTGGATTAGAAGTGTAACGTGAATGTGAGCCCCCTATTGACGTGCGTCTGCTGCTCATCCCGACGTGATCCAAGGCCGGGTGCCAGCACCCCGCCAAGTCCAGGGCGGGAATACCTTGCCCTATGCCCGAGCCCCTGAGGCCTGCCCATGCTTGCCCACCTCAAAAAAGCGCTCGTCGGCCTCCTCGTGACGCTTGTTCTCCTCGTCGTGCTCGAGGGCTTGTGCAGCGTCGGCTGGGTTCTCGGCGATTACAGGTATTATAAGAAGAAGGCGCACGTGGCGGCGGAGTTCAAGGAGGAGTTCCATTCCCGCCATGACCCGGAAATCGGCTGGGTACACATTCCCGGCAAGCAGCTCAAGGATTTCTACGGCCCGGGAAAGACGATGAGTATCAATGCCGATGGCCTGCGCGGGCGGGAAGACTATGTCGGCAAGAAACCGGCCGGGAAAAAACGTGTACTCCTGCTCGGAGACTCCTTCACCCTGGGCTACGGGGTGGACGACAGCCAGACCTTTACCGCCCACCTTCAGCAGCTCCATCCGGGGATCCAGTTCGTGAACATGGGACAGGGGGGCTACTCCATCGGCCAGTGTTACCAGTGGTTCAAGCGCGAGGGGATGAAGCTGCAACCCGATGCGGTGGTATTCAGCTTCATTGTCGACGACTTTTGGCGCATGGCGTCAACCCGGACCGGAAATGGCTTTGCCACCCCGGATTACCAACTGAGCCCGGACGGCACCCTGCAGATCTCCGGCACGCCTCTTCCCGGGAAAATCGGCAAGGGGGAAGCCCTGGTTGAGGTCGCGCAAAAGCGCAGATTCCTCCTGGAGCGCATCAGCCTTGCTCGCACCATGGCTGCGCTTGTCGGTGCCCTGCCCGAGCCCCCGAAGCAAAAGCAACGGGCCGAGGTGTATGAGGTCGGCCAGGCAATCATCGACCGGTTGCGCCGGGAACTCGCCGCGCAGCATATCCCCCTTGTGCTGGTTTTATTGCCCGAGTACAACGATCTCACGCAGGCGACTTTCCAGAATACGTATCAAGGCGTTTCTCGGGCACTTACGGGGTACTGCCAGCCGCGCAATCAACCCTACGTCGATTTGTATCCGGCCTTTCAACAGGTGGGGCCACCTGCGGAGGGCTACTTCCTCCAGGAACAGTGGCGACACTACAGTGAATCCGGGAATGCCTTTGTCGCGAATCTCATCCACCAGTACCTGTCACATGCGCTCAATGAATACCTCACGTCGAATGGACAAGTCCCCGGGAATCCGTTAGATGTACCCCATGAGTAAAAAATCGTGCACAGGGTACTTGTCGTTGACCGGGAACGATTCTCAAGCACCTGCCCTTGAGCGGAAAGGCTTGGCCGGGGGTTCCCGTTCAAGGGAAAGACATGTTGGATTTATTTTTTTGCTGACGAGCTTGTTTATCGGCCTCTTTCCCGTCGCAGCCCAGCTGGAGGAACTCAAGGCAAAATACACATTTGCCGCAACCCGGATCACCGACGAGGAACTGGCCGGTATCGGCTCCCTGGGTCGCCAATACCTGAAAGCAGTAGAGGGGTTGCGGGACCGAATGCGTGCAGGCGGCAACCTGGACACCGTGCTCGTCCTCGATCGGGAAATCAGACGGTTTACGGTGGTCAAGGACATCACCCCGGCGGTTGAACCGACGAAAATTGAGGATCTCGACACGATGATGCA
>JAYGFS010000241.1:0-22882 GCA_046581765.1 Verrucomicrobiota bacterium
GACGAGCAGAACCACCTGGTCGGGCTGATTCGCATCGCCAAGCGCGAACCGAAATTCGAATTCCGCGGGCGCGATGGCGAGTCGTCCAATCCGCTCTTCCGGGGCTTTGGCAAGGGCGACGAGGAGACGGACTTTGACCAACCGGTTTTCGTGCGCCTCAATACCCGGGGCTCGGACGAGCTGGCCAATGGTTTCCCTCGCGAGGCCGAGGAGTTGTTCGCCTACGATGCGGTGATCCTCGACGACCTTGAGGCTGCGTTTTTCACGCAGGATCAGATGAACCTGGTCGACCGCTTCGTCTCTCATCGCGGGGGTGGGCTGCTCATGCTGGGCGGGCTGGAATCCTTCCAGCAGGGCGGCTACGACAAGACGATCCTGGGGAAGATATCGCCGGTCTACCTGGACCGGCAGACGGAGGAAATTTCCTACAAGCCGGCGACGTGGGCCTTAACCCGCGAAGGCTGGCTGACACCCTGGATTCGCCTGCGGGAAACGGAAGATGAGGACGGCCGACGCTTGCGGGAGATGCCACCGTTCAAGGTTTTGAACCGCGTAAAGGCGGTCAAGCCGGGAGCGCGTGTCATCGTTACGGCAGAGGTTGAGGGAATCTCTTACCCTGCCCTGGTGGTCCAGCACTACGGGAAAGGCCAAGCGGGGGCCTTTATGATCGGTGACTACTGGCGCTGGGGATTCGCCCACGAAACCTTCCAGCAGGATATGGGAAAATCGTGGCGACAGATCATGCGCTGGCTGGTATCCGATGTGCCGGAACGACTTTCGGTTGAGGTGCGGCCGGGGAAGGCAGCGCATGCCCCCTACCAGCTTCGAATTCGCGCACTGGATGCCGCACACGAACCCGTGGACCACGCGCTGGTTCAGGTCCGGATAGCGCAAGCCACCACCAATGAACTCACCTTGACCGCCCTGCCCGATGACGATGAGCGCGGCGTGTACACGGTCAGCTACATGCCGACCGAGAACGGTCACTACGAGGCGGAAGCCTTGATCAGGAACGATGAAGGCATTGAGAGCGGAACGACACGTGCCGGCTGGAGTGTAAACCGCAACATCCAGGAGTTCGCCTCCCTCAAGCCAAATCGAGCCGCCCTGGAAGAACTGGCCGGACAAACGGAGGGCAAGGTCTTCGCCCCGGACGCCCTCAAGGGATTAAAAAGTATCCTCGACAAACGCGAAATGCCCGTGATGGAAACCTGGTCCCGCCCCGCCTGGCACACGCCGTTCTTTTTCTGTCTCGCCCTTGCCTGCTTCATTGGCGAATGGTTTATTCGCCGGAGGAATCAGCTCGCATGAAGGGATTTTGCTGCTGGATCGCGTTTCTCTGCTCGAGCTTTAACGGGCTGGCCCAACGGGACCTCCTGCTCGTCCGCGGGCCGGCCGGGGCTGAGGCGTTTGAGGCCAAGTTCGAGGCCCAGGCCGACCATTGGCGCCGAGCGACAGATTATCCGGACTTCAGGCTCACGGAGGCGTTCAAACGTGAAGAGATCCGGGCCTATCTAAAGGCACCGCCACAGGAGGGCCCGCTTTGGATCGTATTCATCGGTCACGGTACCTTCGACGGAAAGGCCGCCAAGTTTAATCTGAAAGGTCCGGACCTTTCAGATAGCGATTGGGTGGAACTCCTCGAGCCCCTGGAACGGGAGATCATCCTCGTCAACACCAGTGCCGGAAGTGCCCCCTTCCTCAAAGCACTGGCGGCCGAGAACCGGGTGGTACTCACCGCCACGCGCAGCGGCTATGAAACAAGCTATGCTCACCTGGGCGAATTTCTGGCGCCAGCCTTCAACGCGATGGATGCCGACCTCGACAAAGACGGTCGTGTGGCCCTGCTGGAAGCCTTTATCCACGCATCCCGACGGGTGGAAGAGTTTTATACCGAGGAAGGTCGCATACAAACCGAGCACGCCTTGCTGGATGATAATGGAGATGGCAAGGGGACCCAGGGTGATTGGTTTGTCGGGGTGCGGCCGGACCTGGCCAAGTTGAAGAAAGCCAAGCCCGACGGCTATCGCGCCCTGCAAATTTACCTTGCACCCGAACCGGATACCGGGTTGACGGATGCACAACGAAAAGAACGAGACCGGTTGGAACGACGACTGTTCACCCTGCGCGACCAGAAAGCCGAATTGAATGAGCAGGTCTTTTACGAACGCCTCGAAGCCCTGCTGACGCGGCTGAACGCGTTTTATCCCCCGTCATCCGAGTGAGCCCCACTAGTCCGCGTAGCTGCTATCCGGATAAAATGCTTTCCAGGCCTTGCGAAAGCTGATGATGCCAACGACGGGCTTGAGCAGGCGCCCCTTGTGCTCGCCGGAGAGCCCTTCACCGCTAAGCGGATGCCAGGTGGACCCGCTGGTGTCGACTAAAACGCCCTTCCTCAGGTCCGGCAGAAAACGCAAAGCGACCTCATCCATCGTCGAGGAGAAGGAGGTCACCCGGCCGGATACGGTATCGGTCACCAATAGCAGGTCCTCACCCCCCACGTGCTGCTGGATGACCGCTTGCGTCAACAACAAGCGGTACGACCAGGCTTTAACCTTTCCCCGGAGACGAACACCATATACGAAACGCTCCGGGTCCCGAAACACCTGGTCGGTAAAGGCCTTCGAAGTACGTGACATGTCCAGCACGGTCGTGTCGGGGAAGGCGGATTTCCAATCGGCCCAGGTCGTGATGTGCGCCGGCACTATCGCCAGGGTTTTCCCCTGCAGTTCACCTTCCATACAGGCCCCCAGGATATGACTCCACAGGGAACCGGTTTCCAGGTCACGCATGACCAGACTCCGCTGCCAGAGCATACCGGAAACCTGAAGCGTTAAGGTCTTCCCATCCACGATCCGGTCGTACACGACGCCGTTAAAGCAGAGGTGTCACCAGGTAGCCGCGATAGAGCGGCCCCCGAGTCTATCGTTGATAATCTCGCGGGTCGGATTGGTCAGCTGGTTAATCGGATAGGCCCGTGCGTGTCCATCGATATGCACCCCGAGGACCAACTCGGGGTCACGCACCTGGTTCGTAACCTCAACCGCCTGCACGAAATCCGCAACCGTGATGGCCTTGAATGGCTGAACGACCCTCCGCGGATTAAATTCGCGCTCGGCCGGAAAAACTGTGTTCACCAGGCAGAGAATTGCACTTGCGGGAAAGCTTAGACGCTTTAGCATATGAGGTGGGTCCTTTTGAATGACGACAACTTACAGGATGACACGAGATGCCCCAGATTGACATATATTATGCAGAGGTATGCGGATTGTGCCACAAGGCCATGGACTTTTTTCGGAGCCGCGAACTCGAGTTCACGGCATACGAAGTGGAATGGGATGCGGAGGCGGATGCCTTTGTGGACGGCGAAAACACCCGTGCCATGATGAGACGCTGTGGCGAAGACTTGGATTTTGTCCCCCAAATATTCATTAATGGCACGCATATCGCAGGCTGGAGGAAACTGGAGCCGATGATCGAAAGCGGGGCACTCGACGCCCTGGTGGAAGCTCAACCCTAGGACGGGTCGGTGGACAGGACATTCACCACGCCTGCTTAGGGTCCGGCCGTGGCCCGGTGCTCGTAATGCGGCGGATAGGCCGCGGCGAACATGTTGCTCGAGTGTCCCAGCAGGTCCCGGCCCCACAGGCGCACATCGTGCATAAAACCTTCATGACACCGTCTGGTCGGATGAGTCACAGTCGGCGACAATGGTTTCCAATTCTTCCGGATCACGGTCCTGCGAGCGGAGGCGCGCAATGGTTGTGGGAAGAAATTGCTCCCCGTTAAGTGTTGGAATAATGACCGATATACTCACGGTGGAAGGAACATATACCGATCACCACTTCCCGTTAAGAGACCAGTCATAGTTAAGGTACTGGATCCGAATTTCGTCAACCCGTTCTTTGATCTCCTGAGCCTGTCCCGGAATCAAATAGGGCATCAGAGCACGCAAGACCCGTTTTTCGTCTTTCCCGTAATCGCTGCGATACCAGTCGAACAATTCGGATATTTTAACCACGCCTTTGAGCGGATTCCATTGGAAGTTGGATGGCTGGCGGAAAAAGTAGCGGGCCTGGTCATCCAGTTGGCTGTCCAGATTTTTACCTGTATACGGTTCGCTCCGCAGCTTCGGGCTGCCCTTGGCACCACAAACCAATGCAAAGTGGATGCGCGGATCCATGTATTCACGCCGAATAATTTCATGCTCCAGCTCTTTCAGTGAAACATCGATACCGCCGACCCGCCAACGCCGGGCCTTCCATCGCTTGCTATCCGGAATCCTCATAATGGACGGCACCTCGGGATGCTCAAGCAGCAACTGCAGGGTAAAGACATTGTAGGCATTAAGCAGGATCGCCAACTGTTCATGTCGACCGAATTCTCCAAGCTCAATGTTGGCCAATTCAAAGGCGTAATACTGGAGCCGTTTGGGCGATTCCACCATGGCCGCATAGTCCACAAGGCCCTGCTCATCCACGAACTGCTGGAGTACCGAGGCATAAGCGAGGTGATCCATTTCCTTACCCGGCGTGTTGGGCCCCAAGGCCTTCGCATTTTTAACCACCGGGGGATAGTAGGCTGCGCGAATCACCTCGTTGTTTCGAATGGTCTCGCACGAACTCGTCACGAGGAGGAGTAATCCTGGGCCCATCGATTTACATAAGGATTCAAACATCGGTATCTCTCGATTGCACAATTAGGGATGTACGCCGAGTAAAGGCAACAAAAAAGGAACTTCCAAGCATCAGGATGGCACACGGCAGGCCCAGCCAATCACCAAAGCGGGAGTAGAATGTATGGCCTGCCTTTGACGGCACCTGTACCGTGGTGGTGAGCATCCACTTCTGCATGTTCGGCCCCTCAACGGTCATCCGGCCCAGTCGATCGATCGCACACGTGAGCCCGGTATTGGTCGCACGAACGGCGGGCACCCGGTTTTCGATGCATCGGAACACGAAATGTGCGGCATGTTGCCGACTCCCATACCAGGGATCGTACCACGCATCGTTGGTCTGGTTGATAAGGAAGTGTGCACCCTCACGAACCGCCTTGCGCGCGAGGCCCGGGATCATATCCTCAAAACAGATCAGGGATGAAAATCGATGACCTTCAATTTCGAAAATCGTACTGCGTTCACCGGCGGAAAAATTATCCGGAATAACCGTGATCTTCTTTAACCAGGGAAACAAGTGAGCTGCAGGAACGTATTCACCAAGTAACACGAGGTGCTGCTTATCATAGAAATCAACCGTCTCACCTTTCCCATCGAACAAGACCACACTGTTGAAATGTGCGGGATCCATGTTCTCACCCATGTATCGAAACCGCATGACACCGGCTAAGATCGGAACACCCTTGGCGGCGAGTTCGCTACAGAAGGAAAAGGCCCTTTGGGTATTGACGTAATCCGGAATGGCCGTCTCCGGCCAGACGATCAACTGGACATTGGTCTGCAGGGATGCCAGGTCGGTTAACTCGAAGACCTGCCTGTACACCTCATCCACGGACTCCCCGAAAAACTTTTCATCCTGCGGGATATTCGGCTGGATGCAGCTAACCACCATGGGGCGCGTTTTAACCAGCCTACCCGGCTGGCGCAGGCTGTACATGAACGAAAGGATCACCGCCATTACGCCGAGCGCCAATTCCCAGTGCGGCCAGGCCTTGCGCCGACCCGAGTCGCTTGCGTAGCGAAGCAGGGTAAAGGTGAGCGCCAGGTTCATCAAAACGATGACCAGGGATACGAGATGCTCGCCCCCTAAATCCGCTATCTGGATAAAACTGAGATTCCGGTATTGGCTGACCGCGATATTGTTCATCGGGAAGCCGGTAAATAGTTGGTTCCGCACGTATTCACTGCCGACCCAGACCACCGCCCCAAGCAGCATCCCGCAGAGGTTTATCCGCGGACACGCCGCCCCGAAACGGGCCAGCCACGCGGCCATGATCAGGCTGAACGGGACGAAATAGAGTGCACAGTAAAAACTGAGGATACCGTAGCCCAGCCACGTGACCGGGTGCAGAAAAAACAAAGCCGGCAGCCAGAAGCAAGCACCCGCCAACCAGCCGAGCAGCATGCTGCGCCGCCTGGTCATCCGGCGACTGAGTGCAAGCACCCAGGGGATCAGGGCGAGCCAGACCAAACCCGGAAGCTCCAGGGGGATAAAGGCCCCGAATAAAAGGAGACCACTCAGGGCCGCCCCCGCCCAGGGCACAAAGGATTGAATGCGATTCATGAAAGTGCTGGGGACACGCATGATAAGCCGGTCCCTACTTATCCACTACCATGACACTTCTTATACTTTTTCCCACTACCGCAGGGACAGGGATCGTTACGGCCCACTTTGGGTGTATCGCGTCGAAGCGGTTCAGGTTTTTCGAGTGCATCCTTGAGCGCGCGTTCATTCGCTGCGGACCTTTGCTGGGCGCGTCCCGTATCGACCATCCGTTGAGCATCCGAAATTGCGGAGCTGTCTTCATGTACGGTCTTGGTGTTTAAAGACGAGAGAAATTTCTCCAGGGCATCAATCGAAGTGGTTGAGCGGAAAACCCGGTAGCACATTTCCTCGTAGATCCGCTCCATCAGACCCTCAAACATCTGATACGCTTCATGCTTGAACTCGATCAAGGGATCCTTTTGGCCAATACCCCGCAAACCGATCGCCTGGCGCAGTGCATCGATTTCGCGCAGGTATTCCTGCCAGTGCGTGTCAATGGACTGCAACATGATCGTACGTTCCATGCTGATTACCTGCTCTTCGTCCTCGGATTCAAGCTTGAGTTGATACGCCTGGCGTACACATTCAAGGAGATATTCGGTATATCCCTCCGGCGTCTTATCCAGGGGGAGCAAGTCGGAGTCGCTCACACCGAGGGGAAAGGTCATGTTTACCCAATTGCTGAATTCACTTCGATCGGTTTTCTCATCGAAGTCGGTAATGGCCATGGCACGAGCAAGAATGGCCTCCTCGATGGCCACATACAACTGGTCGCGAACCTCGTCGGAGCGAAGGATGTCACTACGCATACCGTAGACAATTTCGCGTTGCTTGTTCATCACGTCATCGTAGTCCAGGGTCTTTTTCCGCTGGGAGAAATTCTGCTCCTCTACTTTTCGCTGGGCACGCTCGATCGACTTGTTCAACATGGGGTGTTCAAGCACTTCCCCTTCCTCGATACCGAGACGATCCATAATGTTGGATATCCGCTCCGCGCCAAACAAGCGCATGAGGTTATCTTCCAAACTTACGTAAAAGCGGGACATCCCCGGATCTCCTTGACGAGCACAACGGCCCCGCAATTGGCGATCCACTCGACGGGACTCATGCCGCTCGGTTGCGATCACATAAAGACCGCAGGGATTTTCCTTCAGCCAATCACTCAGGCTCTGGCCCTTGTACGGGTCCTTCAGGCAAATCTGGCCGGCCAAGATCTCCGGTTCAACCTTGACGACTCCTTCGCCCAGCTTAATATCCGTGCCGCGCCCGGCCATATTGGTGGCGATCGTGATCGCACCGGGTTGGCCGGCCCGCTCGACGATCTCGGCCTCGCGGAGGTGGTACTTGGCGTTGAGCACGTTGTGGGGGATGTTCTTTTTCCGCAGCAAACGGCTGACCAGTTCTGATTTTTCAACCGAGACCGTACCCACGAGAACCGGCTGCTTGCTCTGGTAGCAGGTAGCGATTTCGTCCACGACCGCCGTATACTTCTCTCGCTCGGTCTTGTAAATCGGATCGTCAAAATCCACCCGGCGCACCGGACGATTCGTGGGGATTACCAGGACATCCAGCTTGTATATTTGCGCGAATTCATCCGCCTCCGTTTCAGCGGTACCGGTCATTCCGGAAAGCTTTTCGTACATCCGGAAGTAGTTCTGGATGGTCACGGTCGCAAGGGTCTGGGTTTCCCGCTCGACCTTCACCCCCTCCTTGGCCTCAACCGCCTGGTGAAGGCCATCGCTCCAGCGACGACCTTCCATCTTGCGACCCGTGTTTTCGTCGACGATCACCACCTGGTTGTTTTCAACCACGTACTGAACGTCACACTCATATACGCAATACGCACGGATGAGCTGATCGACGGCATGGATTTTCTCGCTTTTTACGGTGAAGGCATCCTGTATCTGCTGGCGACGCGTGATTTTTTCTTCATCGGAAATCGAATCATCACCATCCAGCATGGACATTTCTGTCGCCATGTCTGGAAGCAGATACGCATCCGGGTCGTCGGGGCTGATCGTCAAGGTCCCCTTTTCGGTCAGCCCGGCATCATGGTGCTTTTCCTCAATGGTAAAGTAGAGTTCCTCGCGCAGTTCACGAGCGCGTTCCTTGTGGGTGTCGGTAAGATACTGGTTGTTCGCCTTTTCCAGAAGACGCCGCGTCGCAGGCGTTTCCATGAGCTTCAGCAATTGCTTGCTGCGAGGCATGCCCTGCTGCAGCTGATAAAGCTTTTCCATGGCAGCCCCGTCGTCGCCCTCCTCCACCAATTGCGCAGCTTCACTGGCAATGGCATCACAAATATCTTTCTGCATACGATACAGCTTCAGCACGGTGGGATTTTCCAGCACATAGGTTTCCGATGACGAGTGCTGAGCGGGGCCTGAAATAATCAGGGGCGTACGCGCTTCATCGATCAGGATACTGTCAATCTCATCGATGATCGCAAAAAAATGCCCGCGTTGCACCATCTCCGCCGGGTCGTAGGCCATGTTGTCACGGAGATAATCAAAGCCAAATTCGCTGTTGGTTCCGTACGTGATATCCCGGCCGTAGTTCTCACGGCGCTCGGATGGATGCATGCCACTCTGGATGACCCCGATAGTCAAACCGAGGTACTGGTACAGGAACCCCATCCACTCGGCATCCCGTCGTGCCAGGTAGTCGTTGACCGTAACGATATGCACCCCATTACCGGTCAGTGCATTCAAGTAGGTTGGGCAGGTGGCGACCAGGGTTTTCCCTTCACCCGTGGCCATCTCTGCAATCATGCCGCGATGAATCCCCACTGCGCCAATCAACTGGACATCGTAGAGGATTTCGATCCAAGTCTTTTCGTGACCCACGACATCGAACACCGTGCCGACCAGGCGCCGGCAGGCATTCTTGACGACCGCATAGGCTTCGACCAGGATATCGTCCAGTTCCTCGCCGTTTTCAAGTCGTTGCCTTAACTCAGGGGTCTTCGCCTTCAGCTCTTCCTCGGAAAGCTGCTGGTACTCTTCTTCCTTTGCATTGACCGCCTCGATCAGCGGACCAATTCTTTTTAAGTCACGTTCGTTTTTTGTTCCGACAATTTTTTTGATGATCCACTGCATGTCAACAAGCTTCCCGTTTTCCCAGCAAGATAGCCAGACAGTATAGGGTGATATTGCGCAGATTCGACCCTTTTCAACAGCTTTTCTATCTGTGGACCCGGGTTCGTGGGCACCGCTTTATTCGGGATCCCAATAACGGTACTGCTTGCCCTGGTAATTGCGCAGGAGCAAATAATCCGCCTCACGGCCCTCGACATAATCCGGTGACAGCGGGACCTTGCCGCCCCCGCCAGGCGCATCGACCATGTAGTGCGGCACCGCATAGCCCGTGGTGTGACCATGCAGGGAGCGGAGGATATCCACGCCAACCGAGGTCTGGGTGCGAAAATGGGCGCTGCCTAAAATGGGATCGCACTGGTGCAGGTAATACGGCCTGACGCGCAATCTCAGCAGCCCCGTATTCAGGCGAAGCATGGTTTCCGCATCGTCGTTTACGCCCTTCAATAAAACGCTCTGCCCGCCCATGGGAATGCCCGCATCGGCGATCATCGCACAGGCATGGGCCACCTCTGGTGTCAACTCGTCCGGATGAATAAAATGAATGCTGAAGAATATCGGATGGTATTTGCGCAACATATCCAGCAGGGACGAGGTGATGCGTTGAGGCAATACCACGGGAACCTTGGTGCCGATACGCAGGATTTCCACGTGCGGAATCTTCGACAAGCGGGCCAGGAGCCATTCCAGGCGCTCCTCGGAGAGGATCAGGGGATCACCGCCACTCAACAACACGTCACGCACCCCGGGATGCGCCTCAATATACGCGATGGCGTTTTCCCACATCTCCCGGTCCGGAAGAAATTCACCCGCTCCAACCATCCGCGCGCGGGTGCAGTACCGGCAATAGCTCGCACAGAAATCACTTACCAGGAACAAAACCTTGTCCGGATAGGTGTGGACCAGACCGGGCACCGGACTGTGTGCATCCTCGCCAAGCGGATCGGGCACCTCGTCCGGACCGCGCTCGAATTCGGCCAGGCTGGGAATTTTTGTTCGGCGCAAGCCCTGGCTCGGATCCGCTCGATCCAGCAGGCTCGCATAATACGGGGTGATGCCCAGAGGCAACTGGTTCGCCCGGGCCTGAATGGCTGCCCGCTCATCATCGGACAGTGAGAAAATCCGTTCTGCGCCTTCCTGGTCGCGGATCCGGTTACGTAACTGCCAGCGCCAGTCATTCCATTCCGAGGGCCCGGTCTCCGGGTAAAACTCCCGTCGAAACGCATCCGCTTGTTCACCGATAACGACCTGTACTTGCACAGTCCCAAAAGTAAACGTATATACGCAGCATGCAAGAAGGCTTGTTTTCCATTCTCATCTTTCTCGGGACGGGCTATACGACCTGGCGGGGGGAGAGCCACGATGCCTTCAAGGAACAATTTCTCTTCTCCTCTCGCCGAATCCTCGCGGGCAAGGAGTATTACCGGCTACTCAGTTCCGGGTTTCTCCATGGCGACTGGATGCATTTCACCTTCAACATGATCAGTTTCCACGGCTTCGCCCAGGCAATTGAAATAGTGTACAACCCCGCGGTGATGTTGCTGATCTATCTAAGCAGCATCCTCGGCGGGAATCTCCTCTCGCTCTGGCTGCACAAGCACCATGAATACCGAGCCCTGGGCGCTTCCGGCGGGGTATGCGGCATGATCTTCGCCGCCCTATTCCTCTTGCCGGGTGTTTCCGTCTGGTTCATGCCCGGGTGGCTTTTCGCACTGATATTCCTCGCCGCTTCCATCTATTTTCTCACTAAACGCGGTGGCAACATCGGCCACGATGCACACTTGGGCGGAGCCCTCTCCGGCATGCTGGCAGCCACCCTGATCAACCCGGCCGTGGTGACAGCCCAGCCCGTATTCTACTTCACCACCTTGCTTATTTTTGCCAGCCTCCTCTGTGTTCTCTGGAAAAACCCCTTGCTCCTGCCCACCAACAAAGTCTTTGCCCCGGCGAGCAAAGAGCTTCGCGCCCGGAAGAAACGGCAGAAGAAACAACAGAAGGCCCTCGAACGCGAATTGCGGATGGACGACCTGTTGGAAAAGATTTCCCGCGAAGGCCTGCAAAGCCTTACGGAGCGCGAACGGGCCTTTCTAGACCGGGCGTCGAAGGACCGGCGCTCGTAGACTTATGCGATAATATCCCGCACAACCTTTCCTTCTACATCGGTGAGACGGAAATCACGCCCGGCATAGCGGTAGGTTAATTCCGTGTGCTCAAATCCCATCAGCTCAAGGATCGTTGCATGCAAATCATGTACGTGCACCGGGTTTTCCTCCGCTTTGAAACCAAATTCGTCGGTAGCACCGTAAACGGTGCCTCCCTTGACACCTCCACCTGCCATCCACACGGTGAAGCCGTAATGATTGTGGTCCCGCCCATTGATCCTGCCTTCATTGGCACCCACCGTGGGCAGCTCAACCACGGGGGTACGCCCGAACTCCCCGCCCCAGATAACCAGGGTTTCGTCGAGCAGACCGCGCTGTTTCAAATCCCGGAGCAGGGCTCCAATGGCCTGGCTGCATTCCCCTGCTAATTTCCGGTGATTCTTCTCCAAGTCATCGTGACTGTCCCATGGCTGCCCTTTCCCATGGTACAACTGCACGTAGCGAACACCCCGTTCGACCAGGCGCCGCGCCATCAGGATCTGTTTCGCCTGGACCGTGTTGCCGTACATTTTTCGGATGTGATCGGGTTCACGGCTGATGTCGAACGCATCACTGGCCTCCATCTGCATACGGTACGCGAGTTCAAAGGAATGGATCCGTGCTTCGAGCGCCGCATCCCCTGAGCGATCGGCCAAGTGGCGCCTGTTCATCTCCTGCAGCAGGTCGATCTGCCTGCGCTGCTCGGCAGCGGACACGTGTGTATTCCGGATGTTCTGGATCAGGTCGTCGATCTTGCTGTGCCGGGTATTGATGTACGTGCCCTGGTAGGTGCCCGGCAGAAACCCGGCTCCCCAATTCTGTGCGCCCTTGATCGGCAGGCCCCCGGGGCACATGGCGACGAAGCCGGGCAGATTCTGGTTTTCCGTGCCCAGCCCGTAGGTCAACCAGGCGCCCATCGCCGGGCGCACCAGCGTATTCGCACCGCAGTTCATAAGCATGAGCGAGGGCTCATGATTGGGAACATTCGCATGCATCGAACGAATCACCACGACCTCGTCGATCATCTCCCCCACATGGCGGAAAATCTCACTGACCTCGATCCCGCTCTGCCCATAGCGCCTGAAGGAGAAGGGCGACTTCATCGCGACGCCGGTCTTCCGCTCGGTCCGCATCTGAATCGGCAAGGATTGGCCGTCGTACTTTGTGAGCATGGGCTTGGGATCGAAGGTATCCACATGGGAGGGGCCCCCATTCATGAACAGGTGGATGATATGCTTGGCCTTGACCTGGAATTGCGAGTGCTTGGCTGACATCGGATTCACCCCTACCGCGGCCTGCGCGCCGGGCAACAGCCCCGCCAGCCCGATCGCCCCCAGGCCCATGCCACTGCGATGCAGCATTTCACGGCGGGTCAAGCGACGTTCAGCCAGCTGGCGGAATGGGTCAAATTCATGGTGGCGAGATTGTTGCATCAGTCGACAAAGGCGAATTCATTGGACATCAGGAGCACCTGCGCAAAACGTTGCCAACGCTTTTCATCGCCGCCTGCCAGGAAAACACGTGCGGATTTCTTCTCGTCGGCATTCGGATCACGAGCCAGGGCAAATCGATAGATGGACCGTACGCGCACATCCGACTGCTTCGCCTCGCTCCGCGCCGCAAGGGCAGCCGCCATCTCCATGATAAAGGGACTGTTCATTTGAAACAGGGCCTGCTGGGGGACCGTGGTAAGCGGCCGCTTGCCGGTGACCGAATCGGGGTTGGCAAAATCAAAGGTTCGAAAGACATCGGGCACGCTCTGCCGATCGACGAAGCCGTAAACAGAACGCCGGGGACTGAAGGGCTTGCTCCAAAGCTCGATCGACTGCCCGCCCAGCCGCCGGTCCAGCTTTCCTGCGGCCTGCATCATCTGGTCGCGCATGGCTTCAAGGGTGAGGCGTTGCCGACTCACTCGCGAAAGCAGACGGTTGTCAGGATCTTGCACTTTATCATCCGGAGCAACAACCGACGCCTGCCGATAGGTCGCGGAGTTCATAATCAACCGGTGTAACTGCTTGATCGATTTGTCATGGGTGACAAACCAGTGCGTCAGATAATCCAACAATTCCGGATGCGATGGCCGGTCGCCGCGGGTGCCGAAATCGTCCGGCGTATTCACCAGGCCCCGGCCAAAATGATGGTGCCAGACCCGGTTGACCAGCACCCGGTAGGTTAGCGGATTCTCCGGATCCACGATTGATTGGGCCAACTCCAGGCGTCCACTGCCCTTCGTGTAAGGCTTACGGTCTTTCCCCGCGAGGACCTGGAGAAATTGACGCGCCACCCGCTTTCCGGGTTGGCTTGAATCACCACGCAGGAAAACGTAGTTCGCGTGCGGTTCGTCCACGTCGTGCAGCACCATCGCTCGCGGCGGCGCATCCGGGGAAGAGGCCTCCCATGCCACGACCTTCTTCTCCAGCTTTGTCTGGGCTTCACGCATCTTGCGATCCTGGTACTCCTGTAGCACCTCGTAAGGGAAATGCAAAGGCGAGCCCTGTGCGCTGAAAGCCGCCCGAAAGGCGGGATGCTTGCCGGACTTCCACAGCTGCGCAAAGGTGTTCATCACGTCATCCAGCCTTTCCGGATTCCCTGCAAGCAGGCGATTCCTCAGGAAGGGCAGGATCGGGCGGTGGGTCTTGATCCGCTCCCCCGCCCGCGCAGCAAATTCGTCGACCGGGATTCTTCCCAGCTCGGGGAGAATGCTGAATACAGGATCGGGCCGTTCCAGGCGGCGAAGCACGTAGGTCCTCCATTCCGACAGGGCATGCCGGCGCAAACGGTTCTGTTTCAGGTAATCCGGTTTCGGCAAACCCTTGAAGTGATCAGGATACTGCTGCCGCGCGAGTTCCTTCAGGTAATCTCCCACCGTATTGCCGAGTTCCTTCTTCAGGGTCGCATGTTGACCTTTCCGGAGACCCTCCACGGCCTGCGTGCGCCTGTCGTGCTCCGCCTTATACTTCACATAGCCCGGATCGGATCCCGGCTCCTCGATGACCGGGAGTATGTCGGGCTCAAGGGAGTTATCGAAGATCCCATAGAGGGAGTAGTAGTCCTCGGTCGGCACCGGATCGTATTTATGATCATGGCAGCGGGCACAGTAAACCGTGAGCCCCATGAAGCCACGCGTCACCACGTCAATCCGGTCATCGATTATTTCGGCATCCTTATTCAGGAAGCGGCGGCCGACGGTCAGAAATCCCATGGCTGCGAGGGCCGCGGGATCGTTTGCGGTGTTCAGTTGGTCTGCGGCCAATTGCTCGAGAATAAAGCGGTCGTAAGGCTTGTCTTCATTGAACGCGCGAATCACATAATCGCGGTACGTGTACGAATAAGGAAAACGCGTCTCCTGTCCCCCGGTCAAATAGCCGCGCGTGTCCGCGTACCGGGCGACATCCAGCCAATGGCGGCCCCAACGTTCCCCGTATGCGGGCGAGGCCAGTAACCGGTCAAGCATCTCCGTATAGGCTTCCTCCGAGGGATTCGCCCGGAATGCCCTGACCGTGTCGTAAGCGGGCGCAAGTCCCGTCAATCCGGTGGTCGCGCGCCGCACAAGGGTGCGCGGGTCTGCAGCAGGAGCCGGTGATAAGCCTGCAGCCTCCAGGGCCTGGAGCACAAAGCGGTCGATCGGGTTGCGCAGCCACGCTTCCCGCCTCACCTCGGGCAAGTCCGGCTCCCGGACGGGTTCAAAGGCCCAATGCGGTACCGTCCCGGCAACAAAAGCGGCCGGGCTGCTCATCGCCAGCACTAGAAAGACCAATCGCATAAACTACGTATTTATAGCAGCATACCACGCTTACGGAACAGTGCAATATGGCGGTCGATCGACTTGCCCGGGGCCTTCAAGGCACGGGAAGCCGGATTCCGGATGGAACAAACCAACTCAGCCCCCAGGCCCGACAACAGCTGCGTAGCCATCTGGTGCTCTCGATCGAAATAGGAGGTGATGATCAACACGCCTTCCGGTTTGCATCTCCGCAGGGCCTCATTGAAGATTCGGGTCCAGATCTCGGCTCCATGCCATGCATTCTGATGGCGGCAGAAAACCACGTCAAAGCTCTCGGGGAAGTCCATCCAGAGTTCCGGAGAGGTGGCATCGCCGGATTTCAGCAGGTAACAAAAGGGAGAACATTCACCTCCCACCCACGGTTCAAAAAAGGAACAGGTTCGGCCACAGTAGTTATTGGCGAGGCGGATCATATTCTCGCGCAGGTCGGTCCCGGAGAAGTGAACCGACTTCGATGAAAGCATGGGCAGGGTGCGGGCAAAGAAGGCCGGGAGCATAACCGCCTCCTCACAGCGTCCGCAGGCTAGGTCCAGAATACGCAACTCCTCCCCCACTCCGTATTCGAAAGGCGGATCCAGCATGGCAAGGCGGGCCGCATCAAAGAGCGAAAACAGCAGGTCCCACAAACCGTGCATATCCGCCGTGGGGCAAAAGGGCATCTCGCGATACTCCGCCACCAGCTGCGCCTGCTGTTCGGCGGAAAGATTTCCGGACGCCCCGGAAAACATGCGCACCACCGCCTCAATTAAGAGTTCAGAGGGCATGGGGCGCGGCAAAATCATTACCGGGTACGCAAGAACCTGGCCCGCTCTTTAAATGGCCAGTACACCGCGAAGGCCGGACCGATGATGCTTTCGCGCTGCACGCCCCCGAAATAGCGACCGTCAAGGCTGGAGAGCGTGTTGTCCCCGAAGAAGAGGTACTGGTTGTCCGCGAGTTCAAAATCGGATCGCGGACCGGTCGTGTAGGGACCGTGGCCGCGGATGTAGGGCACGCCATTGTGAAATAAACGACCGTCCTGCGCGAAGAAGCCCCGTCCCTTCTGTCCGGCATACTTATCACCCAGGAGCCAGTTGAACGGGGCGGGCTCGGCAATCTTCCCGGCCCGGTTGTATAGAAATCCGTCATCTCCCAGTTGAATATGCTCCCCGGGCAAACCGACCATGCGCTTGATGTAGAAGGAGTCCTGCTTGATGTCCGAATGCTCAATGTACTTCGTGCTGAAGACGGTAATGTCGCCGCGTGATGGCCGCGCAAAGTTAAATTTCACCTTGTTGACCAGGATATGATCCCCGCTCAAGAGGCGACCGGATGCCAGCACCTGGCCTTTCTTGACAAATTCATTGCGCTCAAATTTGCGCTGCTGGTCATACATGTCGGACAGGATCCGGTGCTTCTTACCCCCCACATCAAACAATTGAAAGTTGTCCGCACGGCCGACTGATGTGATAAGCCCCGAAGCCCGAGCCCGGACTTCCACGTAACGGGTGCCATCCACCAGGTAGTTAAAGACCCATTGCGGGAAGGCGTCCCGTGTCTCCGGTGCATCCTGGTCATCAATGAACCGAATGCCGTTCAAGGTCGGCTGCATGGAGCCGGTAGGGATCTTAAACGGCTGGACAAAATACGTGCGCACACCCAGGGCCACCGCCACCGCGACCACCAGGATTTCCAGGTTTTCGCGGAGCTTCTCGGGACCCTTCGCGGGATAGATCTTTTTGATATTGGACAGGATCGACTCAAACAGCTCGTCCATGCGGCTGTCGTCCCGCTTTTCCCACGCAGCCTCCAGCTGGGATTCGAGATCCAGCAGCCCCCGGATGTTCTCCGGGGCTTCCGCATCCTCACGCATGCAGCGCGCGTGACGCGCCTCGTGCAGGACGTGCTTTTTGTGTTTCAGGTATTTCCGCCGGATAAAATAGTTCATCAGTCGTTGCTTTGTTTAAGAACGTTCATGAAGGCCTCCTGGGGGATGCTTACCTTGCCCACCTGCTTCATCCGCTTCTTACCCTCTTTCTGGCGCTCAAGCAACTTGCGCTTGCGCGAGATATCGCCACCGTAACACTTGGCCGTCACATCCTTGCGGTAGGCGCGAATGGTTTCACGGGCAATGATCTTCTGGCCAATCGCGGCCTGAAGCGGAATCGAAAACTGCTGCTTGGGAATCAGGCCGACCAGGGTTTTGCAAATCTGCCGACCGCGCGGTTCCGCCTTGCTTCGATGAACAACACAGGCAAAAGGATCGACCGGTTCGCCATTGACCAGGATATCCATCTTTACCAGGTCGGATTTCTCATAGCCCGCGTACTCGTAATCCATGGAGGCATAACCGTGTGTCATGCTCTTCAGCTTGTCATAAAAATCAATTACGATCTCGTTCAGTGGCAGCCGGCAAGTCACCACCAGTCGATTGCTGTCCAGCGACTCCGTCTTCGTAATCTCCCCGCGACGATCACGTACCAGCGACATGATATCACCGATATGCTCGTTGTGGCAAATGATGTGGGATTTAATGAAAGGCTCCTCGATATACTCAATCCGTTGCGGTTCCGGCAAATGAATGGGGTTGTCGATCTCGATGTGCTCGCCATCGGTGAGGTAGACCTGGTACACCACGCCCGGATAGGTGGAGATAATATCGACCTCGTATTCACGCCGCAGGCGTTCCTGGATAATTTCCATGTGAAGCAACCCGAGAAAACCACAGCGGAAACCAAAACCGAGGGCGGCCGAGGTCTCGGGCATAAAGCCGAAGGAACTGTCATTCAGGGCCAGTTTCTCGATGCTCGCGTTAAGTTTCTCGTAATCGGAGGCCTCCACCGGATAGATCCCGCTAAACACCATGGGCTGGATTTCTTTAAAGCCCGACAAGGGTTCGTCCGCCGGATCGTCGGTGCGCGTAATCGTGTCGCCCACCTTAATTTCCGAGGCCTGCTTGATATTGGCGATCAGGTACCCCACTTCCCCTGGATTCAGGCGGTCGACGACCGTGGGCTTGGGATTGAAGGTGCCCACCTCCTTGATCCCGTAGGTCATGTTGGTGCTCAGCATGCGGATCTTGCTGCCTTTTTCCAGGTTGCCATCGACCATACGAACGTAGGAGATCACCCCCCGGAAAGGGTCATAATGCGAATCGAATACCAGGGCCCGCGTCCCCTTTTCCTTGCCGATGGGTGGCGGGATACGCTTGACCACCGACTCAAAGATCGCCCGCACCCCCAAGCCGGTCTTGGCGCTGATCTGGTGGGCATCTTCCGCCGGGATGGCCAGGATGTCTTCGATCTGCTTGATAACCGCGTCCGGATCCGCATTGGGTAAATCAATTTTGTTCAGCACCGGGATAATCTCGAGGTCTTGGTGGTTGGCGAGCAAGGTATTCGCAACCGTCTGCGCCTCCACGCCCTGCGCCGCATCCACGACAAGGATAGCTCCTTCGCAAGCAGCAAGGCTGCGGGTAACCTCGTAGGTGAAATCCACATGCCCCGGCGTATCGATAAGGTTGAACTGGTAGGTATTTCCATCCTCGGAAACGAAGGACATGGTCACCGGGTGCGCCTTGATCGTGATACCCCGTTCGCGTTCGAGGTCCATGTCATCCAGGACCTGGTCCATCATGTCCCGCTTATCAATGCTGGATGTCAGTTCAAGCATGCGGTCTGCCAGGGTCGACTTGCCGTGATCGATATGGGCAATGATACAGAAATTACGGATGTGTTTAAGGGGCGTCATGCGAATGATTGGAGGGCCGCCCGGATTAAGGTTACTTCCTCGGCCATATCCGACGCCCTGAACAGGTGAGAACCAATATGAAAAACATTCGCACCCGCCTCACGTGCGACCCGGCAGGTCTCCCGGTTCAGGCCGCCGTCTACGGCGATATCGAGTTCGGGATAGTGTGCGCGAAGCTCGGTAATCCCAGGCATGGCATCCGCGATAAAAGACTGCCCGCCAAAACCCGGGAACACGGTCATAAACAAGACCTCTTCGACCGCATCGACGACCGGTAGAACCCGGGAAAGCGGGGTGTCCGGGTTCAACACAATACCCGGTCGCGCACCCAGTGCGCGAATCTGTGGCAACAAGCCTGCGATATCCCCGTCCGCCTCAATATGCACGGAAAGGGTATCCGAGCCGGCACGGATGAAGGCCTCGGCATGATCCAGCGGATTGGTGATCATCAGGTGGACGTTTAAATGGGTGTCGACCACGCGGTCAATCATGGCCACGGTACCCGGTCCGTAGGCCAGGTTCGGGACAAAATGCCCGTCCATGACATCCACATGAATCCCATCCGCACCGGTGCTCACACAGGTTTTACAGGCCGTTTCCAGGTTTCCAGGGTCTGCACCGAGGATGGATGGCAAAATTTTCACGACAGGCATAGGCGTATTCCTTCAGACAGCGCAAGAGGATTCAACGTTCAACCCCGAGAGCCTCCTGCAATTCCGATACCTTTGCGGCAACGGTGTTTAGGGCATCGTCGAGGGGGACAAAGACCGTGTCCCCTCCGCGTATCTTGAGCTCGATTTGCCCCTTGGCCAGGCCCCTGTTCCCGATCGTGACGCGCAGGGGAATCCCGACAAGGTCCGCGTCCTTGAATTTAAACCCGGGGCGTTCATCCCGGTCATCGATGATCACTTCCACGCCCTTCGCCTCGAACCCGGAATAGAGATCGTTTACCACCTTCATGCACGCTTCATCTGTCGCATCCAGGGTGACGATTTCCACCTGAAAGGGCGCGATGGAAATCGGCCAGCGGATACCGTCCTTGTCATGGCACTGCTCGATCGCCGCCTGCATGGTGCGGCCGACGCCGATCCCGTAGCATCCCATCACCATCGGATGCCGATCGCCTTCCTCGTCGACAAAAGTTGCATTGAGTGCTTCCGAGTAGACGCTCCCCAGTTTGAACACATGCCCGACTTCCACGCCGCGTTTTTCGATCATCGCATGGCCGCTGCGCGGACAGGGATCCCCGGAACGGACCAGGCAGAAATCCGCAAAGGATTTCACTGTCGCATCGCGTTCAAGGTGAACGTGCTTGAGGTGCCGGTCACGAACATTCGCACCGGTGATGGCACCCTGGATACCCTTCAGCCGCAGGTCGGCGACCACATCAATCGACAGGCCAACCGGCCCCGCGAACCCAAGCGGGGCACCGGTGACCTCTTCCACTTTTTCCGCGCCGGCCATTTCGAGCTGCGTGCAGGCAAGCACCTTCGCCAGCTTGACTTCATTTACATCGCGATCCCCGGGCAACAGCACGGCAACCGGTTGATCATCGGCGAGATAAATCAGGGTCTTGATGAAACACTCCGGTTCCTGCTCGAGGAATTTCGATACCGCCTCGATCGTGCCCATGCCCGGCGTTTCGACTTCTTCCGCGGCCATGTCGTCTGTCGGGTCGTTTCGCTCGGGGATCCGGGCTTCCGCCCGTTCCAGGTTGGCGGCGTAACCGCTTTCCTCACAGATCACGATGCCGTCTTCACCCGCTTCCGCAAGCACCATGAACTCGTGGCTCTGGCTGCCACCGATGGCGCCCGAGTCGGCCTCGACCACCATGACCCGCAAGCCGCAGCGCTTGAAAATGCGCTCGTAGGCATCGTACATGGCCTGGTAGCTGCCGTCGGCGGCTTCCCAGCTCACATCGAAGCTGTACGCGTCCTTCATGATAAACTCGCGGGCCCGCATGAGCCCAAAGCGCGGGCGGATCTCATCCCGGAATTTGGTCTGGATCTGGTAGAAATTGATCGGCAATTGACGATAGGAGTGGATTTCCCGGCCCACGATCTCGGTAATGACCTCCTCGTGGGTCGGCCCCAGCACCATATCCCGCTTGTTCTTGTCCTTGAGGGTGAAAATGACGTCGATCATCTTCTCGTAGCGACCACTGCGCTCCCAGAGCTCACGGGGCTGCATGGCCGGCATGAGGACTTCCAGGGCACCGGCCCGGTTCATCTCCTCACGAATGATCTGCTCAACCTTTTTAAGGGAACGGAGACCTAGGGGCAGGTACGAGTACAGGCCCGAACTCAGTTTGCGGATGAGACCGGCCCGCAGCATCAACTGGTGGCTGATAATCTCCGCATCCTGCGGCGTTTCCTTCATGGTCGGTATGAAATAATCGGACCAACGCACGGGCCAATTGTCCTTTCTTTTTGCGGCAAAACACGGGGTTCCCGGCATTTGCCAAAACGGTAAAATCAGGGTAACCTATAATACAAATCGGGCTTATGGGCAGTGAAAAGCACACAAAAATCCAGACTCTTTAAATACCTGATCCCCGCGCTTTGTGCCGCGGAATTGCTCGTGTCGGGATCTGCCGCGGAGGATAGCGGCTTCTTGAACTCGCCCCTCCTGCAGATCAGCCCAACCAACGAAGTGGAAACGGTCTCGCTACCCGCACCCCGAGCGGAGGTCCTGGCGATCCTGGCAACGAATGACCCGGCCATCCTCTCCTTGACTGCCCTGGAAAACCATTCAACCCCGACCAACCGACTGTGGAAGCTCCCGACCACCGAGAGCATCAGCAAGCTGGATGTGCCGGAAGAGTTTGCAGGTGATGACATCGACCTGATCGTTGAGCGGGTAAAGGTCACGGATGCCCTCAAGGAAGCAGAAGAGTTGATTCGGGATGAAGATACGACCCTCAAGGCCATCGAGCACCTGGAAAAGGCCCTGGAAACGATGCGGTATAACAAGTCCAAGTACGACCTGTACCACCAGATCGGCATTCATCATTACGCCGACCGCAATTTTAACGATGCGTCAGTGGCCATGGAAAAGGCACTCGAACACAAGCCGGGCGACCCCGCCCTGATCGGAAACCTTTCAGCCATCTACCTCTTCCTGAATCGGGTGGATGATGCTTTGGCTTCCCTGGCCAAGGTATCAACAAAAATGCTGGTAGGTGGATCCGACCTGCAAACCCGGAAACGGAACATGAACTACCTCTTCCTGATCAACTTCAACTACGCCTGTGCGTACAGCATGAAGAAGCAAAGCCAGGAATCCCTCGCCCACCTGGAAATGGCGGCCAGGTATGACCCCATCAATACCCTGACCTCGATCGGCGACGTACAGTTGGACAACGTGCGGGGGGATGACGACTTTCAGAACCTAAGGAAGAAATTGGAACTCCTGATCGAAGCCCGTGACCAGCAACGCTAAGGGCCGCTTAAACGCCGTGACCGCAATGCATCGAGGCCCGTCCGCCCCCGAAAACGATGCCAGCCGATCCGCCCGGCGCGGGGCAAAAAAGAAAGCCGGCGAGTTCCCGCCAGCTTTCGATCATCAAGCAATAAACCCTTGGGGTCAGTTCCCCGCTGGGCTGGCCACGGTTTGAATCACCCCACCCGCGGCTTCCGAAATCGCATCCACGGTGGCGACCACGCCGCCGTTTTCTATCCAGCTGCCCTTGAGCCGGTACTGCGCATTGCCGCCGGCGATCTGGAAGGTCGAGGTAATGGTCCGGCCTTCATTGTTGCTAATCGCCACGCTTTCCGTGTGGTTACTTGTTATGGTCGTTTCCGTGCCCTCGACAATGGGGTTTCCATTCGGATCGAAAACGGTCTGGAAGGTGTTATCGTCGAACTGGCGGGTCGAATTCACTTCTAATGCATCGGTTTCGGATGAATCAATCGT
>JAYGFS010000661.1:0-3428 GCA_046581765.1 Verrucomicrobiota bacterium
TCAGGGAGGTGGTTTTTAAATCGGTCTTTGTAATGAACGACGCGCGTTGCCAGGCCTTTATTTCACAAGTTCCTCGGCACCGGCATCTCGTTTCCCGGTTGAGTGCCTGTACGCCCCAGACGATTATAAGATCGGCTTTACCAGGGTCGGAACCAGGGCTCCTGTTATATACCCCATCTATTACCACAAAAACCCGATCCTGAAAAAGACCGGAATCGTTCATGCAGCATCGACCCAGGTCCACAGAACGACCCCCGGTTCCAATGACTTAACCCGGCGGACAATTTTGGCTACCCCAATTCACCTGGGCCTACAGGACGATGAATGGTTTTTTACCGCCCTGCCCTTCCCTTCGTTGACTTCGCGGTCAATGTGCAAGAGGATCGGTATAGGTAAAATATCGTGGCACCCGTAGATGATCAAAAGGTTTAAAGCCACCATGCACCCTCAACGATCGAGCATGTTTCCAGGAAGCCCATCATGAAAAAGCGCCTCTTGTCATGGGTTCTTAAAGGCTTCTGCCTGAGCCTTCCGGCCATTGTCCTCTGCCTGGCAGCTGCGGAATGGACGGTTCGAAAACGATACCCCGAGTACGGGGTCCCCGTACGCGAACACCGCTTGTTAACCGAGTTTGATCCCGTCCTCGGGTGGCGAAAAGTTCCAAACCTTCGCGGAACGCACGAGCAGGACGAATACAAGGTCGTGGAACGATTCAATTCCCGCGGACTCCGCGGTCCTGAATATACCTACGAGAAAGCGGAGGAGGTCTTCCGCATCCTGATTCTCGGCGATTCTTTCGCCGAAGGATATACGGTCGAGTTTCACGAGCTGGTTTCCGAGGTCCTGCAACGGGAGCTGAATGCGTCGATGCAGCAAGCGGTCGAGGTGATCAATGCGGGAACCGGCGGCTACAGCACCGACCAGGAACTCCTCTTTTTTCAAGGTGAGGGATTCCGCTATCATCCGGACCTGACGATCCTGATGTTCTACCCCAACGACCTGCCAATGAATGTTCGATCAGATTACAAGTGGAAGGATCGCGGTGAAAAACCCATGTTCGAGCTTAAAGACGGGGAACTGGTCCTGACCCATCACCCCAAACCACCCCCTGGCAAGGCCCCGGGGCCGAAAAAGCACGTCGATGCGGAAGGAGAAAAGCATCGCTTTCGCTTGCTGGAGCCCGACACCTGGCATCTCCTTCGCCTGGCCAGGCACACGCTCAAGGCGTATAGACACCCCGGGGCGACAGGTGACGAACTGCCCTTGCTGGAGGTCTCGCAAGGCATGGAGCCGAGCCCGGTCAAGCCAGCCGGCGGGAAACACCCCTACGATGCCTCGGGAAACAAGCTGAAGGAATGGAAAATGACCGAGGCCCTTATGCGTAAACTACACGAAGAATGCGCCGCAGCGGGAGGCCGGTTGTTGCTGTCCTACGTTCCCGAGCGGGGAGAGGTGTACGACAGGAAAGGGCAAATCAAGGAGCAACCGAGCCGGACCGAGACCAACCTGGCTTCCCTGGCCGAGATCCTCGGCATCGAGCTGGTTAGATCCCTCGACCTGTTCCGGGAAAAGGCACTGGAAACAAGCGGAGATGGAACGCGGTTGTATTGGAAAAAGGATGTGCACTGGACCCCTGAGGGCCATCACCTGGCAGGACTCATCCTGGCCCGCTTCCTGGAAGGCCATTGCAGGGAATACGGGATCTGCGAGTAGGTGCAGGCCGGGCACCCGGATACAACGCGTCCGCAACCAGCCCTACTCGCAAAGGCCGTAGCGCTTGCATCGATCGGAGAGGTACCGGGCGAGGATTTCACCCGCCAGGTGATGGCCCTCAGGCGTCCAGTGTGAATCGCGGACCCAGTACAGTCGCTGTTGCTGCCCGGCAATCTGCCCGGCTTTTTCCTGGTACCGGGGCAGGGTATCGACCAGGTCGATTTCCAGGCGCGCAGCCAAGACCTGGAGATGGGAAAAAATGCCGCTGGATTTCCGGTGGATTTTTCCGCCGCTACCATAGATTTCTCTTTTGATTGGCACGTAGAACAGGAGCAGGTGGCTTCCGCTTGCATCACAGGATGCCTTGATCTTTTTCATCAGGGCTTCTGTCATTCGCCACTGGGCTTCCTGGGTGCCCGAGCCATAAACGCCTGCCTTGCCGCCTGGACCTTTGGGTGCATCACTGCCTGGGGCCTCGGGGCGCGCGAACATCTCCAGCGTCTCTTTAACCCGTTCCGCCGGGTAGAAATTCTCGCGCGGGATCGCCTCCCGGTCCCGGGCCGGCTTGGGCAGGCTTTTCAGGTACAAGGTGCCGCCCTGGAGCCCGAAGAGTGGTTTTTCACCCCGCCCCAAGGGCGTATAGTTGGCCTTGATATTGTAGGTCAGGTCGTTCTGGTAAAACAGCAGGATCGTCAGGTCGGGCTTGTAGCGCTGCCCGTCGACCAGGAAGTAGAGCAACTGCTGGTCGGTCCCATAGCCACCGACTGCGGAATTGACCACTTCCAGGGGCTGCTTGATCGTCTTCTTCAAGTGCTGCTGCATCGTCTCGGTAAACAGGTCCTTGAAGGCCACGGAATAACCATCCGCGTAGGAATCACCCAGGATGAGGATACGATGGGTCCCGGGCCTTCTCTCGTAGGGATAAAGCGTCCCGCGAAAACCGCGGGCGTTGTAGCGCATCTCGACCTGGTACTCGCCCTGGATATGGGTGCCGTGAAAACCGGGAATCCGGCGCCATCCCAGGATTGAATCGAACTCGGTCAGGTTCCGCGTCTGCTTGACCGGGACCCCCTTGTCCCCGGGGTCGGCCGACGACAGCACCGCCGCCAGGGCGCTGGCCAGCACGAAAACACACCCCTGGATCCGCCGGGGCCCCACCGTACAACCTGTCGTTCCTTGGCTCATTCCCTTGGTTGCCTAATCGCTTTTCGAAGCGCGTCCGCAGTGATCCGGCTTCGGTATTCGATCAGCTTCCTTCCATTGGCGATCATTTGACCCGGGGGAAAGCGTATTTCCCACTCTTGTTCCTATTGCCACTTGCCGCTCAAGCGCCTGGCGATCCGCCGGGAGAATTCGTACTTCGACTTCTGGGCGGCGGCGATTTCGACCCTATGGACTTTGCCTGCATCGCCGAGTTCCTCGATGGCTCGCAGGGCGAACATGCCGACCAACAGGTTGGGATCTTTGATATGCTCGACCAGCAAGTCCAGTTGGCTTGGGTCGCCAAGCTTGCACAAGGCCTGGGCCGCCGCGACGCGTACCGCGGGCACAGAATCGGCGCTTAACTTCCGCAAGGCTGCTTCCCCATCGGCCGCCTGGTTGACGCCCAGCCAGACAGCCGCCCAGTAACGCGTGGATGAATCCGGGGATTTTGCAAATTCCAACAGCTTGGCCCCGTCGTTCTTTTCCCCGGCGGTGATCACCGCGATCAATCG
>JAYGFS010000384.1:0-2621 GCA_046581765.1 Verrucomicrobiota bacterium
TCGCCCTGGAGCGATGAGCTGGCCGGATTCTATACCGCGATCAGCACCGGAGGCGGGCTCGGGCTTGATCTCGATGAAATCGAGCGTCTCCGACCGCGGACAGCCCGCTTGCTGCGCGATCACGCAGCGCGATCCAAGTGAAACCCAACCGTGCAGGCCACGTGCGAGGAGTTAAAGACATGCAGCGTTCCATGATCCTGGCGTTCACCACCCTGTTGGTCGCCATCGCGAGTACCCGGCAGGCTGCCCGGGGCGCAGAAGCGTACTGGCCCGGCTGGCTGGGCCCGAAGCGGAACGGGTGGGTGGAATACTTCAAGCCGCCGGCTCCATGGCCAAAACAACTGAAGAAGGCCTGGCAGGTCAAGGTCGGAACGGGATATGGCTCCCCGCTGGTGGCCGGGGACCGGGTCTACCTGCACGCTCGCCAGGATCCGGATGAAGTGGTGTGGGCCCTCGAGCTCCAGACCGGCAAGGTGAGATGGCGCAAGGGCACCCCTACCCCCTTCAAGATGGGCGGTGGCGGGGAGCGGCACGGCAAGGGCCCCAAGGCCTCCCCGGTACTGGCGGACGGGCGCATCTTCACCCTGGGCATCACGGGTGTTCTTTCCGCCTGGGATACCGCAACCGGCACCCTGCTCTGGCGCGTGGATTACGGCGCGCGTTACAAGATGCGGCAACCTTACTGGGGTGCCGCGACCTCTCCCATCGTCGACGGCGACCGGGTGATCGCCCACCTTGGGACCGAAGGGGACGGCCATCTCGTCGCCCTCCAGGTCGAAACCGGAAAGGAAGCCTGGAGCCTGAAAACAGCCGGCCCGTGTTATTCCTCCCCACTCCTGCTCGACATCCACGGCGTTCGCCAGGTCATCGACTGGAACCACGAGGTCCTGGCCGGGGTGGAGAGCACGTCGGGCCGCCTGCTCTGGAGCTACCCCTTTCCCCACAAGGGTCACGACCAGAATATGCCCACGCCGGCCTATCACGAGGGCCGCATCCTGCTGGGCGGCGAAAACCGCGGCGTTCACAGCCTGGTGCCCCAGGTACATAACGGGACCTGGACCGTGAAAAAGCAATGGAGCCAGGAGCAGGTGGCGCTCGACATGAGCTCGGCCGTGATCAACGGCGACTTGCTCTATGGCTTCTCGCATTATGGCAAGGGCCGTCTTTTCTGCCTCGACCCCGGTACGGGTAAACTCCTGTGGCAAGGCCCGGCGAGGACCGGGCAAAACGTGATGTTTCTCTCCATCCCGGGCCATGTCCTGGCCCTTGTCAACCATGGCGAAGTCCAGGTTATCGCCGCGGACGGGGACAAGTCCCGGAAGATCGCATCCTATACCGTGGCGGCCGATGCCACCTGGGCCCCGCCGGTTCTCCTGGCGGACGGGCTCCTGGTAAAGGACAAGGAAACGCTGACCCGGTGGCGCTTTTAAGGCCCCACCAGCTTCCAGCTGAGCGCCAAGGGCCTTTTCTTCCGGGCTACTCTTTTTTTCTTTTGGCCACCGCGAAGTACTTGCTGCAACGGGCGACGACCTCGGGCATCCGGTCCGCCAGGTCGGTCTATTCGGCGATATCGTTTTCCAGGTCGTAGAGCCTGTAGCGGTCCTTGCCGTTGGGATGCAGTTTCCACTTGCCCACGCGAATGGCCCAGATCCAGTAGAAGTACTCGTGCTTCCCCTGCGCCCCGGTTTGCCCCAACAGCTCCGGCAGGTAACTGATACCGTCGATATCCCCGGGCGGCTCGACCCCGGCCAACTCACAGGCCGTCGGCAGGAAATCCCAGAAGGCACTCGGGTGGTCCGTGGTCCGGCCGGGCTTGATCCTGCCCGGCCAGCGCGCGATGGTCGGGACCCGGATCCCACCTTCCTTCATGCTGCGCTTGGCCCCGCTCAGCGGCCCGGCACTGTTGAAGAAGGCCAGGCTCTGTCCGCCCTCCGGCGACGGGCCATTGTCGCTGCTGAAGATGACCAGGGTGTTCTCGCTCAGCTTCAACTCGTCCAGCAGGTCCAGGATTTTCCCGATGCTCCGGTCCATGCGGGAGATCATGCCCGCGTAGGCGGCGTGGGGGTGGCTCTGGCCGCAGTACCCCTTCTTGTATTGGCTGCCGTATGCCCCCCCGCCGGTATTGCCCTTCCCCTCGACCTTGGGCGTCTCCGGCCAACCCAGCGCCAGGTAAGGGGCCATCGAGTCCTGGGGGACGGTCAGTTCCGCGTGCGGGATGGCAAAGGGCAGGTAGAGAAAAAACGGATGCCCGGCATGCTCCTTGATGAAGCTTATCGCCTCCCGGGTGAATTCATCGTGGCTGAAGGTCCCCTTCCCGGGGACGTATTCACCGTTGACCCGCAGGTCATGGTTGTCCGGGTACACCACCTTCTGGTCATTGCGCCACAGGAACTCCGGGTAGTAGAAGTGGGCGAAACCCTGGTTGTCGAAGCCGAAGAAATAGTCGAACCCCTTGTTGTTGGGGCTCCCGGGATGTCCCGGTCGTCCCACCAGGCCCCATTTCCCGATCATGCCGGTCTGGTACCCCGCCTCCTTCAGGAGCATGGGGACCGTGACATCCTCCTTTTTCAAGCGCCCGCCATTGCCCGTGACGCTTGCGTGACCCATGTGCTTTCCCGTCA
>JAYGFS010000572.1:0-14796 GCA_046581765.1 Verrucomicrobiota bacterium
CCATGAAGAACAAGGCCTTGTACGGGTTGTCGAAAGGTGGCGTGATCGTGTCGACAGCAAAACTCTTGTCCGCGGCCCCAAGGCTTCCCCGGGTCACGATCGTCTCGGTCCAGACCGCCGGTCCACCCTTGATCCACTCGCTCAACGGCAAAACTTCCCCGGTGGCCTTAATGGAAGGAAGCATGGCCGGATCCCCGGTCCATATCTGCAGCATGATGCGGGGGTGCGTGCGGGGATTCACCCTAAGCCGTAGTGTACCCTTGCCCTCGGCCACCAAGGTCACCCCATCCGTAACCGTTACCGCGGTCAGCTGACCGGCATGATGGATTACCCCCAGCTTGCCGTCCCGGATCTCCGTTTTTTCCGCGCCGTCGACCGAACAAACATTCATCCGGATTTCCCGGTCCCCGGGTACCGGCGCAAATTCAAATGCGCGGGTAATCGCCTTGTGCCTGTTATGGGATATCACCCAGGGCGACTCCAGCACATCAACACCGCCCACGCGGTATGAAAGGACCACCCGTTCGCCATAGCGGTAATTGCCCTTGTAGACCGCCCAGTCCTCCGGCAGGGCATGTCGCCCCTTCGCACGCGGATCGGCAAAGCTTCCGCCCTTTGCAAAGCCCGGGCCCTTCCGGGTCTGCAGGAGATACGGTGCCCCCACCCAGTTACCCGCACCACCCAGCCCGTTGCGGTATTCGTTAAACATGAGAAAGCGATCCGGAATGGCCGCCGCCATGCGCATCGCTTCCGTGTCATAGATCACCGTTGCCTGCGGACCCTTCTCCAGGTCGCCCACCCGGATACTGATCGGCTTGTAGATGTCCCCCTGCGACGTGTTCCGCAGCTGTACCGATTGCCGGTACACCCGCCCGAGATCGGACTGGGCGTATTTCGGCTGTTTGGCTTCGTACCAGGCCTTCTTCGGCTTGGGCGGTTTTTTTTCTTTCGGCTTCTGGGCCCCTGCCGCAGCGAGGACCAGCAGGGATAGGAAACAAATGAGTATTTTCTTCATGGGGCCAAGTCCAGCATATGGTTTAAGGAATTGCAGGATCTTTGACGAGTTTTCCGCTGCTCGCAAGCAGGGACAGGCTGTGCATCGTTGCCGCGAAAATCGGGTTATTCCCCGAGGCAGATCAGCTCGCCGGACAGGGTGCTAAGGTAGAGTCTGTCCCCGGCAACGGCCAAGCCATCCCAGACCGGTGGCGGCACCTTCGTTTCCCGCAGGACGGAACCATCTTCCGCAGACAAGACCTTCATGCGACCGTCCTTATGCACGGTAAACAATCGATCATTACCGGCCAGCACCAGGCCGGAAATGTTGTTGTAGACCTGGGTGCCGGGCGCCTTACGCTTGGCGACTACCAGGGCCGGGTCATAGGGGTCCTCTATCCATGTAGCCCCCTCCGCCATGCGATAGGTCCGATAGGGCTGCCCCCCCTTGCGGGCGCTTTGCCCGGCTGCCCAGCCGGTGATCCAGTTGCTCTCAAACGTCTCACCGCCCTCGAGATCGAAATCGCGGCGGAACAGCTCGCTGGTTCCGTTCAGGCTACTGAACACCGCGCTCGCGCGAAAGGTGCAGAGCGGGCGACGCGGTGCTTCCCCGCGGAAACGATGCTGATGCCGGGCCCCGTAGGACCACGAATCGCGCGGCACGTAGACCGCGCCTTCGCCGGCTGGATCGAGTTTGCAGAATCCATCCCACTTGTTGACCTTCATTTGCTTTCCGTCGCGCGAAAAAACCCAGCGGGACATGGACACGCCATCGCCCTCGCGCTGGAGAATATCCAGGGGATCGAATTCGAGCCCGGAATTTTCGTAAAAACTCTTTTGCGGCAGGGTATCGAGGACATGCATCCACCGTTCCTGTCCTGAATACGGGTCGAGCGCGATGATCCGGATGCCGCCATCGGCGAGGGGTTGCCGACCGGCGGGAAAGCAGACCAGGTCATCAACCATCAACACGGCCCCGGGGACCGGCCACGCGGATTCAAGCTGGCCGTAAGCAACAATTTGCTCGGAACCGGGCGCGGCGGTATAGCGCCATACCAGGGCGCCCGTATCCACCTTCAAGGCATGAACCGAACCGCCATGGGTGCCAAATATACAGAGATCACGATAGAGCGCCGGCGGCGTATCCACGCGCCCATCCGCCGTGTAGCGCCATCGAACCGTGCCGTCAGACCTTTCCAGGGCAATGACTTCATGGGCATCCGGCCGTGCAACAACAACCCGGTTACCGGCAATCACCGGCGGCGTCAAGGGTCCCTTCACAAAGGGATTTTCTTTCCAGTCATGCCCGATTGGACCCGAGGGCACCCCTGCCGGGGACAGCGCAGCTGACCAAAGCAGCTTGAGCCCGGTTGGACCCGGGGCGGTAGTGGAGGCGCTGCGCCAAGCATCATGCCGGTACAGGGGCCAATCTGTTTTAGAGATCGTTGACGCCTGTGAATCGGGGTGCCCTAAACCAATCTTTAACGGAGCGGGCTGTACGCGCTCGACATCCTCCGCAAGCTCCGGTGCCATGGCAACATATCCCCGGAGCATGGGCCAGCAGGTACAATGCTTCGGGGTCGTGTAAATCAATCCATTCGCCGGCACCCAGCCATTTTCCCGCGAACAGTTGGCCTTGGTAATCCGGTTGGCCTTCACTTCCCCCGTCTTGAGATCCGTCAGGTCGAGCTCGCCGGCGAAGATGTAATTGGGCGTCGCCACCGGTGGAAAGCAATGCGCCATGCCGGCCTTATGCGTGACCTTGGTTTCACCCGTGGCCGGATCCAGGGCGCTTGCACGCGTCGGCACGCGGACCATGTCTTCCCTATCCCCACCCGTGTTGGTTTTCGCTCCGTGCAGGATCCATAGTTGATCGTCGATAAACATCGCGCGGGCCTGGCGCCGATGGTTCATCCCCGGCGGGAAGGACTTGGACCAGGCTGCTTCGCCGGTGCGCGCGTTCACGAGGTGCAGCGCATTGCCCTTGTCATGGTCCGTCATGGAAGAAACTTCGTAGGCCAGTCGATCCCGGTGCATCACGGTCCGGGTGACCTTGGGCAGCCATGCGTACTCAGATTTCCATAAGGGATCACCCGAGTACAGGTCCACCGCCACCGCCTCTGCAGGTTCGCCTCGCTTGGGGCGGCCCTGTATCAGGCTCACCACGTCACTACTCGCCGCAAGGTTACGCGGGTCGGGTGACGCAAGCGTCCAGAGTTCTTTCCCGGTTTCAGCCTGGTAAGCACGGACATGTGTTTCGTCGGCCGCGATCACGGTTTCCTGGTGCACCAGCACATCCTGTGGACGCACGGTACCCGCATAGGTAACACGTATTTCACCCGTCGCGGCATCCAGGGCGACCAAGGCCCCGTTCATAAAGGCAATAAGCCGATCGCCTGCGACCACGGGCCGGGATCGGTCGCTGGAGAGCCGGGGCAACGTGAAATTTGGACTGTTGTGATCGCCCTTGCGTAGATCCCGATGCCAGAGCCGGAGGCCATTAAAACTATCACGCGCAAGCAGTCCCCCATAAAAATTTCGGCCGGCATCGGAAACCAGGCCTTCGACTTCAGACGTAGCGGCGGCGACCCAGCGCACGCGTTCCGGCGGGCCAACCAGGGTGTCCATGGAAACCGCATTGCCATCCGCATGGTGCCGCGGATGCGACCAGGTATCCATGTTCTTCGGCCAGGGATTCCTTGCGACCAACCACGTGCCGTCGGATTCGACTTCGTGTACGTATTCAAAACCAAATCCCTCCACCTCATTCTTTGACCAGACGCCCGCTCGCACCACGAGCCCGCCGCCGGGTACGATGACCCGCTTCAACTCCGATGGCCTTCCGGTAGCGTCGTGGACGATCACCAGGTTGACCAGTCGCTCGGCGTAGGGCAGCGTGGCGTAGTCGGCAACCTGGACAACCGTCGCAAGTCCCTCCAGCCCGGCCTCACGGATCCTTGCCCGCTCGGCCACGACGGCTTGTTCCTCGCGTGCGAGGATTTGGATCAAGTAGCGGCCTTCAGCCGCCAGGTCGATACAGGAGGGGCCTGCAGCCATACCCACCTGGACGATTAAACCGCCATGAACATCAGCCCATTGCGCCGGGTTGGCCTGGGTCCGAACAGCCAGGCCTCCGAGCAGGAGGCTGGCCAGAACATGGAGGACAGCGTTTCGCTTGCGCATGGTGCCATGGTCGTCCAATAGGCCGTGACTGTCAACCGGCCAGAGCGATTACAGGAAACGTACTGCAGCGAGAGGCACCCAGCCGGAATCCCCGGTGGACAGGCGTAGACGCAGCCAGTCCTGCCGCATCTCCAGCACCTTGAATTCCATCCCCGCATGCACCGGGGAAGAAAATGCCGCCGGATAAACTTCGTGATCGCCCTGGCGCGGCATGACTTCCTCGGCGATGATCACGCCCTCGTGCTGCTGGACCTGCCGAAGGATGGGCCACAGGCTGAGCAGGCCGCAGGCGATGGCCAGGCTGACCGCCCATGTGAAGCCGGGCAGGGCTCGATTAAAGCGTCGGGCAGCGAGATAGCCCCAGCAAACCAGGTGTGCCAGACCGTAGAGCAGGAGACCTATGCCCGGGGGCACGCGCTGGACAGCATCCAGCACCCGGGCAAAGGCCCCGGGGTCATCCCGCGGCGCAAAGATATCCGGGGACTGATTCCGCGCCAGGCGCAGGTTGTGTCGAAGATTCGGATCCCAGGGACGATGCTGTTCAGCCTTCCGATAATGAAAGACCGCCTCACCGAGCAGGCCCGCGCTGAACCAGGCATTGCCCGCGTTGATATGCGCCCGGCCGGGATCGACTTCCGGATCTTCACATACCAGCGTGTACAGTTCGGCGGCTTCGCGGTAACTCGCCGGGGCCTCGACCGGGTCCCCCATGCTCTGTTCATGCCCCTGCTGGAACAATCGATCCGCGTGGCCGATAATGTCGGTGACGGATTCCGCAGAGACCCACGACACCCCGAGTAAAAACAAGCTGAGGAGCATCGGCTTCACGCAGGTCCTCCCCGCTCAAGTGTATCGACGCTGCGATTTGTTTTGCGCATCAACTCCGGCCAATCCGCTTCGGATTCCTCCCTTGAAAAAAGGGCCTCCTCGGCGCTAACAAATACGGATTGCAGATCTTCACGCACCGGGGAATCCTGGATCCGCGGCTCAATATCCCGAAACGCAGGTCGACGACGAGCGAGCGAAAAACGATCGCTGAGGTAGGCTTGCAGCGCGGCGAAGAGCTCGGCGACGTCTCCTTCCGAGGTCCTGCCCCGGTGCAGCCGATATCGCTTCAGTGCCCGACGACGGCGCGCGGCATCCGGATCGTGCAGGGCGAGTTGCCGGTCGCGGGTGGCAACATTAAAGAGGCCATACAGTAAAGGCGGAAGGAAAAGTGCCGCCAGCCAGGCTCGAAAGGGATTCAAGGTGAACAGCGGCGGGTTCAACACCTGCCCGGCGGAGTAGTTGTACGTAATGCCGTCCTGCAGGGGCTTGATCGTATTGCGCAGCCGGGTGCCATCGCTGAGCACGGCGTCCCCTGCGCCGGCCATGCGGCCCGGACGAACGACCAGGGGAAGGGCCTCGGCACGAACGGTCCCAAAGGCGGCGCTGTCCAGGTCGAAATAGCTGAGCTCAATGGGCGGGATGGAGCGAACGCCTTCACGAATCGGGCGCAAGGTCTGACGGAAGATACGTACGCCATTTTCCAGGCGACCGGGCGCGCGTTCTTCAGGAATATCAAACAGGCCACGAAAACCCGGCAGGTTCAGGAGGGGGGGTAATTCAACCGACTCGGGAAAGGCGTGGTCCTTTACCCGGAGCGTCAAGGTTATCGGATCCCCGACCTGGACTTCCCTGGGTGCGGCTTCCAACTCCAGTGTACACACACCAAAGATCCCGCTGAAGCCGGGTGGAGCTTTCATCGGGAGGGGCTTCACCTTCAGCCTGATCGGCGGGGCTCGATGATACACCCGGGTGTAGGCGCCATCCGTCTCCTTGTGAAAGAACTGGTTATCAAAGTAACTGGGATACTGGAAACCCCGTCGCCGCGCATCTTTCTCACCCGGCTTCAGTGAGCACAATAGATATGCAGGCGCGAAGTTCAGGCTGCCCGCCTTGCGCGGAATGAGGACCTTGTTGAAAACGATTGTTTCTTTACGGGTCCAGGCGATGACACGGGCATCGGATACGGGGAGTCCGATGGAATCCGGCGCACCCGGTCGCGGATTCTTCAACGAGTCACGAACCTCAATGGCACTATGCTCCATGATGGGGATTCGAATATCGAGCGCGGTCACCCGCTCGACGGCCACGTCCAGCGAAAGGGTAACCGTCAGCAAGACCGGTTGACCGACAAAGAGATTGGTGTGCGAAAGCTGCGTGGTGATGCGAAGGTCGTCGGTCGGTACCGGCTCCTTCACCCGGATCGGTCGCGACGGAGTTCGCCAAAGCTGCTGCGAACCTTTCAGATCTATCGAAGGCAGGGTCAAGTCGCCCGCCCCGGTCGCCAGCACACTCACCCGGACAACAAAGGCCCGCGCGTCGACATCCGGCGAGGGCCGCCCATCGATGTAGGCAAGGGACAAGCCCTTGGGCTTCGGCAAACGGGCTTCCACCGGGCCGGTTTCGCCCGGCAGGACATACGTGGCGATCACCCGCTCACCGATGTAAAGATCCTGCTTCGGCAGCACGACGGCCAGGTTGGTGGACGGATCCTGACCGAAACACAAGTGGGTAAAAGCAAGCAGGATCACACCGCAGGCATGCGCACAGGACCGGCGCCCGATGAACCGGGAGGGCTTCACCAGTCACGCTCCACGGGTTTGGATTTCCTCCCTGACTTTTCCCGCTGGGCATTGTTCATCATCTCCTCCGCCAGGAGATCCTGTGGGGTGAGCGAAGGAGGCGGGACATCCTGTCGATGCATATCGGTCATATTACTCGTCGCACGTTGCATGTCGCCCGCGTCGGAAGCATCCGTGTCGGACGCCTGCATATCGCCTTCCTCGCCCTCGCCTTCTTCGCCTTCACCCGATGGATCGCCTTCCTCGCTCTCGCTGGAATTGTTCGGGTCCCGGGATTGTTCCCCGTCCGCATTTTCATCGCTCCCGGACTGCTGAATCCGAAAACGCGCCAGCTCGAGATTGTGCGCAGCCCGGGCGTCCCCGGAGGCCAGGTCCAGCGCCGCTCGATAATATCGAACCGCCTCCCGGTAGTAGACGGTCGGGTCGAAATACTCTTCCTCGTCCTCGAACTCTTCCTCGGGCGGTTGCTCAGCCATAGAGAAGGCGCAGTTGCCCATGTTGTAAAAACAACGTTGTTTGATATCCCGACGCGAACTTGCGGTCGCGGCCTCCATGTAGGCGTTCATCGCACCGTAATAATCGCCCTGACGATAAAGGGTACTCGCTTCGTTGAACTGCTCGACCGGTGCCGCCTGAACCGGCGCACCCACCTCGAGGACCCCCAGCACGGCGAGCACGGGCAGGACCCGAACAAAGAGCAGGGGCCGGCTTGCGACAAGTAGACAGGCAAAGGCGAAACCCAGCATCCAGGGGAAACCTTCCTCATAGCGCTCGACCACGTCCACCATCACGGCTTTCTTTTCGGTGTGCATGCTGAACTGACGGTAGATTTCAGCCAGATCGATGGCGCGGGTACCCGCGCTGAGCAAGAGCCCGCGTTTACTTTTCCGCACCATTTCCTGCAGGGTTTCTGTTTCCAGCCGCGACCAGACCTCCCGCCCCTCGTACAGGAGGTAGCCCGCTTCTGTTTTCGAGGCGGGGATTCGCGTGCCCGCCTGGTCATTGCCCATTCCGATCGCAATCAGCGAAGCTTCTTTTTCATTGAGGGCCGCAACCGCTTTCTCCACCGTGCCCGCGTGGTCTCCACCGTCGGTCAGGAGGATAACATCTTGAAAGCCACGCATCTCCTCCGTGAGCAACTTTTCCGCCGTCTTCAGCAGGGCATCGCCAATGAGGGTGCCGCCATGGGAAACAGAACGGTTGCCGACTTCCTCCAATGCCTTGCGAAAGAAGTGATGATCGGTAGTCAACGGACATTTAATCGAGGTGGTTCCCGCGAACACGACCAGGCCCACCCGCTGCTCCTCGCCCAGCTCATCGAGACAGGAAATGATCGTCGCCTTGGCATTTTCCAGGCGGTTGGGTACACGGTCCCGGGCGAGCATGCTGCGGGATACATCGAGAACAAAGACCACGTCGCGGGTTTCCCTGACCAGGGGCTCCTGGCGCGGATTCCAACCGGGGCGTGCCAGCGCGAGGATGAGGCCCAGCAGGCCAAGCCCCAGCGCCAGGGTCGCGGGCCATACCCGGCGGATTTCACGGGATCGACGGTAGAATACCGCGAGTACTTTTTCGCGCATGCGCAGGCCGTACAGGAACACCGGCAGCAGCACGGGCAGCACGAGCAGGAGGACCAACCAGGTTTCCCGTTGAAAATTCACGGTGCCCTCCGAAGCCAGGTGCTGGTCAGCAGCACGTACAGGCCGAGGAGAAAAAACGAAGACGCGGCGAAGGGTGCGAAGCGTTCGTTCTTCTGCACAATCGCCACCGGTTTGAGTTGGGATTTCTCCAGCTCGTCAATTTCCGCATAAACCGCTCGCAGCGATTGCGCATCCGCGGCCTGGCGGTAAATACCGCCGGTGATTTCGGCCATCTGGCGCAGGGTGGCCTCGGTTGCGCTCATCTCATCCGGCAATTGCACTTTCCCGAGTGTGGTTTCGACCGAGCGGGGACCGGCAAGCTCCCCGAAGTTGATGGTGTACACGCGAATACCCCATTCGCGCGCCATGGCGGCGGCTTGAATCGGCAAGTGGTTGCCGCAGTTGTTTTCACCATCCGTCAGCAACACGATGATCTTGCTTTTGATATCTGGCACCAGGCTGGAACGCTTGGCCCGGTTCTGCATCGACTCGTACATTTTCAAATGTGCGGCGGCCAGGGATGTCGCGTCGCCGTAAGCGGTACCATCCTCATTCGGGCGGTCCTGGACCTCGATTTCCCGCGTAATATACGTGAGTGCATCGTGGCTGAGGGTCAGTGGGCAGACCGTATCCGCGTAACGTGCAAAGGTCACGAGGCCGATGAGATCGTGCGGACGCCCGGTCAATCGGTCACCATCGCCGACAACGAAGCCTTCGAGTACCTGCTTGGCGGAAGCGAGCCGCGTTTCACGCGACTTTCCCGAACCGGTGTTCATATCCATGCTGCTGGAAATATCCAGCAACATCATGATGGCTACACCCTCGTGCACGTCGCGGGTGGCCAGTTGATTCGTCTGGGGACGTGCGAGCGCGACCACGATGGTGGCGAGGCCGAGAAAATAGAGTACGGGAGGCAGCCAGAGCAAACGCTGGCGCAGGCTGCGTTCGTGATCGGAGAATCCTTCCAGCGACGAAAATGAAATCGCACGCCGCGCCCGTCCGCGCCGGTAACGGAAGGCCAGCCAAGCGACCGGAACCAGCCCCACGAGGGCCCACGGCCAGGCGAGGATCATGCCGCCCCTCCCAGCCTAGTGCGGAAAGCCTCGACGAGGCCGTCCAACTCAGCGGCATCGGCTTCGCCGCGACCGAACAAGGTGACTTCCAGTCGCTTCCACTCCGGGCGATAATGCGGATCGCGCCAGGTGGACTTCATACAGCCCGCAAGCATGGCCGGGGTGAAACCCCGCGGCATGGCAGCGAGCTCGTCGATCAGCGCTTGGCGCGGATCCCTGGCTTCTGTTGGGGCAGCTTTGCGCCGCCGCGCGAAAATCCAAACCGCGATCCCGGCCAGGAGGGCCGCGAGAACCCGGTGCAGGTTGCTGGTTTGCGCCGGCGGAAGCTCCTCTGCGAGAGGCATCATCTCCGCTTCCGATGGGGCCCCCTGGATGACCGAGCGCACGGGGATGTTCATGGGCGTGGTTTCATGCCGGGTTTGCTGTCCGAAAGCATCGGTGGTCCAAACGGTCAGGGCTGGAATTTCGTAGTCACCCGCGAGAAAAGGCTCCAGCACAAACGAACGGGTATGGCGCAGGCCGGAGCCAAAACGCTGGCGCTGTGGCGGCGAGGCGCTTATCAAGGTGAAGGCCCCGAAGTCGCGGGCCTTGTCCGGAACGGTCACGCGGTGGCCGAAAGGTGCATCCACGCTAAGCGTCAGGGTCAGGCGTTCAGCCGTGCTGATCGCCGCGGCGGAAGACCTCAGCCCTACCGAGACCTCCCCGGTCGCGACAAGGGCCGTCAGCAGGAGCAGGCCGGACATGCTACCCCATTGCCACATGGCCACCCCGATGTTTACGCATTTCAAAAAAGACCACGAGATCATGCACGTAGTCTTCGTGGGTATAGACTCCCAGGTGATCGATATCCAGGTCTTCAAACTCGCGAGCGAGATGCTGAAGGCGTTCCTCGGCCTGCCCGGAAAAGCGCTTGCGCACGGTGGCACCCCGGGTATCCACCGTCCGCACCCGGCCCGTCTCGTTGTCCATGAGCGCAACCAGGCCGACATCGGGCAGATCGTTTTCATGTTCATCACAGACGGATACGGTGATCAGGTCATGATGCCGGCTGAGAAACTGCACCGCATCACGGTAACCGGGGGTCTGGAAATCGGAAAAGAGAAAGACGATGCATCGCTTCCGCGTCGTGCGCTCCAGGAATTCCAGCGCGGCCGCGATGTCGGTATCGCTCTGCGCGGGCTTGCAGGTGAGCATTTCCTCCATGAGGAACTGCACATGCGCATCGCCCTTTGCGGGTGGGATGTATTGCTCGACCATGCTTGAAAACTGGATCAAGCCCACGCGGTCATTGTTCTGCACCGCGGAATAGGCCAGCAGGGAGGCGAGTTCGGTGGCCGCTTCGCGCTTGGCCTCTCCCGCGGGACCCGCAATAAAAGACGCCGACACGTCCATGATGAGAAAGAGCGTGAGCTCCCGCTCCTCGATGTAGTTCTTGATATACGGATGGCCCGTGCGGGCCGTGACATTCCAGTCGATGTTGCGAACGTCGTCGCCCGGTTGATATTCACGAACTTCTTCAAACTCGATGCCACGCCCCTTGAATACACTCAGGTATCCCCCGGCAAGCAGCGAATTGACCGGCTTGCGGCAAATGAATTGCAAGCGGCGTACACGATGTTCGAGGTGCTCGTCCACGGGGGCCTCAGGCGGGATCGACGACGTCAAAGATGCGGCGGATGAGATCTTCCGCCTGCATTCCCCGAGCCTGTGCTTTGTAGGATAGGGCCACGCGATGACGAAGCACGTCCAGGCTTATCGCCTCCACATCGGCCGGGATGACGTAGTCCCGGCCTTCCATCATGGCCTGGGCCCGCGATGCAAGGGCGAGGTAAATACTCGCCCGGGGGGAAGCGCCGTGCCGGATGCAATCCGCGAAGTCGAGACCGTAATCATCCGGGTGACGGGTAGCATCAACCACCCGCAGGATGTAGTGCTCCATGTTTTCTTTCAGGAAGACCTCATCTACCGCGGATTGGAGATCGATCACCGCAGGGCCATCGAGTATCTGCTCCACCTTCATCATGGGTGCGGAGCGTGCCATGCGACGCATGATCTCCTGCTCTTCATCGAAACTGGGATAGTCGATCGAGACCTTGAAGAAGAAGCGATCGAGTTGGGCTTCCGGAAGCTGATAGGTGCCTTCCTGCTCAATCGGATTCTGGGTGGCGAGCACCATGAAGGGTTCGTCCAGGGTATAGGTCACATCGCCCATGGTGACCTGCTTTTCCTGCATGGCCTCGAGGAGCGCGCTCTGCACCTTGGCCGGGGACCGGTTGACCTCGTCGGCGAGAACCAGGTTGGCGAAGATCGGTCCTTTATGCGGGGTGAAATCACCTGTTTTCGGATTGTAGACCAGGGTACCCACCAAGTCGCCGGGCAGGAGGTCGGGGGTAAACTGGATCCGGTTGAACACGCCATGAATCGCCTGGGCCAGGGTGCTGACCGCCAAGGTCTTGGCCAGGCCCGGGACGCCCTCAATCAGGACGTGTCCCTTGCACAGGAGAGCGATGATGAGTTTCTCGACCAGGGTATCCTGGCCGACGAGTACTTTGCCGATTTCCTCGCGCAGGCGATGGAGGGATTCCAACCGGGAATGGGCCATCTGTTTTTCTTCCATATCGATTAGCTTATGAATGATTTTGGGGAAATTGCGAAACCCCTTTCAGCAAATTTTCTGGACCTATGGGTGCCGGGGAGGATCTTCCCGAAAATTTGGGGCGCTAAAGAGGAAATAAAGCCGATGGCAGGATGGCCCCCGGTACAAACAAATACGGCGGCATGTGAGCCGCCGTTTTAAAAACCCTGGAGAAAAGGGGATCTAGTCGATTTCCCCGGACCTGCTCCGCAGTTCCTGGGTGCGCCTGAGGACGAATACGCCGCGCAGGAGGGCGATGCCGAGCAGGAAAAAGACGCCGGTGGAGGGTTCCGGGATCTGGCCGGAGATGTTGTAGGCAAAATACACCCCATCCGCCCGGTAAACAATCGCGCCGCGGTTACGCGTCAAGTCACCCGCGCCGCTGATGCCCAGGAGGCTGACCTCTGCCGGGGTCCAGGTACGGAAGAAGGTGGCATCTTCACCCGGGCCGATGATGTTCTCAAAGACGCCGTTCAGGATACTCGCCCCCACCAGGCGGATTTCGCCGGTGATCTCGACACCGGACCCACCGCCCGGGCGGAGATGTTGAATATCGGTCCAGAAGTCAAGGATGTCCGCATTCGAGGCCAGGTCCAGGGTGCCGGAAACATTCATGATGTCGTACTTGACGCCATTGGCCTTGTACAGGTCACCCAGGTCCAGGGTGGACGCAGCGTTGGGGTTTCCCGTGGTCCCGGTGGTCAAGTCGCCCGTCACCGTGATGCTGTTGTTGGCGTTGATCTCCCGCATGGTGAGCCGGCCATCACCCCAGTTGAAATTACCCCCGTCCTGGATGCGGATGTCATTCACCCGCAGGGTGCCGCCATCCAGGTTATAGGTGCCGGCATTGCCCGTCTTTCCATTATTACCGACGCGCAGGTAATTATTCACCTGAACCGTGGTTCCCGGGTTCTGTTGAAGCTCACCCTTGGTATTATCATTGTTTGACAGCAACAGGGCATTACGCGCGAGAATACTTCCACTGTCGCTGATCTCCAGGTAGCCATCCGCTCCCGCCTGGTTACCCAGCAGCAAGTGACCACCGATGGCATTGGACTCAATGGAAGCACTGTCGTTGATGTACATCTCGCCCCGACCGTTGGCACGCTGCCCGACAACCAGCCAACCCTGGGCGTCGAGGCGCGAATCATTGTTCATGGTGTAGGTCGAGGTATCGCTATTCCCCCCCCCGATTTCCATCCATCCCCCGGTAACCTTCACGGTGGAGTTCTGGTTCTGGACCACGGTCGCTTGAGCGCCGCCATTGCTAGCCTGGTCTATCCCGAAGTTCCGGGTGACGATACTCGCCTGGTCAAACATGAGCAGGGTGCCGCTGGCGGTGCCGCCCTGCGCAATACGGATCGCATCCCCATTATTCGCTCCGGACGTATTATCGATGTACGAATTATCCCGCATGACCACGGTACCTTGGGACGAACCGGTATTTCCAATCCAGACGTTCCTCACCCGCGAGAAGCCCGCGCTATGATTCATGGTGACCGTTCCCTTGCTGGTGCCGTCGTCACCGACAACCACGTGGTGATTCGGGCCGTTTACACCGATCACCTTCGCGTTCTGGTTCAGGGTCAGGTTGCCCACACCGTTGTTGTTGTCACCGACACGGAGGCTACCTCCGCCGCCGCCCAGCAACATGATCTGGCTGTTGTTGTTGGCCACCATGGTACCGGCACCGCTCCGGCCGAGGCTGATCTGGTTGTTATTCCTGTTCCGGAACTGGGCACTGTCATTCAACACGACCGTCCCGGATGACCCGCTCTGGTCACCAATGCGCCAGGCCTGGGATTCCACTATCGTGTTACCATGCATGATCAGCGTGGCCTGGGCCGGACTGTTCCTCCCGATAAAACTCTCACTGCCACTGTTGCCCTGTGCATCGGCGGGATCGAGTGAGGTTGCGCCGCGACGGGTACGCATCTCGGCATTGTCGAACATTTCGACATAGGCCGTCGTCGCGTGGTTGTTGGCAGCTTCCGCAAGGGAAATCCGGTCATCGGCAACAATTTTCGCGGTCCCGCTGGATATATACGTCGCATCGCCGCGGCGCCCGATGTGGAACCAGTCATTGTCCAGGCGAATGGAGCCCGATAGGTGGTTAAAGGTTGAACCGCCACTGGTCTGGTTGTTCCCCATCGTGATCCGCTCGACGAACTGGTCCCCCGCGCCCGGGTTCCAGTTCAAGACGGTGGGATTGGGGTGATTTCCCCAGTTCATCCGAATATTAACGTTGCCGGCAGCATCGACCACCGTACCGGGCTGGACCGTTACCGTGCCCCCCGCATTGATATAGGCATTGTTGTCGCCCGCTCCCGGGACGCCATTGCTCCAGTTTCCGGGGGAATTCCAGTTTCCTGCAGATCCATCCCATTCTGTAGTGGCATGAACCACGGCGGCCGGCCAGGCAGCCAGTACGGACAGGGTTATCCAGATACGGGTTCTCTTCACAGGTTACTCGCGCGCATTGCGTTTAAGATAAACAGGTTATAAAACAAGCCGGTCTCCGCCGGCCACTATGCTAATAGTAGCAGTTTTAACCACAAAAATTCAGTGTTTTTCAACAAAATTGTTGATTTGGGGAGGTTAAAGAGAAAACAAAGCCGATCACAGGATCGCCCCCCGGTATAAAC
>JAYGFS010000652.1:0-10111 GCA_046581765.1 Verrucomicrobiota bacterium
TCAGGAAACCGGCCCTGAAGATCCTGATGGCCGACGAAGACTCCCGCACCATGCATAATGCCAGCATCTGGCCTGCGGGCAGTGCAGATGGAGATGGCCACACCGGTTTCGACTTCGACGGGGGCTCTGCCATGGCCATGCACAACAGGAAGACGAATATTTCCTTTGTAGATGGCCATGTCGAGCGGATGCCCACGGCGAGGATATGGATGATCCAGCAGACCCTTAACAGCATCAAGGCCAATGGCCGTGGAATGGGCCTCACGTCCGAAGAGATCACGGCGGCGACCACGGACAGCAATAATGCGCCGCTGACAGATAATGATTACTACAAGAATCTTTACTGGCAACCGCTGGATGCTGACTGAGTGAGCAATTGCCCGATCGGCCCGGCCAGGGCTTCGCCCAGTTTCCGGTGGGCCGTCGCGTCCAGGTGAACCCCATCAATCGGTGAAGCCGCGGCTACACCGCCCGCATCAAAAAACAGGCAGTCCTTTTCCTCTGCAATTTCCCGGAATGCCGCAGGCAAGCCCAGGGAGACCTGCATGGAACCGTCAAACTTGTGCCCGAAAGGCGCCCTCGCCTTGACGGTCGGGGGGGGGCAGATGAGCAGGACGGGGAGACCGGGCAGGCGCTCCCGGGCCAGGTCGACCAGGAAGCCCACCCCGAGCGCAATGTCCTCCGGGGACAGGCGGAAATAATGTTTCAGGTCATTGGTCCCCAGCATGATGACCAGGCCGTCCAGGGGCACGTGACTATCCAGCAGCATCGGCAGGTGCCTGGCACCGTTGCGATCGAGGAATAAGGGGTCGTCAAACGATGTCGTGCGCCCGCACAGGTTCTCTTCGATAAGGTCCACCTCCCCGGCAAGGGCCTTGGCCAGGACGCCGGGCCAGCGCTGGTCTCGCGGAAGGCGTTCCATCTCCGTGCCGGGCATAAAGCCCCAGCTGTTTGAGTCACCAAAGCACAGGACGTGTTTCATGCAGGGGACATAATGGGTTTTGAGGCGAAACGGAAGTCTTAACTCCAGGCGGCGCAGGCCCGGCCAGGTTCCCGAAGTACCCATGGAGAACAGGCGTGGATGACCTTGCAGGACATCCTAAAGCCTGTTTGAATGCATCCCTGAGCATGGAGTCCAAATGAAAAAAGTTGTACATGATGGTATCTTCATCGCCCTCCTCGGATGGGGCGGCCTCCTCCTGGCCGCCGACCGGCCCAACATCGTCTGGATCGTGTCCGAGGACAATTCAAAGCATTACCTGAAGCTCTTCGACCCGGCGGGCATCGAAACGCCGCATATTGCGCGGCTGGCGGAGCACGGGTTGATTTATGACCGGGCTTTTTCCAATGCACCGGTTTGCTCGGTTGCCCGGAGCACCTTGGCCACGGGCTGCCTGGCACCCCGGATCGGCACCCAGTTCCATCGAAAAACCAGGCTCGCCGCCCAGCATGAAGACCTGCGGATGTTCAGCTGGTACCTGGGCCGGGCGGGATACTACACCACGAACAACGCGAAGAAGGATTACAACATCGTCGAGGGTAAAGGCGTGTGGAGCGCTTCATCAAGGAAAGCCAGCTGGCGCGACCGCCCGGACCGCTCACAACCCTTTTTCCACATGGAATCGCATGGGAGCTCACACGAAAGCTCCCTGCATTTCAAGGCGGGTGAGATGGCCAGGCCGGGTGCGCTCAAATCCGACCCGGCCGCAGTGCAACTCGCCCCCTACTTCCCGGACACCTCCACCTTTCGCTTCACGCACGCACGCTATCTCGATCGCATCAGCGCCATCGATGCCATCGTCGGCAGGACCGTGAAGAAACTGGAGGAGGACGGCTTGCTGGAGGACACCTTTATCTTTTATTTCGGCGATCACGGGGGCGTGTTGCCCCGCAGCAAGGGCTATGTTTATGAAAGCGGCCTGCATGTGCCCCTGGTCGTGCGCATCCCGGAAAACTGGAATTTCCTGGTCGATCACCGACCGGGCAGCCGGGTTCAAGGCTTTGTCAGCTTCATCGATTTCGGCCCCACCACCCTGAAGCTCGCCGGGGTGGAGGTCCCCGCGAAAATGGATGGGAAGCCCTTCCTGGGCAAGGGCGTGGCGGCAGGAGAAGTGAATGCCCGGGATGAAACCTTCGGCCATGCGGATCGCTTCGATGAAAAATATGAAATGATCCGGACCCTGCGCAAGGGCAAGTGGAAGTATCACCGGAACTATGAGGCCTACCTCCCCGACGGCCTACAGAACAACTACCGCTACCGGATGCTCGCCTTCAGCGAGTGGCGGGAGCTGCACCAGGCGGGAGAACTCAACCAAATCCAGGCCCAGTTCTTTAGCGCCAAGTCGCCCGAGGCCCTGTTCGACCTAGAAAATGACCCCCACGAGATCCACAACCTCGCAGGACTCCCCGAACACAAGGCAACCAGGCTCGACATGCGACGGCGGCTACGGGAGCGGGTGAAGGCCCTGCCCGACCTGAGCTTCTTCCCGGAGAGCGTGCTCTACGCAGAAGCCATGCAGGCCCCGGCGGCCTACGGACAGGTGCACAAGGACCGCATCGGCCGCCTGGTGGATGCGGCGGACCTCTGCCTGTTGCCCGCCGGGCAGCGCCTGGACGCTATCTCGAAGGCCTTGGCTTCGGATGACCCCTGGATTCGGTACTGGGCCCTCACCGCCGCCTGCAATGCGCCAGGCGGCCTCGGCGGCCTCGAGGGTGCCGTCCGGGCCAACCTGGACCACGACGAACTGCTTGTCCGTGGACGCGCGGCTGTTTTTCTCGCCCTGACCGGCAAGGAGAAACCGCAGCGGGTATTCAGGACGATTCTCCAGCAGTCGAACAGCTACGTCGAAACCCTCATCGCCATGAACGACATGGTTTTCCTCATGGACGGCGGCCTGAACCAGGCCTTCAGTTTCACGAAAAAGGACGTAAAATCGAGCGGTTCGGAAGTGCAGCGCCGGGTGGACTACTTCGGCTGGAAATAGAACATCCCCGGTACAAAGCGACGAGGATCAGCAGCTTGACGCGATAAGATTTGACACCACGAATCCGGGTAGTACTGCTTGTCCTTTGACCAACAACACAGGAGTTAAACATGGCGACCTATGAATGTGCAAAATGCGGGATGGGTGTGAATGCTACGTGTGCAACATGCGATGCACCCCTGGTTGATGACAGCCTGACCCTTGAAGACGGTACAACCGTCCAGGTGTCCAGGTGCCCGAATGATCACGGGAAGATCAAGTCGCCCATGTGTTGCGGTGACGACATGACCTGCAAGGTCGATTAGTTTCCGTGCAATAACAAGCGCAGGTAGCGGCGAAACGCAACCTGTACGTGGCTAAGGTCACGAACCATCCATTCCTGCAGCGTGCCGTTATCGGAAAGCAGGGTCTTTTCCACTTCACCCGGTGAGGGCTCCCAATGGACAAGGTTATCCGAGACCGCCGCGTGCATCAGCAGGTTGGTGTCGGTAAAGGACCCCCGGTTATAGCGAAAAATCAGGTGCCCGCCTTCATAGGACCATCGAACCGGCGGAACCACCGAACCCACCTTGGGGTCAGTGCCGTGGAAAAATTCCTCCAGGTTACTCAGTAAATCGTGATCGGGATCGTCCTGCATTTCAGCAAGTAATTCTCCCGCCGTAAATACACGCCCGGTCCAGCTCCCATAATCGTCGTACACATTGACCGCAACCGTGTCGCTGACCTGGATACCGTTGAACGAGGCACTGAGCTTCAGGACATGTGCGCCCGGAAGCGCAAACTGCACGGAGGTATCCGGTACGTTGGTCACGCTGAACGATACCGGCGCAGGACCGGTGTCCTGTGACCAGGCCAGGACCACGTTACCCGGTGCCATGCTGCCATAATTTACGACCCCGTCGATGTCCGGCATCTCCGGCAGTGAGATGTTCAACGCCGTTCCAGCATCGATGTAAAAGGCATTGTCAAAACCGGGCGTCCCCCCGACCAACCCACTGGCCGACCAGCTCGGGCTCAGGTCCCAGTGCGTCCGGGGGAGCGATGCGTCTACGATCGATAACGAGGACCCCGCCCCGTCGGTCGCCGGATGCCAGGTATCGAGGTAATTGAAATCGAGAATTCCCGCATTCAGGCTGCTGATTTCGAGGCGTAGGTGGTCCCCCGCGTTACCCAGCTTACGGGTATAGGTTCCTCCAATGGGAATGCCCGTTCCGTGTCGGGCTTGAAAGGCCAATGGATCAAGAACCAACACGATGTACGCACCGGGAAGGAGGGTGCCCCCGGAAAACTCGAAATCAACCCCGCCCTCGAGCACGACGCCTGCCAGGTCAACCGACTGGGTACCCACGTTCTGGATTTCGATAAACTCAGCATCTTCATCCCCGGCCGGATGATACATCAACTCGGTAACACGCAAGCCATTGATTAGCGCGACCTCATTTGACAGCGTTGAGGCATTGGATAATCCCGGGGTCGGGAGGCTAAACACGGTGAACAGTGGAGCCCCGTCCGTAATACGGCCCTCCGATACATCTTCACCTTGTGCATTATAGTACACGGCATCAATCACATTGGTTCCGGTATCCAGCACGGCAAGGTCATCGAGAAGGCGGGAGAGCTTGAAATTCAGGTGATTGGCACGCACTCCAGACCCTCCCTTTGCCACGAAAGAAACAAATCCCCCACCCGGTATAAAACTCAAGGGGGCAATGACATGCTTTGCCGGAGCCCCGGACAGGTCATCGGTGAGAAAAAATCCGCTTAGCTCCACCGGCAAGGGATCGGGGTTGAAGAGTTCCAGGAAATCATCCTCAAACACAAGCTGGTTATTGGCCAGCCACTCATTGAGCTTTAACCCTGAAGGGTTTCCCGTCGCGGCGCGCTGGTTTACCGTGCCGGGCGTGGCCACGTTCAACGACCATTCCAACCCGGGTTGCCGGCGCCCGATCGATGCATCGGGGACCTGCATGCCAAAGGAAACCGAGTCGAGCAGTCCGCCGCCCTGGGCCAGGGTATCAAACAAAAAGACCCCTTCTCCATCATTATCAAGACTGAATCCAAGATGAATCCCGGATGTGCCATCCGGGTCGGCGGCATAAAGCACCAGGTAACCGTCAGGAGGTATCGTGGTGCCCGGAGGAAACGTGAAGGGGTCGCTGGTGGAGGCCTCATCCGACATTTGCAACCCGGCCAGGTCGACCGTGGACGGTCCATTATTCCACAATTCGATGTAATCCGGAAAAGTACCCTCATGGTTGAACACAGCCTGGTTATCGGCGAGGAGCTCATGGATCAGGATTGCTGCGTATGCCGTGTCCACCGACCAGGTGCGAGAGACAAGCGCGTCCGTTTCATTTTGCCATAGCCCGGCAGAATTTTTGCCGACGGCGCGGACAACATGAGACCCCTCGGAAAGCCCGGTCAACAAAACAGGGGTATCCACGGGAAATTCCACTCCGAAGCCCCCCCCGTCCAGGCTGAACTTGTATGCGACGATCCCCGGCCCCGCGACATGCAAACTGGCATCGGTACGCCAGGTGATGGGGGTCGGTTCCCCATGGATACTGGCTCCGCCCGGCACCCAGGCACCCATGTCGAGCCCGTTGGGTCCCCTCCCCACGGCAGGCGAACCGGGTAGCAGGTGGAAATCGTTCATCGCAGGAGCAAAGCGGGGGTCCACATCCAGGTTTTCCACCCCCAGGGCATGATGGACCTGGGGCAAAACAGAGCGGTTGACCACGATCACCGGGTTGGTCTCCCCGTTCATCGATAAGGGGTTTTCAAAAATGGATTCATTGTTCGCGAAAATGACCCCATCCATTTCAATACCCTCACCCGGAACGCCCGCACGATTGGGTTCATCAAAATTGATGGCCGCGATAGTCGCATCCACCACGGTATTGTTCTCAAAATTGGCGACGGAATGATTCCGGAGCAATAGCGCGTGATCCACATCGTGAAAAATATTTCGAACCACCACGAGGTCGGACGCATCGTCAGCCGCAATCGCGTTCGACGAGTTGGCCCGGGCCGGGTCGTCGGTATGGACGTCCGTAAACACGTTGCCCTCGATGTGGGCATCCGCCCCGTCAAGAAAGAGTACATCATCGGTCGCCCCGTAAAATACGTTGCTGTACACCTGCACGATGGGACCCGGGCGATGCGCATCGGTAAACCTGATTACATCGCTGAACCCGGTGGGATGCTCGAAGATATTCCGGTTGAGAATGAAATACCCGGACCCGGACAGGCCGTCTCCGTTGATGGATGCGCTCGCGTCCAGGGTTGGAAAAATTGAATCGGTCACAAGCAACGATGGGTGATCCAGGTCAAGGATCAGGGTCCCGGTTCCCGACCAGTTCATGTGGTCGACCAGCAGCCGGGAATGGTCCACCCGGATGGACTGTGTCTCCCTGGAGGCATACGCCATGTCCAGGTACGTCATCCGGTTATCTTCCTGGCTCTGGTCAAAATAAACGCCATCCCAGGTATCACCGCTACCGGGTTCCGGGGCAAACTGGATGCGCCGGGCAGGCGTTCCCTCGGCCAGCAGTCGCCCCTGTACCGTAATTCGTCGGCCATCAGCAAAATAAACCGTGGTTCCGGGTTCGATGGTGAGGGTAACACCCACGGGTACAAGGATATCGCCCGTTACCCGGTACGGCCCGCCGGAAGCACTCCAAACCGTGTTGGCGGCCAGGGTTCCCGACACGTCATTCACCGCACCCAGAGCAACCCACAGGGTAATGATCTCCGTGTCGAGCAATTGGTCCTGCTCGCCAAAGGCCTCGACCACCACGGCGTGCAAACCCGGATTCAGGACGAGGTCCCCGGGTGCCGACCAGGTGCCGTTGTATGGGTCGATGGGGGCATCGAGACCGTTCACGGCTACCCGGTACGTGTTCACGGAATCGATGGTACCCGACAAGCCGGAAACCCCGGCGTCATCGGTCTGTGGAAAACCGCTCACCACCGGCAGGTTGCTCGTCGTGGACAGATTCGAAGGAATGGTATCCAGAATGTGTACACGTCGGACATCCATAAAGTCCTTCATCTGGTCAATAACGTTCTGCGGCACCCAGTCGTTGCCAAGGCCGTTGTCGAGGAAAGGCTCCAGCTCGGCCTCGGAGAAGAGCGTCTGCACCAGTTCTTTAAGTGCCCCGTAATACATTCGCGCCACTGCAGGCTCTTGCATAAAAGGCACCAGTTGTGGCATCGCCTGCCCACCAAAGCCACTGTCGATCATGGGAAATAAGGTATCCGTCGGATTGGTCGAGGTATCCCCGAGCCCAAAAATGGTGTCGAGATCATGCGGCACGAGCATAAAGCGAGGGTCGAGCATGCCGCGATACATCGTGTAGTCGTCATCCGTACCGCTGCTCAGATTGGTTTCGCGATTGTTTAGCAGGGTGTTGACCGCGAACCAACGGGTCCACTGCTCTACGTTGACAACCTGCCCAACCTCGTCGAGATAATTAGCGGTCGATGCATTGTTCATGACAAACATGAAGGTATCAAGATCACCCCAGTCGTTTGCTGAACTGTTCGACGATTTTGACCAACCATCAGAAAGGTACGAATTGATGTTTCCACTCCGATAGGGCCACTTCACATCCGGACGCTTCTTTTTATAGAGATTACCATCCGAATCCTCAGGGAAATGGTCTTCAAGATAGTCGGCCGCCAGGGCTTCGAGATGCACGTACGAACCGTAGCGGCGATTGGGCTGGTTGTCATTGGACCGGTTGACCCCGTTGAGACGCACCTGGACGGGAAAGGCATCAACGGCCGTCGAAACGCCCCCGGCTTTCATCAACTTCATGCCGGCCACCTGGAGATAGCTGAACTGGGTATTCAAATTGAACCGGGAAACTCCATTCCAAGGCTTGTCGCGAGGGAGATTAACGCGAAGATTGATCGGATTCCGGCTGCGGCTACCCGCACCGCGAACCCGGTTTCCGCTGCGATACCGTACATCCACATCGGTGCCGTGCCGGGCAATGAAGGTGTGGTTCATCAGGGCATCGCTCCGGGTGTTGAAATTTGCCCGCAAGAACTCATTGTCTTCCGGAACCGACATAACAATGCGATAAATGGGCTGGGAGCCCGTGTAGACCTCATCATCGACCTGGTACAGGGCGTTTGCCCCCTGGGTGCCGCCGGCATCGGTCGGACCCGGCCAGGTCCGGGTGTTCATGCCATCACCCGCCGCCAGGTAAAATTCCATGACCGTGCCGTCCGGGTGCGCAGGCAGCACCGCAGTCCAGGTATCACCCGCGTTGTTGTCCATGGACAGGGAGATAAACGACCCCGGGTTCAACGTGGACACCCGGTAGAACAAGAGGGCCGACAAACCGTAGCTGATCTCGTCCTTCACCTCGGCACTGATCGTAACTTCGTCACTCGAGGTCGGAATCGGCGGGTCGTGCCTGACATTCATGATCATCGGGGCACCATCTGCCGTATACGCGGTATTGGTTGCACCCGGTGTCGGTGCATTCACCGTTCCGGCCTGCCAATTCTGCCCCTGCTTGTTGGATAATTCGGGATTCATCAATTCAAGCGCGCCTCCACCACCATCGTGCTCGGCCAGCCAGATCCACCCGGTATGTCCCCTGCTGTTGGGTCCCCTGCGGCGCAGGGCCCAGTCCCCTTCATCGCTGTAAGTCAAGTCATCTGATTCGTTTCCAGCGTTGTCCTCCAAGCGGATGCGCTCCCCCTGGTTACCCAGTCGCCCGACCCAGGGGCCGGCCAGGTTCGGCACCGGCCCGTACGTCGATATAAACTTGTTGGTGTCTGCCGCAACCACAACAAAGCCCCCGGGCGGAACCGTTATATCGCCAAACGAGAACGAGATGCCGGAGGTGAATGTCCAATCCAGCAACTGGATGGGGCTCTGTCCGATATTGACCAGCTCGACATATTCCTCGGCATCGTCTTCACTCGCGGGGTGGTACATGATTTCATTGATCACCATCGACCTTGCCGGGAGCTCAACCTCAAGTTCAACCGACACCGGTTCTGAATACAAGGCGCCATCAGACACCCGGTAACGGAACGTATCCAAGCCAACCAGCCAAGGGTTGGGCGCATACCAAAAGGAGCCATCCGGGAACAGGATCAGGTTCCCGCCGAGAGCATCCGTGACCAGCGTGGCAACAAGGTTGGCGCTGTCCACGTCCGAATCATTGGCCAGCACGCCCTCGGTCGGGAAAACGGAAATCGATTGCCCAACGCTCAGGATATACCGATCCTGCACGGCAAGCGGGGCATCATTTACCGCTTCTACGTTCAACACCACGGTCGCGGGAAGCGAATCGCGGAGTCCGTCGCTCACGGTGTAGCTAAACTGGTCGGCCCCGTTGAAGTCCAAATCGGGAAGATAGGAAAATGCCCCATTCGCATGAAGGGTCAGCGTGCCGTTTCCTACATTCCCGGCAAGGGTAGCGGTCAATGCCGAGGATTCCGGGTCGGAGTCGTTGACCAGGAGACCGCTACCGGAGGGCACGGTCAGCCATTGGTCTTCTACCGCCGCATAAGCATCACTCCCTGCAAGCGGGCGCCCGTTGACCACCAGTTGAACCTCGGTAACCGAGGAAGTGGCCATCCCGTCAACCGCCGAGTAACTGAAGCGGGCAAGCCCGGCAAAACCGGGCGGTGGTGTATAATCGAAAGCCCCGTCCGGACCCAGCCCCAGGGTGCCAACATCCACATCCAGCATCAACAGGGCGGACAAGGGGTCGCCTTCAACATCCCCATCATTCTGCAACACACCGGAAACCGCGGGAATACTCGTCAACTGGTCGAGGTCAACGATGTAGGAATCGCTGTTTGCAAAAGGAACATCGTTGCGGGCGTCCAGGCTAATGGTCACCACCCCGAGGGGTGAATTCCCGAGTGAATCATTCGCCACGTAGGTAAAAACATCCACCCCGAAATAGTTGGTTTCCGGGGTATAGGTAAAAGCCCCTGACGGTTCCAGCAGTACCGATCCATGCAAGGGGGCATCGACCAACACCGCCGTAATCGGATCCATGTCAGGATCCTCATCGTTGACGAGCACCCCGGAAGCTTCGGGAACAACCAAGGCTATATCCTCGACCCCGCTGTACGGGTCGGGCTGCGTC
>JAYGFS010000080.1:0-9431 GCA_046581765.1 Verrucomicrobiota bacterium
CCGACGAAACGCGCGAGCAGGCCGGTATTCGAAAGCGCGTTCAGTTGCATTTCCATTCCTTCCTTCTGGTCGAGGTGCCACCAGCCGGAGCCAAACTGCATCTTGCCCGGGATCCCGCCGCCCTGGTAGTTGCCGATCATGGTTGCAAAGGTGTAGTTGTCGACCGGGTTGTTGTTGTAGAAGATGCTCCGGGGGAGGCCGCCTTCGGCGTCGAGGCGGCTGAGGAACCTCGACATGGCTTCGGCCTGGGGCCAGTCGCCCATCGAGTCGCAGCCGATGTCGGGTCCGATGGACTCGAACAGGCGCCGGTTGTTATTGCGTATCGCACCCAGGTGAAATTGCTTGGTCCAGCCTTTTTCAGCGTCGAGTTGACCGGTGTAAAGCAGGACGTTGGCCGAGAAGCTGGCTTCGTCACCCGGGGAGACGGATTGGCCGGAGCGTGCGCGGTCAAACAGGCCTGCGGCTTCGGGTTCCGAGATGAAATCGGCGTAGACATAAGGCATGCCGTGGTCGGCCAGTCGTCCACCTTGTGCGTGAAAAAAATCATGCCGTTTTTTCAGGGCGTCCTTGAATGCGGCGTAGGTGTTGATCTCCGTATCGCTGGCCGCTGCGAGTTGGTCGGTCCAGGCATTCCAATGCTCCGTGTCGGCCAGGGCGAAGGCCCGGTCCGGCCGGAATGCGGGATACATGTTGCAGGCGGGCTTCCCGGCCATATGCCTCTGGTGATGGGCCAGGTCGTCGACCGGGTCATCGGTGGTGCAGAGGGCCTTGACCTTGAACTGCTGGAGGATCCCATGGGTCCGCATCCCGGGTGCAGCTAATTGCGCGTTCGCGTCCTCCCAGATCGCCTCGGCACTGGACTCGCATAGCAGTTCATCGATGCCGAAGTAGCGTTTCAGCTCCAGATGCGTCCAGTGGTAAAGCGGATTGCGAAGGGTCTTCGGAACGGTCTTTGCCCAGGCGAGGAACTTCTCTTTCGGATCCGCATTCCCGGTACATAACCGTTCCTCGGTACCATTGGCCCGCATGGCTCGCCACTTGTAATGGTCACCCTCCAGCCAGATCTCGAACAGATCGTGGAACTGTCGGTTGTCGGCCACATCCTGTGGCGGCAAGTGGTTGTGGTAGTCGAGGATCGGTTCGTCTGCCGCGAATGCGTGGTAGAGCTTGCGCGCGGGCGCACTGCCTAGGAGAAAATCATCGTGTATAAATGCCATTGTTCATCCTCTTGCTCGTACTGAAACCCGCGCGTGCCGCCGCACGCGAAGGCGGGCTAGTCGTCCAGAAACAACGGCTTGATGTGCCGGTCGAACAAATTGGTGCACACGTTCCGCGTGATGGACTCCTCGCACTCGACGAGCATGTTTAAATACCGGTCACCCAGCTTGGCCGCGACCTTGTAGCCGACGTGCAGTAGCTGGCGGAAGCTCGGGTTGAATTCGGGGCAGCCCTGGTCGTGTCGCAGGGCGTTTACGTACTGGCTGGCCGTCCAGCCCGCAACCTCCTCGGCCGAGGGCAGGGCGGCATCGTCCACGTCGATGACCGATGCATACGGCGCGCAGAGCGCTTCCTTGTTTGCCAGGGCTTGAGCGTAGACATCCCTGGCCAGGACGAGCCCATCGCCATCCGCCTCCGCGAGACCGATGAGTTCCTCCAGCCAGGTCGTGCCGGCGGTCTTGATGTGCAATCCCGCCCCGGTGGCCTTGAGTGCCCGCTTGATTGGGGCATAGATCGAGAACTTGTCACTGCCGGAGTGTACGCTGAGCTTGAGATTGGCCGGCAGGCCGTACTGGGCGATCGCGTGGGCGATTACCGCCAGGTCATCGTTGAATTCTTTCTCGAACCGGGCCACGTCGCCAACGTAATCGACCCCCTTGTTAAAGCGTCCGGTGAATTTCGGGGCAATGGTCTGCACGGGAATTTTCTCGTCGGCAATGGCGGCGAGGATGATCAGCATGTCCGGCGGGGTCTGCGGGGCATCGGTTTCGTCCATGGAGACCTCCGTGACGAAGCGGCCTTCCCCCTTGCGCTCGGCAATGTGGCGGTAGATCCTGCCCGCCTCGCTGACCGCGTTAAAGAACTGGTTGGCGACGCCTTCCGCGTATTCGCGGGTGATTTCGATCGCCCCGTCGATGCCGGGGATCTCAATGGATCCGACCAGTTCCGGGTGACGATCGAGAAAGGCGGAGACCGCGGCCGGGTCGGCCGCCTGGCCGATGTAGTCGGCTACGTCAATGGTGAAGAAGTCGCTGCAATCGAGGAACCCTTCGACGATGTCCAGGTTGATGTGATCTGCATCGACGTAGTAGTTGCGGTCCCAGCCGAGGGCCTGTACGGCCTCGTCCGCCGCGCTGCGCAGGCTCGGGGGCTCGGACCCGATGGTCGTATGCTCCCGGTGCGATTTATTCCAGACCGGAACGATATCTGCGCCGGCCTCTACCCCCAGCTGGATGGCCTTGAGCTGGGCTTTTGCCTGGTGGGCAAAACGGTCGCCTACGCCAAAACTGTATTTTTCGATTTTCATGCTCATCCTGCTGTACCCCTATAAATGTGATGAATTTTCCAAAGCGCCCATGATTAGCGGAATCTCCCGCCCACGGCAAGCCCGCAAAATATTCGTATTTTTTCGGTTCATATTCTCCGTTTCGATGTGTTTACTAGGCAGGTAGTTTCTTCAAATTTATCAAAACCGTAACCAAAAGGTGGGAATGATGAGTGCTCTAAAATTACATAACGCGATGTGGCCCGGGCTTGTCGGCAAAGGGGACGAGGAAGGCCAGGAGCCGCCGATCAGCCTTGCGCGCATGCTCGAGCTCACCGCAGCCGCCGAAGTCGATGGCCAAAAGTTCGATGGCATCGACTATTTCCTCTTTCTTCCGCACACGGATCCCGATGCCAGTGATGACGAGTTGAAGGCCATTGCCGATCAAATCGCCGGTCATGGTTTCAAGGTCGGTTCCCTGGTTGCTCCGGTCTGGCCGGGTACCGTAGGCGATTCCGCCATGGGCGACGACGAGCAGACGGGCAAGTTCCTCAGCGCGGTTGAGAAAGCCTGTCGGATTGCAAAAATATTCAACGAACACGGTGTGCGGGACGGGGGTGTCATCCGGATTGACTCGGCCGAGTTCGGTGTCGAGAAATGGCGTGAAGACACGGCCACCAACACCGCCCGTATTGCCGACACCTTCAAGAAGGCGGCGCAGATCGCAGCGGACAACGGCGAGCGCCTCGCGGCCGAGGGCGAAATCTGCTGGGCCGGGATGCACAGCTGGAAGACGATGATCAACCTGCTCGAGGAGGTCGGCATGCCCGAGACCCTCGGGTTCCAGGCTGACCTTGCGCACTCCTACACCTTCATGCTGGGCTACAACGCGCCCGAGGATGCCCTGCTCAGCAAGGACCATTCGGATGAGGAGTTTGATGCAGCGTACACGACCATGACCGATGCCCTGCGGCCCTGGACGATCGACTTTCACGTGGCGCAGAATGACGGCAGCGTGCATGGCGCGGGTTCGCATGACAAGACGGGAAAGCACTGCCCGGCAGACGATCCGAATGGCAAGTTGGATATCACGGCCTGCTCCCAGTACTGGCTGAAGGATGCGGAAAGTCGCGGCATCCGGCACATCTGCTGGGATGGCTGCATGTTCCCGAATGAGATGCTGGAAAACCCGGCCACCTGGAACACGATCCTCGACACCATGATCAAGGTCCGTGACGCCCACAGCGCTGCGAGCGCCTAAGCGTGCAACTGCGCGCGTGAGCGCGCGGATAACACTTGGAAAACGGGGCGTGCGATCGCCCCGTTTTTTACAGGAGCCAGGATGAGCAAGGTTTTAATCACGGGGTTCAACGGGTGCATCGGCGCGGCAACCGTCGACTACCTGCTCGCGCAGGGGGTCGAGGAGGTGATCGGCTTGAGCCGATCCGGCGCATCCGGCCGTTTGAGTGCGGTTGCGACGGAAGGCATCCAGATCGTCCAGGGGGATATCGCGGATGCCGGGGCACTTGGCGCCGTGATCCGGGAGCACGCGCCAAGCCAGATCATCCACCTGGCCGGCCTACAGACACCCGATTGCCAGGCGCAGCCCTTTCACGGCCTTGATATCAACCTCATCGGTACGGCGAACGTGTTTAAAGCTGCAGCGGCCCTGGGCGATCGCTTAAGGCGCTTTGTGTTCGCGAGTTCTTCCGCGGTATACGGGCCGCGTAGCCTGTATCCCGGCGCGACGGTGCTGCCGTCGGAGCCCTACCTGCCTCCCAACCTGTATGGCTACTGGAAAACGGCAGGGGAAGGGATAGCCCAGGCCTTTCACCTGGAGACGGGCGTGCCGACGGTGAGCCTTCGTCTCTCGACAACCTACGGTCCTGGTCGTGACCTGGGCTATACCTCCGCCCCGACCACGGCGCTCAAGGCAATCGCCCTGGGCATCGACTACGCCATTCCGTATGATGGCCGGGAGACCTACCACTTCGTGAACGATGTGGGCGCGGGATTTGGTGAGGCAGCGATGGCCGCGTTTGACGGTTACGGCGTATTCAACCTTCGGGGTACCACGGTGCATACGCATGAATTTGTTCAAGCCACACGGGCGGTCTGTGATGCCTTGGGAAAGTCCTGTACGGTGCGCATACGCGAGGCGCCTGATCCCTATCCCTTTGCCTGTGACCTGGATGACACGGGTGCGCTGGCGGCCTTCCCCCTGATGCCGCTCACCTCCCTGTCATCCGGCATCCGGGAAAGTTTATTGCGCTTCGACGATATGGTCCGGGCTGGAACGCTCATCGCCGAAGATGTTCCCGAGCAGGCTTGAGAACCGGACCGCGCAAACATGCCGGGCGAAGGGGTTGGGGATTCCGGTGAAGGGTCCCGCAGTCCCTTGGCATCCGGCATCACCTGGAAGCAGGATGTAAGCCCTTTATTTAGCGTATTTTACTGTTGATTCCTGCTTCCCGCTATTGACGCGAGTAAGCGAGGTGGGTTAGGTTTTTTTCATGGGTAGAGTGGCATATCTTTTAGCGACCGCGCTCGCGATGTCGCTGGTGCATCCCGCGCAGGCCGGCTTCGGATTCTTCGCTGACAGTGGTTCCTTCATCATCATCGACTTCGGAAACGGAAACGAATACTTCTCGCTCGGACCGAGCACCTCTCCGAACGAAAGTTTCAATGGGAAGCTGCTGAACGAAAACAACATTGTCGGCCAGAAGCCGTTTGTGCGTGGTGTCGACCGGCTCATCTTGAATGGTTTCGAGAATAACACCTTTGAGAATGGAGGGGATAACGTACTGACTGCTCATTTGAGCTATCGCGTGTATAAACAAGGGGAAACGCCGGGGGATTTCCTCACCCTGGACTTCAATCAGTTTTCCTCCCTATCCAACCCGGGTGATGAGCGGCATGAAATAACCGATGCCGGGGTGAATTTGCTGAATATGGTACCCGGGGTAAGCGGAACGTATTTCCTGGAGGCCTTTGCCTGGGCGGAAATCGACTACGCAAGTGACCCGGATCTTCTTCCTGACGATGACGTCATCTGGGCCGGGCCCGCGGGAACGATTTACCAGAGTGCGGGTGGAAGCCCACCCGAGGGCTTGTTCACCGCTAAATTCGTCGTGGAGTACATCCCGGAACCCAACACGGCCGCCCTGCTGGGTATCGGGGTGCTGGTCATTCGCTCCATCCGCAAAAAGATTAAACCGCAGGCCTGAGAACGGCCCGCCTCCACTTGCCGCCCAACCATGGCCGCCCCCCGCTTCTACTCGGCCATTTTAGGCCTTCTGTCATTTTTTTATGGCGCACCGCTCTTTGCTGAGCCCGATTTGTCGCGGGTCCAGGACTTGCTCGAGCAAACGCGTTTCCACCAGGCGGAGCAGGCCCTGGAAACGGCCTTCGTCAAGGAGGTCAAGAACGAGTTGTATTACACGATCAAGGGCATGGTCGCCTCCAAGCGTGCAAGCTTCGCCGAAGCGGAAAACAACTTCAAGAAGGCCCTCCTTGTGGCGCCGTTGCAGGGGCGGTACCTGTTCAACCTCGCCGAACTGTATTACCTCCAGGGCAAATACGACAAGGCCCTGGACCAGTACCTGCTCATTCGTGATGAGAGCGTGAGCCGCGAGCTGCTCGAGTACAAGCTCATCCTGTGTTACCTGCTGACCGGGAAAGCCAAGGAAGCTCGAAGCCTTGTGATCAAGGTCAAGCTGGATGCGAAAACCCCCTATTTCTACTACGCCCACGCCGCCTGGGCCTTCGCCGACGGTCGAATCGAGGAGGGGCGCTACTTTGCGGAGACCGCTCGAAAGTTATACCTCAGCGGGAATGAACTGTTCCGCCCGGCCCTGGTGGAGCAGGGTTGGTTGGAGAACTAGCGCTCCCGGTCCCGGTCGCGCTGCAGTTCATGTTCCATCCGTCGAACCCGGAACAGTACCTCGTCGTTGGCCACGCGCATGCGATCGAGCATTTCCGCTACCACGCCGACGATCAGCAGCATCAACCCGATCACGGTGAAAAATGCGCCGACGAAACCGGCCCACTTGTGGGGGAAGAATTTTCCGGCGTGAATGTACCAGGTGAGAAGCAAGGTGAAAAAGCTGAAGCCCAACACTATGCTTGCCGCGGCGAACCAGCCAAAAAATCGCAGGGGCCTGTAGTCCCGATAGGTCTTCAGGATAATACTGGCGGTGCGGAAGCCATATTTGAACAGATTGTTCGCGACGCGGGATTCTCCATGTTCGCGTTCACCCCGCACCTTGATCGGCACTTCCAGCATCGGAACCTGCGCGTAGGCCAGGCAGAGGAAGGTCTCGTGCGTGTAGGTAAAGTCCCCGGTGAGGACCAGGCGCAGGTAGGCGTTCCGGGAATAGGCGCGGAATCCACAACTGACATCGTAAAAGCGTTTCTTGGTGAAGGCGCTGATCCAACGCGCCATGAAATAGTTTCCCCATTTCTTCGCCTTCGGCATGCTCGGAATCAACTTCGGATCTTTGAAACGGGAGGCGGTGACAAAATCGGCTTCACCGCGGGCGATTGGCTCGACCAATTTGGGAATATCGGCCGGGTTAAACTGCATGTCGGCATCGATCGTGCAGATGATATCTGCGCCGAGTGCTCCGGATTTGTCGATCCCGCTACGGAACGCAGCGCCGACGCCACGAGGCTTTTCGTGAGGAACCACCTGCGCGCCGGCTTCGCGAGCCAGGTCTGCGGTGGCATCGGTTGATCCGTCATCGACCACGACCACATCGACCTCGTCGATGCCGGAAATATCGCGCGGTATACTTTCGATCACCTCCTTGATGGTCATGGCTTCATTCAAAGCGGGTATCTGTACGACGAGCTTCATACGGTTAGAATGACCTCTCCGGAATCGCTTAACTCATCCGTCCATGTGGGCAGTGGCTTCAAGGGGCCTGTCTTACCCTCCTTGTAGCCCGCGCAAAAGGCGGAAATGATACTGGATTTGCCACTGAGGAGAAATCCCAGGCTGGCGAGCAAGGGGTAACCCGGGAAGCAAATCGCGCGATATTGGGGGTGCATGCGGCAAAAAACCGCCTTGCTGCGACCGCGGATCCTCCATACGCCCGGGTTCGGTTTACCCTTCTGGGTGGTGCGGGAGACCTTGTGCCAGAGGTGGGCACCCGGGACGTGGTGCAGGGTGAAGCCCGCTTTCCGGGCCCGCACACTCAGGTCGTAATCCTCCCAGTACAGGAAGCAATTTGGGTCGAGCAGGCCGATTTCTTCGATCACGGAGCGCTTGATCAGGACCGCACAGGTCGTAATGAAATCCACCTGCAACATTTCGTCGAATCGACCGTCGTCTTCACCCTCGGTGTCGTTCAGCTTGATGATCGGGGGAAATTTGCGATAGCGGCAACCGGCTGACCAGATGATCCTGGGCTCATCGTAATAGTAGATTTTGGGAACGGCAAGGCCGACGCTGTCGGAGGCTTCTGCTGCGTCGACGAGCCGGGTCACCATGTCCGGGGCGGCTTCCACGTCATTGTTGATCATGAAAACGTAGTCGGCCCCACGCTTCATCGCGTGCTGAATTCCGATGTTGTTGGCACGGGCAAACCCGATGTTGTCCTTGATCCAAATGATGTCCGTGTTCGGGACCTTTTCCTGCACGATCTTGTAGGAATCGTCGCTCGATCCATTGTCGACGAAGATAGGGTGCAGATTACCGTATGTACTTCGCTGCAGGCTTTCAAAAGCCGCAAGCGTGTCCTCGATGCAGTTGTAGCCGACCATGACCATCCAGACGGATGGCTGTGCACAGTTCTGCTCCGGGGGCTCCATGGGCGGGAGTATTGTTGAAGGCCGGGTTGAGGTCAATAGGGCTATTGGCTGGATTGCGCTGACCCGTGCCCGCTATCCGGGTCAACATGGTTTTTCACCCTTCGGTGCTTCGGTTCATTGATCATCGCCGTGCCGGACCGATGATTGTGCAGTTGAACCCGCTGCCAGCCGTGGTTCGCCCCAGCCTCGCGGGTCGATCCCATCCGGGTGAAGGGGACCGAACGTTCCAAGCGAAGCGGTGCCCGAATTGCCGGTCCTTGCTGCTTAATGGTCCATAATCTGGAGCGTTCCCGCGCAAAGCATCCCGAAGGCTCAGTTTTCGAGCACCAGTGCTTGATAAATGCCTTTTTCCGCGCAATGTTCACCCTAACTGTATAGGGAAATGATATGATTACACTCGACCAAGCCACGGAAACACCCGTCATCGAAAAGACCAAGGAACTCTGCAATGTACTGGTCAACCAAGCTTCGTTCAAGGAACTCCAGGCACAGATCCAAGCCTTCATGGACAGCAGTGAAGTCCAGGAAATGTACCAGGGTCTGGGTGATAAACAGGGGATTCTCCAGCAGAAGCAGGAGGCTGGTATGCCCCTGACCGACGAGGAGATCGCCGATTTTAACCAGGATCGGGAAGCGGTGCTCGCGAATCCGGTCGCCAAGGGCTTTATCGATTCCCAGCAGTCCATGAAAGACCTGCAGAAGACCCTCACCACCTACCTGAGCCTTACTTTTGAGCTCGGTCGCTGCCCGACAGCTGATGAGGTCGATGAGTCGCAGAACGCATCCGGCGGGTGCTGCGGCGGCGGAGGCGGAGGCGGCGGCTGTTGCAGCTGATTCCATTTGTACCCCGCTTGCAAAACCCGGCTGATGCAAATCAGGCCGGGTTTTTTTATCGCCTTCGCCGCAGCGTCCACTGTGTCTTCGTATTAGGATGTAAGTTATCTGGGCTTATGGGTACTTAGGCATAAATATGCATTTTTCAGTTAGTTAGAAGAGCATTTTTGCGTAAGATGCGCTAAATAATGATATTTTAAACAGGTTGTAGCTATTTTATTCAGCAAGTTATCCCAAAATAAGCATTTTTTATTGGACATAATCTTCTGGATGGAGTTCTTTACGTCTAAATCGCATATTT
>JAYGFS010000112.1:0-4652 GCA_046581765.1 Verrucomicrobiota bacterium
CTCGACCGTATCGCCACAAAGAGCCAGGGGACTGCCGGATATCGACCTCAACGAGATTGCCGAAACCGTCAGCAAGAAAATAAAACCTTTCAATACCAAAGGCACGGAGAACGGCGGCCGTAAACAGGCTGCCCCACGCGAAGAATAATGCGGCGAACGATTGCTGGCGATGTGCGACTGCTGGTTAGCGGAATGCCAATCCAGTATCGCCCACCATTTTCTTCCCTTCTGCCGCTTTCGATCGAAATGCGGCTCAGGTTCGTTTCGGAGCGACGAACGAGCGGAGAATGGTTTGTCGCCAGCTTGCTGGCGTATGAACAACGAGCGAAGCGAGTGGCAATCCTGTAGCGAATCCCTGGCATTAATCCGACTCCTACTCCCGTCCAAGCTCTGAATGCTGGAAGCCCGAGTAACGAGACTTGGCCTTCCAGGCCTGGATTGAGCTCGTCGCTTTGGCGGCCTGGGCTTGTTCCTTTTGAAGCGCAGAGCACGGTCTTGATTTTAGAGGCTCTGCACGCCAAATGCCTGTCGTTTAATACGGGACGGGAGGCCCGTCGGTACTTGCGGCGCGCGTAGTGGCAGTTTTCAGGAACCCATCCAAATGATTCAGCAGATTGCGGATAGTTAGTGGCTGTTTAACAAGTTTTCCCAAACCGTATTTTATTGCTCCTTAAAAGCGGTTAAGGGTATCAATCATGAAGACCTGTAGACCAAAGAAAACGCCATGAAAAAACCCACAGCGCTTGTCACCACCTTGAGCCTCTCGCTTCTCGGTCTCGCTACGCTTTGCCTGACAAGCCAAGCCGACACCAACATCGTCGCGAACGAAAACTTCGACAGCGGTACAGCAACCAACTGGAACAACAATGCGGTGGAGACCTCGAATCCGGGTGGCGCTTTCACGCCGGGCTTCCTCGGGCGACATGCAGGACAGGCGTCACAGCAATTGTTCAAGACCTTCACCCTCCCTCCGCAAACGGAAAGCGTGGATATCTCCTTCGATTTTTACGAAATCGATTCATGGGACACGGAGCGCTTTCAAGTGTTTATCGACGATGTGGTGGTGTTCGATGAAACCTTCCGATCCGGACAAACCGACACCTATCCGGGAGTGACCTCCACCCCGTCGGCCTCGCTGGGATTCGGAGGATGGCAGGAACAATTTCATTCGATGTCCTTCTTCGTGCCCACGACCAACGGCACCGTCAAGCTGGGTTTTGCCGCGCATACAAACCAGGGGGTCGCCGATGAATCCATGGGGATCGACAACGTCCGCGTAGTGGCCAACGTGTTTCCCGGTCCGCCGACGCTTGATTCCGTGAATCCCGTGGATGATGCCGTGGACGTGCAGGTTTACACCAACCTCACCGCCACGTTCAGTGAGCTCGTCACGGCGAACAGCGGAAACATCACCATCTCGAACCTTACCGATTCTACTGCGATCGTGATTCCCGTCGGTGATGCACAAGTCTCCATCGCAGGAAGCACGATGACCATTGATCCCAACGCGAACCTGCTGCCGAATAAAGAGTATGCGGTACTCATCGATCCCGGTGCTGTCGTCGATGTCACCACCAACGCTTTTGCCGGCCTTGCCCATGACGGAACCTGGACCTTCACCACAGCCGGGCTCGACCTCACACCTCCGGTGATCTCAAGCCTCAGCCCGACGAATGGTGCCGCCGGGGTGTTGACGGCAACGGAGCTCGTCATCACCTTCAACGAACCGGTGCAGAAAGGGAGCGGCGACATCGTGATCCGTAAACTCAGCAATGGCGCAGAGGTCGAAACCATCGATGTAAATGGCGGCAACGTCCTGATTAACGGCGCGGTGGTCACGATTACGCCAAGCAATGCCCTGGATGCGATTACAGGCTATTACGTTGAAATCGATGGTGGGGCACTCGAAGACCCCGTGTCCAATCCCTTCGGCGAAATCTCCGGAAACACGACCTGGAGCTTCACCACCCACAGAATCAGTTTCCATCCCATCACCACAGATGCCGACTCGGGTATTGAGACCGCAAAGGTCTACACGCACGCCATCGACTTCGGTAACAACGCGGCGTTCCCCGTGGCCACCATTAATGGGGTGGTCTTCGCAAATGGGGGCATCGGCCCCTTCCCGACCATCGCAGGAACTTCGCAAACCGTGGGCAGCGGGTCCACGACCCTGCCCACTTCGCACAAGGGTAACGGGGGGGCGAATGGTTTTCTCGCGCCGGGGGCGGTCCGGAACCTGGTTGCGGATTTCATCTACAACAACGCCGCAGGCCAGATTGAACTCACCGGGCTTACCACCGGCCAAACCTACGAGGTCCGCCTCTACGACCGCGCCTGGGTCCTGGGCGGCAACCGCAACCAGTCCATCGAATTCAGCACGGACGGGATCGCCGGCGCAGAGGACAGCGGGAACTTTAACGAGGACGATGCCACCGCCCTAGACGCCCGCCTCGATACAGCTGGCCGCGTCAATGCACTCAGCTATATCTACACGCCTACGTCGACCAATCTGGTCATTAACATAAATCAGACCGGCGGGGGCACCTACCACCTCTACGGGCTCACCAATGAAGAAATCCTGACGGATGTCATCCCCAGCGTAGTCAGCCTGGATCCTCCGGATGATGCAACGGAGGTGCCCGTGGTCACCAACCTGACGATGATCTTCGACACTTTTATCGCGACCGGTCCCGGCAACATCACCATCAGTAATGTCACCGACGGAATAAGCACGGTGATTCCGGCGGGTGATCCTCAGGTATCGGTGGACCAGAAGACTTTAACCATCGATCCAAATACGAATCTTGTTCCGCTGAAAGACTACGTCATCCTGATCGACACGAATGCCATCGCTAACCGCTTCAGCAGCTTATTCCCGGGCATCTCCAATGACGGAAGCTGGACCTTCCGCACCGCTGATCCGGATGTCACACCTCCGCTCGTGGCGACCCTGAGTCCGCCGAACAGTTCGACCGAAGCGCCGCTTGCTGTGGAGTTGATCATCACCTTTGACGAGCCGGTTCAACAGGGCGCTGGCGATATCGTCATCCGAAACGCGAGCGATAGCAACATCGTGGAGATCATCGCCTCCGCCTCCGCTACCTTTGCCGGCGCAGAGGCCACCATCCAACCAACCAACATCCTCGCTGCCACTACGGGCTATTATGTAGAGATCGATGCAGGCGCCTTTGTAGACCTGAGCGGAAACGACTTCGCCGGCATTTCCGGACCGGCCACTTGGAGCTTCAGCACCACGGAGGCCGGGGAATTTGCCTACGTGCATATCACCGGTGATGCCGACTCCGGGATCCACACCAACACCGTCTATACGCATGCCCTGGATTTCGGCAGGGGCAATCCGGGCGCGTTGATCAACGGGGTTCAGTTTGCGGCCTATAACGCTGCGGCAAACGGCAGTTTGAATTTCAGTCGCACGGTCGCCGCTGGTACCCTCAACGACAATCCCGGGAATGCTGCTCACAACGTCACCGGCAATCTCGCCAACCTGATGACGGATATGCTTTTCAACGGCAACAATGAGCCGGACAGCACGACGACCTGGACGCTAAGCGGGCTGACACCGGGCCTGACCTACGATACCCGAGTGTATGTCCGAAAGTGGGGTGCGAGTTCGCTCCGGCTCGTCAATCTGGTCTTCGATCCCGACGGCGCCGGCCCCCGCGCCGACACCACAGGCACGATCAGTGAAGACGATGCCACTTCCGTCGGCATGGCCGCGGCCAACGATGCCTATTACATCAGCTACACCTTCACCGCCCTTACCAGTGAACTCGTGATCACCGCGACCCAGGAGAACAATAACTACTCCTGGCATCTCTACGGCCTGAGCAATCAGGAATCGACGCCGCCGGCCGACCTCGCCATTGGGGCGATCAGCTATACCGGCGGGATTACCCCCTCGACCACGATCAGCTTCAACTCCCTCCCGGGTAGGAACTACAAGATTGAAGCCCGGTTTGACCTGCAGACCGGCGATTGGTTCGAACTCGTCGATGTGCTTCCCTCGCAAGGCCTGCAGACGAGCTACATAGACACCGTCGGCGCAGGGATGGATCGGGTCTATTATCGTGTACGTGAAAATGAGTAGAGAAGGATAAGAAGTAGCGATTCGATCGCACTGAGGCACAGATGGCTGAACTGAAAAAGGCGTTGCCGAAGTGCAAAATATCGCATAGTGCCAATAGGTAACCCTCCTTCTCACTTCACCCACCCGATCGTCTCAGGTAAATCATCAATAAGAGTCGGAGGCCGCAGGAAAGGCCGTGGAGATCATCGATGTCTCCGAACATAAACCCCGTCGGATCCCGTCACCCAAATGGCGCGAACTCATCAAGAAAGTCTGGGAAGCCGACTCCCTGCTTTGTCCCCACTGCTGCCGTGAAATGCGGATCGTTGCCCTCATCGACGACCGGGAGGTGATCGAAAAGATCCTGCGCCATCTCGGATTGTGGGAGACGGGAGCGGACGGAGACAACGTCACCGAACTTGACTCACCGGTCACATTTGTCAGACTACACCTATGAAAACGCCCTTTCAGACCGGTCCTGGCGGACGAGTGTCCGTGCCGCCTGATAAGCGATTTCCTATCAATCCCAAGAAGGCGGAAGAACTGCGCATCGCTTACGAGG
>JAYGFS010000146.1:0-4037 GCA_046581765.1 Verrucomicrobiota bacterium
GCATCGGAAGGAGCATCAGGGCCACAACGAGGGCCCCGATAAAATGCTCCGTTTTTTTCATTTTCTTCATTTCACGTCGAAAAATCACGCACCGCAGACGGCCTCTGGAGATACAGGCCGTCCCCCATGTAATTTAGTCGTTTTTAGGGGGTGGTGTAAAGTGAACAAACACCGTTTCTTAGCCCTGGTACCTGCACAACCGCCCAGCCTATAGGATTTGACTATTAGACATACCCCCCGCTTGGCCTATAATCGCAGGTATGGCCCCCATAAAAACAGCTGTAACCATAGTATCTTCAACTCTTTACATCTTATCCATCATCGTGGTTAGCGCCGAGTCCAAGCTGAAGTCCTTTGAACGCTCTGCGACCGGAAAAAGTCGATCCTCCTCGAAGCCCTCCACCTCGGTGAACCGAAGCGAGGACGACGAGAATGACACGAACTACCATGAGGAGGGCTACCATCATTATCACAACGCCTTTTTCTACCGCGTGATGCGCGCCGGGCATGAGAGCTACGCGGCGGTTACCCCCGAGGACGTGAACTACGTGGTGCCCTACGACTACAGGCGCGAAAGAGGATCCCCGCGCATCCCCTTCATCCGCCTGGATGCTGCCTACCAGGACGTCGACACGAATATCGAGAGCCTGCACTTCCGTCTCGAAGGCGGTTACGGCCCGGTCGCCCTGGAAGTGAAGCACAGCGCATTCGACGAGGATGGGGAAGACCCCGCTTCGCTGGAGATAAGCCAGTGGCACGCCCTGTACCGCATGTCCCTCGGCCCGCGTATTGAATGCGATATCGGGCTCGGATCGATTACGTTGCACGGTGATTTCAAGACCTCGGGCGCCTCCATCACCCTGCCGATCGCGTATCATGCTCCCGAGTACTTCTCCCTCGAACTCCGTCCTGCCTGGGGCGATTTTGATGAAAACGATGTCTTCGATGTCGAGCTCGCCGGCATGCTGAACATCAAGCACCTCAGCCTCCGCGGTGGCTACCGCTGGATAAAGGCCGGAGGCGTGGAGCTGAGCGGACCCTTCGCCGGCTTTTCGCTGCAGTGGTGAACGCCCGGGAATCCACCCTGAACCGGGTGATGCGTCCTTCCGATTCCCGCCTTGCATACGCTTGAGAACTGTGTTGGTTTGCGCAAAGCGCATCCCGTATGATCCGCAACACAAAGAACCACGTTACAAATGGCATTATCTGCCTGATGATCGCCTACGTTCGTTGCCCTGCTTCCCAACTTTTACGAGATTTACTACCAGGTGAATCGCTTCGTGCTCCAGTGGTCACCAACCAGCCATGCAGCCATCCTCACCGCAATCCTGATCGTGGCCGCCGTCTGCTTCGCGATATATCTCGTGGGGTATGCCATCGCAAGCCGCATGGAAAAGCTGAAACCCTTCCTGCTGGCAGGCGTTTCATGGCTCCTCTACTTTGTGCTGTTGCGCAGTATCATCAACATCCTGCACGCCAGCGGGACCTTTCCGGATTCCGTCCTCGATGTCCTGGGAAAGACCTGGTTGAAGCTCCTCTACTACTTTGCCCTGCCCGCCCCATTCCTCCTGCTTCGCAGCCAATCTTTCGGCAAGGTCTTTCGGAATTTCTACATCCTGACCTCCCCCATCCTGGTCATGCTGGCGACGGCCCCCCTCTACTGGACGAGCCAGCTACCGACCTTCAAGGGCCTGGACACCATCGATAGCCAGGTGGCCAAGACCGATACCCCATTACCCAACCTGCTGGTATTTATCTTCGATGAATGGGATTACGAGGTTGCCTTTCCCGACCACCAGGTGCTGGACGGAATGCCCCACCTCAGTGCCCTGCTCGGGGAGAGCACCCTCTACACGGATGCTCGTTCCGGCGGCGCGATGACTGCCACCGCGATGACCCGCCTGCTTTTTCAACGCAACCCGGACTTCCTTAAAAAATCATACGAGGAAATCTATGACGATATCTACAAGCGGCGGGATTTTGACGGACCCAGCATCTTCGCCGGTTTTGACAATCGCTATACCAAGGCGATGATCGGCTTTTACCTGAACTACCCGGACATGCTCGGGCACGACGTGGACTTCAGCATAACCATGCCCGTCGGGGGCACCCTGCCCTTCTGGGCAAGCACGGTGGAACTGCTGAAGACCCAAGGTGCCTTTTTGCGCTTCGTGGGCATTCATATCGAGGGAAAGAAACTCCGCGGCGAGGAGATGCTCTTCTGGAACATGGTCGATCCGGTACACAAGCTCGTCATGACGATCCTGGATCGCTCGACCAAGCCCGTCGTCGGTATTTTCCACTATCCCATCCCGCACGACCCCTTCATCTACGACCGGAACGGGAAAAAAGAGCACATCGATACCACCATGGATCTCTCCGAGGCCCTGCGCGACCGGAACGGCTACCTTGACAACCTCGCCTATCTCGACACCCTGGTCGGCCAACTCGTCCAGAAACTCAAGGACCGGGGCATCTACGAGCAGACCCTCTTCGTGGCGACCTCGGATCACGCCTGGCGCTTGAATGCGGACAAGGGCGTATACATCAGCACCGATGAGGACACCAAGCCGGACAGCTTGTGGAAGCACATCCCCCTGATCATTCACGAACCCGGCCAGACCGAGGCCCGGCGCGTGGACGAAACCTTCCAGATGACCACGTTTTACGAATACCTCGAGGGCTACATGAACCGGGCCTATCCGGGCGGCTTGAACTGAAGGCCCAGTGAACGCCCCTGGGCTTCTGCACGTGCGGGATCAACTCCCCTTGATCAAGCGCAGCATCGCTTTTCCCATTCCGTCTCCAATCAGGAAATAGGTCTCCGCGTTGGAATTCCAATGGTAGCCCTGGCGCGATGGACTTTCCTCCGCCGGCCGGAAGAAGTCCTGCGTCTCGACACAGAAAACCGTGCCTTTAAACTCGGCTGAGCGGGCCGGGGCGGCCTGGGCCTGCCGGATCATCAAGCGGCGGTCCACCTTTTGATTCCGTCCGCCAAATCCACTGTCCGCAATCACGAAGGGGAGCTTCGGCACGCCGAATTCCTTGCGCACGTCGCGAATGAAATGCCCGAGGTTCGCCTCGTATTCCAGGCACATGTCCCTATTGCATCCGTCGTTCCAGCCCTGATGCCAGGCGAAACCTGCGAGTTCCGGCTTCCGGCCCTTCAACTCGGGAAAGGCCGCCCCGGGATCCGACAAGAGTTCCCTGGCAAGCGCGACCATCTCCCGGTAATAGGATCCGACATCACCCCCCGCTGCAGGGGGACGAAAATCCCGGGCCAGGCTCTTGCCTCCCCATGCCGTCTTGACCAGCAAAACCGGCTCCTTGTAGTAATCACCCAGGACGTGACCGAACTGCATCTCGGGGCCGATCGCGGACGATCGTGCACCGAAACCGACCGACAGCTTTCCCTTCCGGTCGAGGTAGGAAATGAACACGTCGTCCCGCGTCACCCACGCTCCCCGGGCATCCACCAGGTGGGCATAGCGTTCCTTGTCCGGCCCCTGCTTGACCAGGTACTCCAGGCTCCCTTTCCCCCCATTCCTGTTCGGGTCCATGGCAATTCGGCCCGCGCCCTGCATATTGGATTGCCCGGCAAGCATAAAGACCTTGACGATGTTTTGATCCGCGGAAAAACAGGCCGAGGCAAAGCCGGAAAGCAGGAGGAACGTATATATTTTCATCCCCCGGGCCTAGCACCTCAGTCAACCGGGGGCAAGGTCCGGGCGCTCGTTTCCGCCACCCGTCCGGCGGGACGCTGGCCCGAGCCCTTCCTGTTCGTATCGCCCAACTCCCGCCGCGCCTCCTCCGCCAGCTTGAATAAACGTTCAACCACCGCGGGGTGAGCGGCATAGTGGTCCGTTTTACCCGCCGGATCATCCACGACATGGATCAACATACCCGGGGCCTGTCCCCGGTGAACGCGACCGGGCCGGATCGGGTTTTCCAGCGGCAACAGGAGCTTCCAGGGCCCGCTGCGTACGGCCTGCAGTTGATCCAATTGATAGTAGAAAAAGGCTTCCTGCCTCGAGAAA
>JAYGFS010000350.1:0-10350 GCA_046581765.1 Verrucomicrobiota bacterium
GAAGACCAGCGGTACCCTCAACACCCCCACGCGGGATCTTTCCCTGTTGCTCAACGCCTGGCTCGATATCGAACCCACCGCGCCTCTGGTCGCCGGCCTTGCCCGACAGCTCAACGACCAACGCGTGCGCGGCCGCTACAACTCCACCCAGGACAACGCCTATGCCTTGCTCGCCCTGGGCAAGTATGCGAACCGGAGCGCGGGGAAGGTGACGACCTTTACCGCGAGCCTGGATGACGGGCGCAGCTTTAGGAATACGGACCGCGCGCCGATACCGATTGCGGACGGCATGAAGCTGACAAACCAGGGACCGGGCATGCTCTACTACGCGGTACATTCCGGTGGCGTTCCGAGCAGCGGTGACTTTCCGGACGAAGACCAGCAGCTTCGTGTCCGGCGCAGCCTGTTCACGGTCGAGGGCAGGCGGATAGAGCGGGATCAATTCGCCCAGGGGGAAATGGTCGTGATCCGCCTGGTGGTGGATCCCACCGATCACGCGGTGGACAACCTCGTCATCGAGGATCTGCTTCCGGCCGGTTTCGAAATCGAAAATGCGGGAAAGAATCTCAATGCAGCCATGCCCTGGCTGGGCGAGATCGACCGCCCTCTCCCGCGCTCGCTGGACCTGCGCGACGACCGCCTGCTGATCTTTCCTGAAAAGCTTTCCAAATCCGTCAACTATTTTTACCTCGCACGCGCCGTCACGCCCGGCCGCTACACCTGGCCGGCCCTGCAGGGCGAATGCATGTACGATGCGGGGATTCGTTCCCGCCACCGCAACCTGGAAGAAATCACGGTCATGACCGAGGGGACCTACACGCCACCGGCAGCCGAAGGCACCCCCTTCGTCGACACCGAGGAGGCCCGACCCTTCCTCACCCGGCAAGCCATCAAGCGGAGGGCAACGGAAAGGCGCCAGGGGCAGCGGCCCCCGTCCACGGTGCATAGGGACACCCGGAGCTCCCTCCATCCGGGCATTTGATCATGAAGCGAAAGATTTTCAACGGGCTACTCAAGGGCCTACTGGTTGCCGGTATCATCGGCCTCGCTTCGCTGGCCATCGCCTGGTTCGCCCTGCCCTTCGATGACGCGGCCGTGCGCCGCATTCCAAGCGGCCAGGTGCTCCTGGACCGGCACGGGGAAATCCTCCGGCGCACGCTCGGGCCCGGTGACGAGGATTGCCTGCCCACCGAGTTGGATCCCCATTCCTGGGCGGCGAAGGCCTTGGTTGCCGCGGAAGACAAGCGTTTCTACCGGCATGCCGGGGTCGACCCGATCGCCATCGGGCGCTCGAGCGTATACAATGTGAAAAACGGCCGCGTGACCACGGGTGCATCCACGATTACCACCCAGGTGATCCGCATGTCCTCCCCGCGTCCCCGCAACCTGAAAACCAAGCTGGTCGAGGCCTTTCGGGCGACCCAGATGGAGACCCGGATGGAGAAGGATGAGATCCTGCTGAACTACCTGAACCGGGCACCCTTCGGCGGCAACGTATACGGACTCGAGAGTGCGAGCCACCGGTATTTCGGGAAGAGTGCGAGCATGCTCAGCCTGGGTGAAGCCACCATCCTCATGGGCCTGCCGCAATCACCCTCCCGCTATCGACCGGATCGCCACCTCGACCGCGCGCTCAAGCGCCGGGACTACGTGCTCGAGCGCATGCACGCAGCGGAAATGATCAGCCTGGAACAGTGGGAAAGGGCAAAGAACCAGGACCTGGATATCGCCCGGCACTCCCTGCCCCGCTCCGCACCACACTTCTGTGACTGGGTTTTGCGGCGCCATGCCGCTTCCGGCACGGTGAACACCACCCTGGATCCAGACCTGCAAAGCCTGGCCAGGCAAACCCTCGCCCGCCATCACGAACACCTGTCCACCCGCGGCATCCACAGCGGCGCCATCGTCATCATCGAGACCAAGACGGGCAAGCTTCGCGCCATGGTCGGCTCGCCGGACCATCGAGACCGGTCACACGCCGGTCAAACCAACCATGCGATCGCCCGGCGATCGCCGGGCTCCACCCTGAAACCCTTTATTGCCGCGATGGCGATCGATTCCGGATACGTCACCCCGGCGAGCGTCATCAAGGATGCCCCGCTGGTATACCGGGATTACCGGCCTTCCAATTTCGACCGCCGATTTGCGGGGACGGTCGACCTGCGCGAGGCCCTCGTGCGCTCCCTGAACATTCCCTTCCTGCACCTGGTGAAACAACTCGGCCTGGATCGCTTCTATGATCAGCTGAGAAACCTTGGATTCCATTCCCTGGACCAGCCCGCCGCGCATTACGGGATCAGCCTCGCACTCGGCACGGCGGAGGTGTCCCTGCTCGAGCTGGCCAACGCCTATGCCTGCCTCGCCCGTGGCGGCACCTATGCGCCGCTGCGATTCCTCGAGGAAGGATCCGCAGCCGGCACGCCCATGTTCTCGCCCGCGACCTGCTACCTGGTCTCCGAGATACTCGCCGGTGACGAACGGGCCATGGCCTGGAGCGGCCATGCCGCAGATGTCGTCCTGCCCAGGGCCGCGTGGAAGACCGGCACCTCAAACGGATACCGGGATGCCTGGACCGTGGCCTATAACCCGGAATACGTGATCGGGGTCTGGATCGGGAATTCGGACAACACCCCCGCGGCGAGCTTGATCGGCAGCCGGGCGGCCGCACCCCTCGCCTCGGATCTCCTGCGCGCACTTTACCCGGAGGGGAATGGCCCCTGGTACAGCCGACCCGAAGAGGTCGGGGAACGTTCCGTGTGCGTACGCAGCGGCAAGCCGGTTGCCACCGCGTGCGCGAAGCAGATCGTCGAACTCTATATTCGAGACCAGTCCCCCCACGAACCCTGCAGCTGCGGGCGCGAACATACCCGCCCCTTGCGTATCCTCTCCCCCGCCCCGGGCGCGGTCATCCATTATGCGCCCGGCCAGACGCTGAACCTGGAAGCCGCGTCCGATGAGCCGGTGTACTGGTTCATGAACGGGGAAAGCCTCGGCTGTCACGCGGGCACGATCGAATGGCCGGTCGAGCGTGGCCGCTTCGAGGCCCGGTGCGTGTCGCAGGCTGGAGAGACCACGACCCTTGCCTTCCGCGTTCGTTGAGGAGGAGCGAAGTACGTCTCCACCCCAAGCAGGCCCCTCCCACCTACGCGCGCGCGACAAACTGATTCGTCCGCGTGTCAACCTTGATCACGTCGTCCGGGGAAATGTACTCCGGCACCTGCACGATCAAGCCCGTCACCAGGGTCGCCGGCTTGGACCGGGCCGTCGCCGACGCCCCCTTGATGGACGGATCGGTCTCCACGATCTGTAACTCCACGGTATCCGGCATCTGGATACCGAGCACCTTGCCATCCGAGAGCAAGACGATGATCCCCTCCATGTCCTCAACCAGGTACGGGATCGCATCTTCTATCTCGTGCTCCTTTAACTCGAACTGGCTGTAATCCTCGATATCCATGAAGGCGTAGTTGTCCCCATCCTTGTACAGGTACTGGACCTCCCGGCGATACAGGTCAATCTTCTCCAGGGGATCGTCACCCTTGAAGGTCTGGTCCACCTTGTTCCCGGTCGTGACATTGCGGAAACGGATCTTGTACAAGCTGCTGCCCCCCCGCGCCGAGGGCGTCTGGACATGGATGCTGACCACCGTGTGGGGTACCCCGTGGATGGCGATGATCGAACTCTTCTTCAAGTCAGAAACTTTGATAGACATGCCGGGAGAAGACGCGGGCAGGCGGATAAAATCAAGGTATTAATGCATGGTGCCCTGGGTCGCGGCGGTGGAGGCGGGTCGCGGCCCGGTCCTTAGTCCTCCGCCAGGATTGATCGCGCCAAGGTATACCCCCGGCGATAGTTGTTTTGCCTGAGCGCCCGGAAGTGTTCGGCTATCCGCAAGCGGGCTTCGCGGCAAAAGTAGTCGGCGCAGGCCACGTCATCCCCTCGCGCATAGGCGCTTACGGAACTGATCGCAAATAACTCGGTGCCGATGTCCACCAGGTGAGCGAGGACCATCTGTTCGCGCTCGAGCCTTGGACCATGCTTGACCATGGAGTGAAAGAGCGTTCGCGCCAGCCGCTTGCTGGCCCGCGCAGCGAAGCGAACGTGCTTCTTGAGCGGATCCGGCAAACCACTGGTGCTCACGAACGCCGGCAGCCAAAGCGGGGGATACCATCCGGCATAGAAGCCCAGTGCGCCGAAGGCACCCCTAAGCCGTTTACCGATGGAGTTCTTGCTGTTCATCACGTCCTTTGCGGCCTTGAGATGCGGATCAAGGGCTTCGCGGGCGATGAACAGGCGCATGATTTCACTGGACCCCTCAAAAATCATGTTGATCCGGCAATCGCGGAACATGCGTTCCACGCCAATGGCTTCTTCGCCGCGGTTTTCCATGGAATGGGCCGTTTCGTAGCCCCGGCCCCCGCGAATCTGCATCGTCTCGTCCACGATTTTCCAACCGACCTCGGATCCGAACAGCTTGCACATCGCGGCTTCAAGCCGGATGTCGCCCACCTTGCGATCGACCAGGGAGGCCGTGTAATAGGTCATCGCATCCGTCGCGAGAATGTTCGCGGCCATCTTGGCAATCTTATCCGCAATCGCTGCGTGGTGGCCGATCGGCGAACCCCATTGCACGCGTTCATTCGACCAGTTCTTCACGATTTCCATACAGGCCTTCGACCCACCGTTCACCGCGGCGGGCAGGGTGAGGCGGCCGGTGTTCAAGGTGGTCAGGGCGACCCGGAGTCCCTTGCTCTCGGCGAGGATGATATTCTCGCGCGGGACCTTGACATCCGTGAAGGAGATAACGGCGTTGTACAGGGCCCGTAGCCCCATGAAATGGCACCGATGCTCAATCTGGATTCCCGGCGTGTCCATGTCGACAATGAACGCGGTAATCTGGCTCCGCTCCTTGCCCCGAATGATCTTCGCCGGCGTACCGGCCATGACCACCAGGACCCCGGCCTTGAGGCCGTTCGTACACCAGAGCTTGGTCCCGTTGATGACAAAGTGCTCCCCGTCGGCCGTCGGGTCGGCCGTCGTGGTCATCTTCGCAGGATCGGAACCGGCCTCGAACTCCGTAAGCGCAAACGCAGAAATCGTTCCGGTCGCGACCCGGGGCAGGTATTTCCGTTTCTGCTCCTCCGTACCGAACAAGATCAAGGGCTGGGGAACCCCGATGGACTGGTGAGCGGAAACCAGCGCGGCCAGGTTTGCGTCAAAACCGCCAAGCAGGTTGGCCGTCCGGCAGTAATTGACCTGCGAGAGGCCCAGCCCGCTGTATTCCGTCTTGATCTTGATCCCGAAGGCACCCAAGCGGGCCAGGCCCTCAATCACCCGGTCGGGAATTTCGCCCGACGCATCGATTTCATCGGGGTCGACCTGCTCGTCCAGGAAGGTTTTCAGTTCGTCCAGGAACACATCGCCCTTCGCCTTGTCGGCTTCCGACTGGAAGGGATAGGGATGCAGCTTCTTCCAGGGAAAGCGGCCCATGAACAGGGATCCGACGAAGGAGTCACGCACGTCATACCGGTCGCGCGAAGCCTCGGCCATTTCGAGCGCGGCGCGCTTGCCTTCCGACATGCCGGAGGTATCGATGACCATCTCCTCCTCGGCACGAGGGACCGGTGCCCCGGAAGCCGCGTCCTTCGCGGAAACCCTGTGCTTGTCCGGCGCTTCATCTTCGCGTGGGTGTTTCATGTGCCTGTCCTTTCTACCTGCTTGTCAACCTGCATCGGCCCGCCGCGGAAGGGGGCAAACCCGGCGCCGAAGATCATGGCGAAATCAATATCGTCAGCGGATTCAACCACGCCTTCTTCCAGGCACATCCGGGATTCGACCAGCATCTTGTTCAACATGCGCTCCTCAAGGAGCTCGCGGCTCGTGCCCCGGTGCTCCGCCGTCTTGACAAAGGCCAGGGCCTCCGGATTCACCTGCGGCTCCCCCTTGCCGCTGTAGAGGAAAAAACCCTTCCCGTTCTTGCGACCGAGCAAGCCGGCTTCCAGGAGCTGGTTCAGGCTCTCCGGCATCGGCATGCGATCGCCGAAGGTCTCGGCAAAAAATGTCGCGACATGGTGGGCGACGTCGATGCCGACCTCGTCGATCAAGCGCAAGGGCCCCATCGGCATACCGAAGTCGAGCATCGCGCCATCAATGGCCTTCGGATCCGCACCCGCCTCGAACAAGGCGCCGGCTTCCATCAGGTACGGAATGAGGATCCGGTTCACCAGGAAGCCCGGGCTGTCATTGACCACGACCGGAAGTTTTCCACTCTGCTGCACGAAGGCCAGCGCACGCTGCAGGACCTCCGGGCGCGTTTGCCTGCCGCGAACCACTTCGACCAGCTGCATCTTGTGCACGGGGTTGAAATAGTGAATACCGACCACGCGGCCGGGATCGGACGTTGTCTCCGCCAACTCCGTGATGGAGAGCGCCGAGGTATTCGTGGCCAAAACGGTATCCGGGCCGACGGCCGCGTCCAGGCTGGCGAAGATCTTTTTCTTCAGGTCCATATTCTCGGTCGCGGCTTCAATGATGATGTCCACGTCCTTGAACGGCACCTCCACCGCGGTGGGAAAGATACGATCCAGGGCAGCCTGCGCTTCCGTCCGGGTAAACACGTGCCGTTGCACCGCCCCCGTGAAGACCTTTCCTATCGCGGCCATGCCTTTCTGCAAGGCCTCCGGGTTGATGTCCTTGAGGATGACCCGATTCCCGCGCGCCGCAGACCACTGGGCGATCCCGGCACCCATCACCCCGGCACCGATGACCCCAACCGTATCGGTGGGGGCGACGTCACCCTCGTAAACCGAAATTTTCCGCGCACGTTCCTGGAGAAAGAAAAGGCGCACGAGATGCTGGCAGACATCGGTCAGCAGCAACTCAACCAGGGCATCCTGTTCCAACTTAAACGCGGTGGCGCGATCCGCGGAGATGGCCTTCAAGCAAACCTCCAGGGCCTTGAAGGGTGCCGGATAATGGCCGTTTGTCTTCTTCTGCAACATGGGGCGCACCCTGCTGCGGATGATCATCCTCGCCAGGGGGTTACTTGTCTTCCAGTCGCGTTTACGCTGCGGCTTCCCCTTCCCGATCCACTCGGTCGCGATACGGATAAAATGCTCGCGGGGGCATAACTGGTCGACCAGCCCTTTCTTCTTCGCCGGGTAGGCGGCGACCCGCTTACCCGCGAGGATCATGTCGAGTGCATTGGGCAATCCGATGAGTCGCGGCAGTCGATACGAGTCACCCCAGGCGGGCAGAATCCCGAGGGTGACTTCCGGCAAGCCGATTTTCGTATCCCGGCTGTCCGATGCCAGGCGGTAATCGCATGCCAGCGCAATTTCGCAACCCCCGCCGAGCGCCTGCCCATGAATGGCCGCGACGGTCGGGATCTTGAGGTCACTGATTCGGGCGAAGGTTTCCTGGCCCGCACGCGCGATCTCGCGCAACGCTTCCGGATCCTCCACCTGGGAAAAGGCATTGATATCCGCGCCGGCGATGAATATTTTTTCCTTCGCACTGACCAGGATCAGGCCCCGGAGCTCTGTATCCGCCTCAATGGTATCCAGGTGTGCAGCGAGTTCTCCCAAGGTATCGTGATCGAAGATGTTCGCCGAACTGCCTTCGCGATCAAAGCTCAGGATCCCGACCCGATCCTCGTTGAGGCGGTATTGGATGTGGTGGCTCATGTTAAAATCGCTCCAGCCAGAGGGCCATGCCCTGTCCGCCACCCACGCAGGCGCTAACCACTGCCCGCTTCGCATCGCGCCGCCTGAGCTCCAGCAGGCTGGTCAAGACCAGGCGCGCACCGGTGGCACCCACCGGGTGCCCCAGGGCGATAGACCCGCCGTTGACATTCAATTTTTCCATCGGGATCTCCCCTACCGGGGTTTTACGTTTGAGGTAGGTGCGGGCAAAGTCTTCAGAGGCTGAGCAGCGCAAACAAGCGAGCACCTGGGCCGCAAAGGCCTCGTTAATCTCGATCAGGTCCGCATCGTCGACCGAATAACCGCTTAGCTGTTCCGCGGCATGGATCGCGAAGACCGGTCCCAGGCCCATGCGGGCCGGGTCGTTGGCCGCGTAGGCGTAAGCGGCGAGGAATCCCAGCGGCTCATAGCCCAGTTCATTCGCCTTGGCCTCTGACATCACCAGCAAGGCAACCGCGCCGTCCGTGAGCTGGGATGCATTTCCCGCGGTTACCGTTCCGGTGCCCCGTTCAAAAACCGTGCGAAGCTTCGCGAGTTTCTCGGGTACGGAATCTTCGCGCGGGCCGTTGTCCTCGGTCATCACGCTCGTGTAAGCCGGGGGGATGTAGGCGGGAGCGATTTCTTCCGCGAAACAATCGCGGGCCGCGAGGGCTTTCACATGGGATGCCGCGGCAAAGGCATCCTGGGCTTCACGGGTGATCCCCTGCTCCCGTCCGACCAACTCTGCCGTCTGGCCCATGTTGAGCCCACATACCGGGTCGCTGAGGCCGAGCTTCAAGGCGACCCGGGGGTTAAAGAAATCGGGAAAGCGAAAACCAAGAAAGGCTTTCAGCTTGGCGGCGGCAGACTTGGCCTTCATCAAGCGGCCGAACTTCAACACGGTTTCGTAGGAATAGGCCAGTGGATATTGGGACATCGATTCGGCTCCGCCAACCACGAATATCTCGCCGCGACCGGCCACCATCTTCTCGTAGGCCTGGCTTAGCGCCTCCGCGCCCGAGGCGCAATTGCGATGCACGGTAATGGCGGGCACGTGTTCCGGGATGCCCGCGCGCAAGGCGATTACCCGACCAACGTTTGCAGCGTCTACCGGTTGACCGACACAGCCGATGATGGTTTCTGACACCAGGCCGGGATCGATACCGGTACGGGCGAGCAGGGCCTGTACCGCCATGCGGCCGAGCTCGTCGGCACCGAGGTGAGCCAACACGGTACCCATGCGCGAGAAGGGCGTGCGGACCCCGTCAACGATCACCAGGCGCTGCTTGTCCGCCATCATTTGGGGCTTCCGTTCGTCTTCACCCGGTTGTCCACCAGGCGTTGCTCCTTCATCTCTACCCCGAGTCCCTGCATCCGGCTCAAGGCCTCCAGCGAATGATACTCGATCCGGTTGGGATGCATGTTGGTGGCTGCCTTGAACTTTTGGTTCAAGCGATTCGACAGGAGCATTTCGTCTACGCCGCTGCGGCCCTGCACATGAAGAATCAGTTCGTCCAGATCGAGCGGATCGTCGTTCATCTTACGGAGTTCAATTTGCCAGGTACCGATTTCCTCCTCGTCGTCCAGCAGGTGCTCCAGGGTGTTAAAGTCAACCAGGGTGCCCTTCACCTTGTCGAAGCGCATCTCCCGTACTTCGGATTCACGACCGATCTTCCCGACCAGGCGCGGTACGTTTCGACCGCAATGGGGGCATTCTCCGTAAACCAGTCCGCCATCGATGAAATCTCCCGTGCGGTAACGCAGGACCAGTGACCCGCGTCCATCGAGCGCGGTAAAGACGATCTCGCCGGGTTTCCCGTCCTCGACGACTTTCCCGGTCGCCGGGTCGATGATCTCGATATAGGCCAGGTCGGGTATGATGTGATAGCCGGTTGCCGGACCGCATTCGCCCCAGGCCATCCGGGCCTCGGTGAACCCATAGGTCGCCATGACACGCGCATTCGGGCTGCCCAATTCCGCACAAAGCTCCGCCAGCTTTTTACGCATCCCATCCGGCACCTTATCACCGCCGAGGATCACCGCATCAATGCGTTCAAAGCGCTTCCCTTCAGCCTCCGCCCTGCGCAGGAGGTGATACATGAAGGTCGGCATGCCCACGATCGCCTCCGGTTGAATCCGCTCCATGATCTGGATCGAACGGTCCGTCCCCATGACCTTTCCGCCCCCGGTACTCAGGCCGAAAATGTTGTAATTCATGCAGGCATAATGCACCTGCCAGAAGCCCAGGTGCGGCGCGTAAGGAAACATATTCAGAACCCGGTGGTCTTCGCCGGTTCCAAATACGTCGCAAAGTCCATAACCCGCGCGCTCCAGGTTGGCGAGGTCGTACCGGGTGAGCAGGAAAGGCACCGAGTCGGCAGAGCGCCCGGTGGTACTGATCATAAATACCGGGCGGTATTCGAACTCGAGATCGCGCTTCACGGCCGCGCGACCCCGGGTCAGCGCTTTCAGGAAGACTTCCGGGCGCTTCTTTAATATCTGCTTATCGGGAACGAGCACGTAATCGCGGATGCGCTTCGGTCGTTCGTCCGTGTTAAGCAAATCCTGCTTGGTGGTGAAAGGGATCTTCTGGAGATCTGCGACGGACTGGATGTCCTCCGCAGTGAGGCCCTTCGCCTTGAATACATTGCGGTACTGCTTCGAGAAA
>JAYGFS010000041.1:0-26909 GCA_046581765.1 Verrucomicrobiota bacterium
TTAGGGATGCGGTGTAGTCCATGGTCTTCTCCACGGGCCCAGTGAGCTCGCCTCGCAGTTCGTTTCGCGAGTAGAACGCGCCGAAATTTGCCGAGGCACCCCGGAGGATTGGGCTGGCAAGATTCGCGGTGTAGCCGATGCTTGTGGTGTCCGTGGTGACGGTGGAGCCGAAGGTTTCCACGGGCGTCCGGTTCAGGTTTAGGGCGTGCTTGAGATTCCGGGTGACTGCGTGATTGATGCTGGCCCCATAGACAAAGTTGATGTCATCCTCTTCGGGGTTTTCATCATAGGTGTAGGTGGCGTTGACGGTGTAGTCAATGGTTTCGGTTATGCTGCGGACGTCCGATAACGTCCAGGAGTGATTCGGTTCCCATGTGCCGATCACGAGGCGATCATCTTCCTTCTCAAAGCCAGCGGTATAGGTCAGGGAGGGGCGCTCAAGGATGCGGTAGCTCGCGGATAGTGACTGGGTCTGAAGCCATTCACTATCCACCGGGGGCTCACTCCCGATCAGATCAGCCTTCGAGGAGGTGTAGCCATAGTTCATGGAAAACCGTTCCCAAGGGGAAAAGGTTAGTGACATTCCGTAGTTTTGAGAACGCGAGTCACCCCGGCTGAATTCTTCGGTGTGTAGCGCCTGTTTCCACGAGTAATTCAAATTTGCCGTGATCGCTTTGCGATTCCAGCCAAGGCTTGTAGTCGCGCCGGAGCTCTGGATAATGTCGCGAATCAATAGTTCATTTCCCGGAACAAAGAAGGGCACTTGCGTCTTGTCGCGCGTGGTATTGGCCGCGTGGGTCAGGTTCAGGCTCCAGGTGTAATGCCCAATGCTGCGTGAAAGGTTGAAGGATGAATTACCGAGGAGGGGCAAGTTCGTCTCCGGGGCATTCCGGTCCTGGATGAAATGTTCTTCCCAGTTAGCGCTTGTGCTGGCATTCAAGGTGATGTCAGGATAAAGTTTCGAAGTTGCGCTGATCGAGAAACCGTACGTCGTGTAGAAATCTTCCCGATCCAGCCCCTGTTCCCTGGCTTCATCCTCTGATATCCCGTTGACATTGGAGGATAAGATCCAGGCGTTGTTTAGGGCGGCATTAAAAATGACCGGCCCAACCTTCAGGAACTGGGCTGATGCGGTCGATCCCGTTACCACAAGGGTAAGGGCCACCAGCAACCCGCGCCGTGCGCAGTTACCCAGGTATTCCTCTAATAAGTGCAAAGCCGGATTGGGGTTCAGGATAAGGGCCTGATGAAAAAGCGTGACCCACAGGGGTCAGGGCTTCTTCTTTCTGTATTCCTTGACGTTCCGCTCAGTACCCGTCGTGAAGTCACCCGCTACGCCCCATTGAACAACCCGCTCGTTTTCAAAGATGACGTGCATCTTCTGATCGTTGATCGCGAGGAATGGGGGCCAATATTCCCAAATTTCGGTTGTTTCCTCGTCTTCAAAGACTTTAGCGGCACGCACGGAGTACGGTTTGCCCATCTGGTCAAGCACGTCCGTTTTAGTCATGCCTAAATCCAGATTCTTGAGCTTCTTCGCAGGGTGTACACAACCTGCCAGTCCGATCGTCAGGAGAATAAGGGGCGTAAAAATTAATAGTCTCTTCATCCAACATAGCTCCGGTTGACACGTTAGGACTTCCGTTCGGCTTGTTAACAAGCCCGGCCCGGAAATCGACCGATTATAGCCGTACAATCTAAATGGATTTGTGGGGGGTTTGTTAAGAAGAAAGGATCTTTATTTTATCATTCCGGATGTTAATAATGTATTATATGGCACTCGTTCTCAACAGTTCATGCATTATAGGGTAGTTATGCTTGATAGGTATATAGAAAACGGGTTAACTTCCCTCCCCCCAGGATGAAGAGAAAGCACACACTGCAAATTTGCCTGTGCCTGGCGCTGCTGCTGTCGCTGGTCAGCTCGCTGTTTGCTTACAGGATTTACCGGACCATGACCCTGGTCCATGATACCCGGGAGCATATCCGGTACCTGGTTGATGAGGGCGGGAGCGTGGGGTCGATACCGGCGGCCCAGGCTTTCCAGAGTTCCTATCTTAAAGCGGTCTTTGGCGACAATCCGGAGCTGTTGAAAAAGCTGCATGAAGTGATTCGCTCGGGGCTTGAGAATACATCGCAGCTTCGCCTTGAAAAAGTTTCCGCCATGCTGGTGACCTACCGAATCAACGAAAATGAGGAGGTCAAGAACCTGGCCACCCACGTGATTGGCGATTACAAGGTCGGCCGCCGCCGTCCGGGTTTCTATCGGGATGGCTACTTCAAGCATCTGCTCGATCGAAACCTGTATAATACCGGTAATACCATTATCGGTTTTCTCGGACGCGATATCGTCTATTATGCTGATCAGGCTGAAGATGAGGACTTCCAGACGGCCCTGCTCGACTCCTTGTTGACGGGAGAGGTGGACCTCATGCTGGAGGCGATCGACACGCCGTACTACTACACGATGGTCATCCCCAATCCCCGTCGATTGCTGCCCCCGCAGTTACGCCATCACATCCAGACGGTAATCATAAAGGGTTCCATGCAAAAACAACGGGGAGACACCGAGATCCTCCTCCTGTGCTCGAATCCGACTTCGGCGAGGCACACGGTATCTGTCGCGAGGGACATGAAAATGGCCGCGGAGGCCATCCTGCAAACCAAATTTGGCGGCGTGATCAAGGAGCGCTCCTGGGGACCGTATCTCGAGAGCTGGTGGGCCCGTGAGATGGTGGTCACCTCTGAAAAGGCCCTCCTTCGCCAGGAGGAAAATATTGTGCGCGTGGACTTGTTGTATGGACGGGTTATGAACAATGCCCTGCTCAAATCCCTGGAGCGCCTGGGCCGCGACCTGCGCCGGATGGCAGGTAGTATTGAAGAGAAAAAGGATCCGCGACTGGTGGATGCGGAGATGCGTACCCACAAGGGCTCGCATTATTGGAGTGAGGATCACCGCTGGGGTCCCAACTGGCCGATTGCAGCACCCTCCGTGGAGGACGCGATAAAGTACCACACCGGTGTTCCGTGAGCGATTCGGAGCGTGGCGCATCAGGCCGGTAAATCAGGTTCGCAGGATTATTGCCAGGGCGAGGATGAGTGGGGTATAGTGGATTCCCGGATGTCGTGTGCCTTGTACGCATTTCAACCGTATAAGGCTGAGGGCCTCCCGGTGTAGCTCCGGTGGTGAAACTCAGGCTGGCTTATGAAATTATTTGGAAAGAGATCTGGTCTGTTTGCGATGGTGCTTTGCAGCAGCGGAGTGGCCTCGGCGGTGGAATATGACATAAAGCAGGTCGCCGATACCGAACTGGTTAATCGCGACCCGATTGTCAGTTCTACTGGACTTGCGACCTGGCATGCCCACGGGGAAGGTCCGGCGGGGGAAGGGCGAAGGTCGGATATATTCTATCACTTTAATGGTGTTACTGAGAGTATAACCAAAAAGAATTTCTATCGTTTCGCGGCCAATATGCGCCCGCAGGTTTTCGAGAACACCATCATCTGGCAGACGACCCGGAACCCCGTTGACGTCAATCATAAGACGACCTGGATTCTGCGGGAAGTGCCGGATGATCTGCGTGATTCGGGTTACCCGGAACTCCCGGCGTTTTATACCAGCTCCAATTTGCTCATGGCCAAGGGGCAGAAAGGTGATTTCAACCTTTTTCCTGAGGGCCAGGGTTTCTCCGGTCCCTACACCAGCTTCTGGCAGTACGGGTCCGTTTATGTCCGTCCCGAAGGGGCGAAGACCAACGTATTCGAATACCTGCGCGATCCGAACGACACCAACAAGCTTACTTCAGCCGTGAGCAATAATGCAGTGCTTGCCGGCCCCTTCAAGCTGGATAAGAAAATCAGTGAAGCAAACCCCTATGCGATTCGGGAGAAGAGCGCGCCGTATGCTTCCGACTCAAGCGGTAAAGAACGCCGCCGCACGATCACGTTCCACGAGCTGTGTCAATGGACCCTTGGCGAGGAAAAGATTGAGTGGATCACCCACGATCAGCGCAACGACCTGGGCCCGAGCTTCTGGGGTGACGTGGTGACCTGGCAGAAATCCAAGGCCTTCCCATTCGGTTATGAAATCATGGCGATGGTCGGGACGGAGCGCTTCCAGCTTACGACGAATTTTTATTACGACATGGCTCCCAAGGTCCACGGCAAGGATATCACCTGGTACGGTTGGGATGGAAACGACTACGAGATCTACCATTGGAACGCCGATAAGCGCGGGGTTTCGCAAATCACGAGCAACAGTTATGATGACGTATCTCCGGTCATCTGGGACGGCATGATCGCCTGGGAAGGCTACCCGACTATTGAGGCCGAAATTTTCGTTTATGAGCCCGGGGCGGAGGGTGAAGCGGGCACCTTGAAGCAAATCAGCAATAACGTGGATGACGATTTCAACCCCTGCGTCTTCGACGGCAAGGTCGTCTGGCAGGGCTTCGACGGGGATGACTTCGAAATCTACCTCTACGACCGATACGCAAATCGTGGTACAGATGATGCGGGCAAGAAACTGGGGTCGATGAAGAAGCTGACCAGTAATTTATACGATGACGTGAACCCGATGATTCGCGATGGCGTGTTGACCTGGATGGGTTACTACGACAACTGGGACGCGGAAATATTTGTATGGGATTGGGATAAAGATACGGCGGTGCAGCTCACCAATGATGAATTCGTGGAGGACAAGAATCCATATACATCCGGTGGCCGCATTATCTGGCAGGCCGACAATGAGGACAAATCAGAGGTTTACCTCGCAACGCCCAAGCCTTGATAGCCGTCGGTGCTTGCGGGCTTAACCGGAGCCCGCTTCGTTTCTCATTTGTCGGAGAGCGAGTCGGTCAAGCAGACCGACTGGCACAACGAGCAATTGTCTACATCGTGATTGCAGTTCAGTTGCGCCTCGTCCGTCTGTTTCTTTAGTGCATTGGAGGCAACGTGGTTTTCTTTCCAGGACTTGATGAAGTTCGCCAACTTTACACTCGATTCGATGCTCAAGAGGTGTTCGATCTTGCACGCATCGACCTCAGCCTGGTCTGCACTCACGCCCAGCACGTCTTTGAACAAACTCTCCAGCAGTTCGTCGTTTAACTCGATCATCTCCGCCAGGCGTCGCCCTTCCTCGGACAATTGCAGGAAGCGGTTCTCATCTTCGACCACCAGTTCGCGCTTCTTCAGTGGCTTCAGGCTGATGGAGCAGCTGCCTCGTGTGATGTTCAGGCGCTTGGCAATGTCGGTCACCCGCGCGTATCCATGATCCTCCAGCAGACCCTTGATCGTCATCAAATAGTGCGCAGCACTGTGTGTAAGGGTGTTGTCCTCAAAACTTTTCCAGACCTCATTGTTCATGCGCACAATCTATGTGCAGGGTTCCGTATGTCAAGAAATCCGGGCCGGTGCGGCGGGGGAAATGGGGAGCCACACAGCATGGCCGGTGGATGGTGAAGCCGCGGTATGGCCATCCGCCGGATATCCCGCCCGGTCGCTTTAACCAAACAGCGACATCTGGTCCTTGTCAGATTTCCCCTTGCGCGGTCGCTTTTTCGCCAGTTGTGGCTGCCCCGCCTCGTTCAGTTCCCCTTCCTCCAGGTTTTTCAGGATCTCCTTCGCTCGGGCCACGACCGAATCCGGGAGGCCCGCGAGGCGCCCTACCTGGATGCCGTAGCTCTTGTCTGCCGATCCCGGAACGATTTTGCGCATAAAGCGAATGCGGTCCCCGCTTTCCTTCACCAGCACGTTGTAGTTCTTCACCCCGGGAAGCGTGCGTTCAAGTTCCGTAAGCTCGTGATAGTGGGTAGCAAACAGCGTTTTTGCTTTCACGGTTGTATGGTTGTGCAGGTGCTCCGCCACCGCCCAGGCAATACTGATTCCATCAAAGGTGCTGGTCCCGCGCCCAATCTCGTCCAGGATGATCAGGCTCTTCGGGGTGGCGTTGTTCAGGATGTTGGCGGTCTCCTGCATCTCGACCATGAAGGTACTGCGCCCTCGCGCGAGGTCATCGCTTGCCCCCACCCGCGTAAATAAGCGGTCAACGATGCCCACCGAGCAGTCCGAGGCGGGAACGTAGCTTCCGATTTGCGCCATGATAACAATCAACGCCACCTGGCGTATGTAGGTCGACTTCCCCGCCATGTTCGGGCCGGTAATCAGGATCAACTGGTTTTCCAGCCCGTCCAGCCGGGTGTCGTTGGGAACGAAGCGTTCTGTATCGGCCAGGTGTTCAATTACCGGGTGCCGACCGTCTCCAATGTGGATCTGGTCGTCCTCGTTCATTGTTGGTCGCGCGTAGTGCAGGCTTAGGGCCCGTTCGCTCAGGGTTGCGATGACATCGAGCTCCGCCACGGCCACCGCCGTGTCCTGGATGACGCGGGTCTGGGCCCTCACCTGGGAGCGAATTTCCAGGAAGAGTTCGTGCTCCAGTTCTTCGGATCGTTCCTGCGCCCCGAGAATCTTGTTCTCGTATTCTTTTAACTCCGGGGTAATGAAGCGCTCGGCATTCACCAGGGTTTGCTTGCGGGTGTATTCCTCCGGCACCATGTCGAGGTTCGTCTTGGAGACCTCGATGTAATAACCAAACACCTTGTTATAGCGAATCTTGAGGTTCTTGATTCCGGTGCGTCCCTGTTCCCGGGTCTGAAATTCTGCCAGCCACTGCCGCCCTTCGGTTGCGGCCTGCCTCAATTCATCGAGCTCCGCGTGATAGCCCGCCTGGAGCAATCCCCCGTCCTTGATGGTAATCGGGGGCTCGTCGGAGATCGCCCGCTTGATCAGCTCGCAGGTTTCCGGGAGGGCATTGACCTCATCGGCAAGCGTGCGGAGCCGGTTTGCCTCGATGGTTGCCGCCGCCGTTTTTACCGCGGGCAGGGCCTGCAGGGACTGGGCAATTGCCTGCAGGTCACGCGCATTCCCGCTTCCCGTGTTCACGCGCGCAATCAAGCGCTCCATGTCTCTGATCTCCCCCAGTTTTTCGCGCAGTTTCCTGAATTTCGCCCGGTCGGCCAGGATGGCTTCAATGGCGTCATGCCGCTCGACGATCTCCGCGAGCACCGTGCGTGGCCGGAGAATCCATTCGCGGAGCAGGCGCCCGCCCATGGCGGTCTGCGTCGTGTTGAGCAGGTTCAACAGGGTCGGGGCCTTCCCCTTCACCAGGGGGTTCTGTCCCTGAACCAGCTCCAGGTTGGCGATGGTCGCCTCATCCAGATGCATGAAGTCATCCGGATTCTTTAACCGGACCTGGAAGATGTGATCGACCTCGTTGCGCAGCTGATTCTTCACGTAATGCAGCACTGCGCCTGCAGCCCCCGTTCCCGCGCGGTGCTTTTCACAGCCAAAACCCTCGAGCGAGTGGACCTTGAAATGGCGGATCAGGATGTCATAGGCCGCGTCTGATTCAAAAGTCCACTCGTCATGTGGCGTGAGCAGGGTTTCGGTACCCGCATGAAAAATTTCTCTGTAGGCTTCAGCCCCGTGGTCGTCGTCCGGTACGATGCATTCCGCCGGCGCATAACGCACCAGGTTATCCATCACCGCACTTGCGCTCTCTGCCTCTTCCATCCAGAACTCACCCGTGGACAGGTCGAGCATGGCCATCCCGAAACGTCCGTCCTGCTGGTGCAGCCCGGCGAGGAAATTGTTGCGGCCGGATTCAAGCACTTGTTCCTCCAACACCGTACCCGGGGTGATGATGCGCGTGATATCGCGCTTCACGATGCCCTTGGCCTGTGCCGGGTCTTCCATTTGTTCACAGATGGCCACTTTAACGCCCGCCCGGATCAACTTCGCCAGGTACCCATGGGCACTGTGGTGTGGAACCCCGCACATGGGGACTTTATGGCGCTTCGTCAGGGCGATATCGAGGATGCCCGCCGCGGTCTTCGCGTCATCGAAAAACATCTCGTAAAAATCGCCGAGGCGAAAAAAGAGGATCGTATCCTCCGGCAGCTGGTTCCTGATCTGCCGGTACTGCGTCATCATGGGGGTCGTCTTGTCGGCCATGTTCCGCGAACGATAGCAAAAACCACTTTCAGCTCACGTCCAAAGCGGATAAAAATTATTGATTTATCGTCCCTTCCTCTGGCAAATTCCCTGGATGCTGTTTGCGATTAAAGGTCTTTTGGTTCTTCTTTGCCTGGTTTTCTTTTTTCTCTACCGCCGGGATGGCGAGCAGTGGAAATGGCCCCTCGTGGGATCAGGCGTAGCGGGCCTGGTGGTCTTCGCCGCCGGGTTTTTCGTGACGCCCCTTCCTCCGGGGGGCAATCCGATCCCCTACCATAAGGCGGTCGGCCATGTCCTGGGCCAGCGCGTGAGCCGGGATGGAGCCTCAGCCCGGGTCATCCTGGTCCAGAGTCCGGGCATGCATTACTACAAGGCGGATGCCGTTATGGCGGCAGAGCGGGCGGGGCTTGTCCAGGGCCTTGGAAGCACGGTGGAACTGGTGGAATACCGTCCACCGATCGAGGACCTGGATCCGGAGGAGGAGGATGTGGAGGAATATCTCCATGCCAAGGGCTGGCGCAAGGATTTCGCCACCTGGTTGGAAGACCAGGCACCGGCGGACGCCCTCGTGAGTTTTATCGGGTTGCCAGCCCGGATGTCAAAATCCACCATGGAGAAGCTTCCGCCCGCCTACATTTTGTCGCATTCCAGCGTCGATGAGGAATCCCCGCTCGTCCTGTCCGGCAAGCTGAAAGCCTTTGCCACCTACCGGAGCGATTACGATTCGAGCAGCAAGCCGACGGGGTCCGGCCCGGAAAAACTTTTTGAGGCACGGTACCAGCTGATCGAAATGCCGGGAAAATAACCCGGTAAAGCGTTTGTCGAACGCTGGTTAAGGCCGGCGTATCGGCATGCAGCAGTCCCCCGGGCAGACGGGGTGTGCAGGGCCTTGCCTGCCCACGGATCTCGGTTCCACGCCATCGTACAATCGCTCCTCGATCAATTCCCGGATCATGGAAATCACCCGGGGATGATTTCCCGCGGCCTTCGATCGTTCCATGTGGAGCCCGATGCTTGCGCAGTGTTCGCGAGCCTCCACGTCCAGGTCGAACAGCACTTCCATGTGATCACTCACGAAGCCCAGCGGGTGTACCACGACGTCCCGTATGCCCTGTGCCTTGAGCGCGGCGAGGTGATCGCGGACATCCGGCTCCAGCCAGGGTATATCCGGTGGGCCGGAACGGCTTTGGTACACCAGGTCATGGTGTACGTGTTGGAGGGCCTCGGATATCAGTCGTGCGGATTCTTCCAGTTGGGCGACATAGTGGCAGCTTGCGCTCATCGCGGTCGGAATGCTGTGCGCGGTATACACGATACGCGTTTGTGCCCGCCGGTCCCCGGGAATCTGTGCCAGGGCCTCAGCGACCCGCTGCCGGTTTACCTCGATCCAGTTGGGGTGATTGTAGAATGCCCGGATCTTGCCAAAGGCCATGTCTTCCAGGCCCAGCTCCTCTACAGCCTGCTCAATGTTCTCCCGGTATTGCCGGCAGCCGGAATAGGAGCTGTAGGCCGAGGTGAAGTAATTGATGCAGCGATGAATACCGTCGCCACGCATCTCCTGCAGGGTATCGCGGAGGTAGGGTTTCCAGTTCCGGTTCCCCCAGTATACCGGCAGGTCGATGCCGTGCGCTTTTAACTCGGCCTCCAGCAAGGCTTTCAATTCCCGGTTCTGTGCATTGAGCGGGCTCACGCCATCGAAATGTTCGTAGTGCCGGGCCACCGCCTCCATGCGCGCAGGCGGGATATTTTTTCCCCGCAAGACATTGTCAAGAAACGGCCGGACATCGTCCATGCCCTCGGGTCCGCCGAAGGACACGATCATGACCGCATCGTACTTTTTTTCTTTTCCATAAATCGCGTTGCTTTGCATAATCTTCGATGCGCATAGTCTATCCTTATATGCAATCCAAGTCTCCAGAGAATGATATCATCTACGGGGTAAACCCGGTGTTTGAGGTCCTGCGTGCAGGTCGACGCCGGGTGGACCGCGCCATGATGAGTGAAAAGGTGCAGGATCAGCCCCGCATGCGCAAACTCCTCGAGCGGATGGAGGAAAGCCGGGTAAAAGTCCGCTTTGGGGACAAAAACAAGCTTTTCCACCTGTGTAACAGCAAGGAACACCAGGGTGTGCTCATTGAAACCGAGCCGTATCCCTATAGCCCGATCGAGCCTTGCTGGGAGCAGGATCGCCTCCTTCTCCTGGACAATATCGAGGATCCGCAGAATCTCGGGGCCATTATTCGCAGTGCCGAGATTCTCGGCTTCCGTCACATTCTGCTCCCGCAGAGGGGGGTACCGGGCATCTATCCCTCCGTGGTTAAGGCCTCCGCCGGGGCCACCGAGCATGTGTACATCGTCCAGAGCGGCTCCGCGGTACGCTACGCGCAGCAGGTTGCAAAAAATGACTATCAAGTTGTTGCCCTGGACGCCTCCGGGGAGCATCTGGTTTCCGAACTCCCGGGCAAGCTGGGTAAAAAATTTCTCCTGGTGATTGGTGGCGAAGATAAATCCATCGGCCAATATATCTTGAACAAGGCCGATTTTGTGGCGGGCATTCCTCAATACGGCCGGGTCAATTCGCTCAATGCGTCCGTGGCGGCCGGTATTGCCATGTACGCTTTGGGGGCACCCGTGTGAGCGAAGCCCCGGACTTCCACGAACTCAGCCCAGATCTTGTGCTCAACCTTGTCGAGGAAGCCCTCGACCAGCGCTGCACCAATATCTGCCGCCCCCTTACCTCGTACATCAATCGTGTCTACGAGGTGGAGGCAGACGATGGACGGCACGTCGTCATCAAATTCTATCGTCCCGGCCGCTGGAGCCTGGAAGCCCTCCAGGATGAACACGATTTCGTCCTCGACCTGGCCGAAAACGAGGTGCCGGTGGTTCCACCCCTGCGGGATACCGAAGGCGCGACCTTGCATCTGCACGGCGATTTGCATTTTGCCCTTTTTGACCGCAAGGGTGGGCGCACCTTTGAGGATCCGGATACGGAACTCTGGATGGAACTCGGCCGCCTGCTCGCACGCATGCACACCATCGGCGGCCAGGTCGAGCCACGCGACCGGGTCATCTGGTCACCGGGAGAGGCCACCGCCGGGCATGTGGAAAGTATTCTCAGCAGTGGCCAGATCACGGATCCCCGTTTGCGCGATCAGTATGAACGCATCACCGGCGAGTTAATCGATACCCTTGCGCCCGCCTTCAAGGATCGCGACCGGGTACGCATCCATGGTGACTGTCACGCGAGCAATATCATCTATCGTCCCGGTGAGCGTTTCTTTCTTATCGACTTTGATGACATGGCCGTCGGTCCACCGATCCAGGACCTCTGGATGTTGTTGCCCGGATATCGAGCAGATGTGCAGCAGGAACTGGATTGGTTTCTGGATGGGTACGAAAATTTTCGCACCTTTGATTACCCTTCACTCAAGCTCATCGAGCCCTTGCGCGCCATGCGATTCATTCACTTCTGCGCCTGGTGTGTCCACCAGATCAACGACGGGGGCTATAAACGACTCGATCCCGATTTCGGCACCGACGCCTACTGGAATCGTGAAATTCGCGACCTGGAATCCCAGTTGGAACGCATTCGGATCGAGCTCGCAGGGTAGGGAATCGAACCTTTTCGGCCTGCGCTCGGAATCATCCCGAAGATTGCGCGTTTAGGGGCTTGAAAATCGTTCGTTGCGTGTTCAATTCGTGTTTGATCTATGTGCGCCTGGTTTGTTAATATGCTTGTTCATAAGTCGCTAAGTCACCGAATATTAACGGCTTGGTTGTCCACAGTGTTTACCATGAACTACACGGTCAGAGCAGTGTTGTCAGGTCTCGCCATCGCGATGACCTGCGCACGACCAGTCGCCGCTCAGGCTCAGGATCCAGGGGTCTACGTCATCAAGAAAAATGACACCCTCATCGAGATTGCCAGCCGCTTCAATACCAGCGTGGATGAGCTCAAACGCCTGAACAATATCGGCAACCCCAAGAAAATCCGGGCGGGATCCACCCTGTCCGTACCCAAGCAGTTCGAGGTCTATACGGTGAAATCGGGCGATACGATCAGCGAGATCGCCCAGGCCCATGGCATCGGGGTCGACCATCTCATCCGCTACAATGCCTTGACCGCGCCGAACAAGCTGAAGATCGGCCAGGTGTTGAAGATTCCCCTCAAGATGAATGCATCCCCCGGCACGCCTGCCCGGCCTGTATATGTGCCGCCCACGATGGCCGCCGATGTGCGCGCCCAGCTCGTCAAATTTCCCGTCAGCAGTCGCTGGAAGTTCATCGCCATCCACCACAGCGCGACCACCCAGGGCAGCTTGGAGTCCATGGATCGTTATCACAAGGAACAGCGCCGCATGACCAATGGGCTGGCCTACCATTTCGTGATCGGTAACGGGCGGAACATGGGGGACGGGACCATCGGCATAGGCAATCGCTGGAAACAGCAGATAAAAGGAGGGCATCTTTTCTCCGAGTGGCAGAACAACATCACCATCGGGATCTGTCTCGTCGGCAATTTCGAGAAAGGGGCGCCCACGGCCAAGCAGATGAAAAGCCTGGAAGCCCTGCTTGCCTGGCTGCAGACCCGCACCGGTATTCGCAAGGGCATGATCATGCCGCATCGCAAGCTGAACGTGAAGCCAACCGTCTGTCCGGGAAAATATTTCCCAATGGAAAAACTGCTGGCCAAGTTGCGATAAGGGGATGGCATCTTTCGTTATCCTGGTTGGCAGATCGGCCGTGCCGCCGGGTGACAGGATTCGCTCGCAGACGAGACCGTACGCGAAACGTAGGGACCCCATGGCCAGGGGATGTTATTGAAACCTTGTTGGGTGCGCATCGCTTCAGGTATCTTGTAAACAGCTCATCAATCACGCGACCCAGCAGCACCTTCCCATGGATCCAATAGAAACACCGGCACCGAAGAAAACCCACTTCGCCAAGCCCGTCCTCATCGTGGGCCTCATTGCTGGAATCGCCCTCGGGTTAAACCACTTCGGGGTTTTCGATTACTTCTCGAAAGAGAACATCGGGAAACTGTCCGAGTGGATCGAGGGCTTTGGTATCTGGGGGCCGGTGGTCTACGTGGCGGTCTATATTGTCGCGGTTATTTTCTTCATTCCCGGCCTGGCAATCACCCTGATCGCGGGGGTATTCGGACCGGTGAAAGGTACCATCCTCGTGTCGATCGCCTCGACCATCGGCGCTTCGCTTGCTTTTCTCATCGCGCGTTACGCGATGCGACCGATGGTGGAGGCCTGGGCGAGCAAGAACCCGGTGTTCAAGAAAATCGATGATGGAGTGGATGCGAACGGTTGGCGCATGGTCATGCTCACCCGCCTGGTTCCGCTCTTTCCGTTCAACCTGCAGAACTACGCCTACGGCCTGACCAAGGTCAACTTTCTCACCTACGTCCTGGTCTCCTGGATCTTCATGCTGCCCGGCACCATCGCCTATGTCTTCGCCAGTGGATCCCTCATCGGCGGGGAAGGGGATATGACCAAGACGCTTATTTACCTGGGCGTCGCGGGCATCGTATTTGTCGGGCTGAGTTTTCTGCCTGGGCTCTTGAAGCGAAAAATGCCGGCAAAACCGGCGCCTGCGTCCATCGATTAACCCTGAAAACAGCATGTCCGTAACCATCCATCCGCGGGACGAACACAACAACCTGCTTGTCGAAAACACCCATCCGGAATCCTGGACCAATCCGGAACCGGATAACCCTTACAACCTCGTGGTGATCGGCGCGGGCACCGCGGGCCTGGTCACCGCGGCCGGTGCGGCCGGTCTCGGGGCCAAGGTCGCCCTCATCGAGCGCCGTTTCATGGGCGGCGACTGCCTGAATTATGGCTGCGTCCCCAGCAAGGCCCTCATTCGCTGCGCGACCGCCGTGCACGATGTGAAGGTGGCGGATCAGTACGGCGTCCATGTCACCGGCGACCCGGATGTTGACTTTGCTTATGTCATGGAGCGCATGCGTAAACTGCGTGGCCAGATCAGTGAAAACGATTCGGTTCAACGCTTCACCGATCTCGGCATCGATGTCTTTCTCGGCGAAGGCAGGTTTACCCATTCGAATACCGTCGAAGTTGAAGGAAAGAAGTTGCGATTTCGCAGGGCGGTCATCGCCACCGGTGCGCGGGCCGCATCACCGCCTATTCCGGGCCTGGACCAGGTCGAATACCTGGATAACGAAAACCTGTTTAACCTCACTGAACGCCCGGCGCGCTTGCTCGTGGTCGGTGGAGGTCCCATCGGTTGCGAGATGTCCCAGGCTTTTCAGCGCCTCGGCAGCGAGGTCACCCTGGTCGACCAGGCACCCCAGGTCCTCGGAAAGGAAGACGCCGATGCGGCGGGGCTTGTCCAGCAGGCCCTGCTCGCAGACGGGGTAAACCTGCAGCTTTCGGTGACAGAACTTCGTTTTGAGCCGCGCGGCAAGGAGAAGGCCGCGTGCTGGATGGACGCCGAAGGACGGCCGCAGGAGCTCGTGGTGGACGAGGTCCTCATCGCGGTGGGTCGTGCGCCCAACCTTAGCGGCCTGGGCCTGGAGACGGTCGGGGTTGAATTCGATCCTCGTGCAGGTGTACAGGTCAATGACCGCCTGCAGACGACGAATCCAAAAATCTTCGCCGCCGGCGATGTCTGTTCGCATTATCAGTTCACCCATGCTGCTGATTTTCTCGCCCGCATCGTTATTGCCAACAGTCTCTTTGGCGGACGCCAGAAGGCCTCCGACCTGGTCATCCCCTGGGTCACCTACACCGATCCGCAAATTGCCCATGTCGGGATCACCGAGCACGGCGCGAAAGAAGACGGTATCGAGATGGATACCTATGTGCAGCCCTTGGCGGAAGTCGATCGCGCCATTCTAGACGGCGACAATGAAGGCTTCGTCAAGATCCACACGAAAAAGAACAGCGGTAAAATACTCGGCGCCACCATGGTCGCCCGGCACAGCGGTGACATGATCGGCGAGATCGTCATGGCCATGAAATACAAGGTCGGCCTCGGGAAAGTCTCCAGCGTGATTCACCCCTATCCCACCCAGGCAGAGGCCATCCGCAAGATCGGCGACCGGTACAACCGCACCCGCCTCACCCCCCTCGTTCACGGCCTGATGAAAAAGTGGCTAGGCTGGAAACGTGGCAAGTAAACCGGGAAACGTCCAGTCGCGCGTGGAGGCATTTCCCGGGAGGCTCCCGCCATGATCTCGGTCGTTATCCCAACCTTTCGTTCAGGTGAAAAGCTCAAGCGCACCCTGTCCTCCCTCCGCCCCCACGCCTCCGCGCTTGAGATCATCGTCGTCGATACCGGGGATTGCGTCGATACCGCTGCCTGCCAGCCATCCTTCCCGGATGTCCGCTGGATCGCCGCCCCCACGGGCCGCGGGCCCCAGCAAAACGCAGGGGCCTCCGCGGCCACCGGGGACATCCTCCTTTTTCTCCACAGCGACACGCGGCTGCAGGCAGGATGGATCAAGGCGGTTGAGCAGGCCGTAGCCAGGCCCGGTTTCACCCTCGGTGCCTTCCGTTTCAAACTCGATCAACCCGGCCTTATCTTTCGCGGTATCGAGGCGGGTGTCCGCCTGCGCAATCGCGTCTTTCAACTCCCCTACGGCGACCAGGCCCTGTTCACCAGCCGGGAGATATTCACTGCATTGGGCGGTTTTCCCGATCAATCCCTGATGGAGGACGTCGAGCTCGTCTGGAAGGCAAGGAAGCGGGGACCGGTCCGTATCCTCCCCCTGGAGGCTGCCAGTTCCGCCGAGCGCTGGAGAAACGACGGTGTCTGGCGGCGGACGTGGATCAACTGGCGAACCTACTTGCGTTACAGGCATCTCCGATCCAAACCCGATGTCCTGGTCCATGCCTATGAAAATCACCCCGAACGGTTGATCATTTTTGCCAAGCGCCCAGAGCCGGGAAAAGTCAAAACGCGACTCGCCGCGAGCATTGGGGAGACGCGCGCGCTCGAGATTTACCGGCAGCTCGTCGAGCACACCCTGGCCGAGGCCCGTGCCAGCCGTGCCCACATCGAGGTTCATTTCGCACCCGCCGATGCCGCGTCCGACATGCGCGCCTGGCTGGGCGGCGATCTCGCATACACCGCCCAGCCCGATGGCGATCTCGGGTCGCGCCTGCTTGCCGCCTTCTCCCCGGGTGGACCCTGTGTCGTCATCGGGACCGATTGCCCCGGCTTGCGTGCCCGCCTGATCAATCAGGCATTCGATGGTCTCAAGGACGTCGACCTCGTCCTCGGCCCCAGCGACGATGGCGGCTATTACCTCATGGGCGCCAAGCGACCCCACCCGGAATTATTCCGTGAAATTCCCTGGAGTACCGAGGCCGTCTGTCCGCTCACCCGCGAACGCGCCGAGGCCCTGAACTTGTCCGTCTCCGAGCTCACCCAGCTGAGCGACGTTGATGTCGAGGCCGACCTGGTCCAGTTGTAGCAGGGGTATCCCCTGCGCGAGGCCGCTCAAGCTTGTTCGTTTTCCGGCAGGTCTTCCGAAAGATTCGCGACGGGCAGGGTGATCGTAAAGGTCGCCCCATCTCCCGGCTTGCTTGATACATCAATCGTTCCGTTGTGATCGTCGATGATATCCTGACTGACGGATAACCCGAGACCCGTACCCTCCTCTTTTGACGTATACAGGGGTTTAAAAATATCATTCAGCTTGTCCTTGGGTATCCCGCAGCCGGTATCGCTTACCTGGACGCGTACCCAGTCGTCTCCCACTTGGTTGCTGGTGATCGAAAGCGTGCCCCCCTGTTCCATGGCATCGCGGGCGTTAATGATCAGGTTAAGAAAAACCTGCTGTAACTGCTGCCCATCAGCGACAATCCGGGGAAGTTCCGGGGTGAATGTGGTGGCCAGTTTGATCTTGGGGTTCAGATGAAAACGGGCGACGGCAATCGATCGATCGAGGACCTCATTGATACGGGTAAGCTCCTTGAGGACAGGCCCTTTTCGTCCGAATTGCAGCAGGGTCTGGGCGATGGCAACACAACGGTGCGCCTCACCCTCTACGATATCCAGGTTCTCCGCGCACTGTTTCAGCGTGGATTCGTCGGGATTTTCCCGCAATGTTTTAGTGGTTAGCTGGGCATAGCCCAGGATACTGGTCATCGGGTTGTTGATCTCGTGCGCGACCCCGGCGGCGAGTTGGCCAAGTGCAGAAAGTTTTTCGGCCTCGATGAGTTGTTTCTGCTGGTGCGTTAATACGTCATTTGCATTCTTCAGGTCATTGATCAAGGTTGCGTTTTCAATCGCCACGGCCACCTGGTTACAGATCACGGTCATCAACTCGAGATCCTCGCGGGTAAAGCCAATGGCCTTGCTGTACGTTTCGGCCTGGAGGATGCCGAGAATCCCATCCTTGCCCCGGATCGGTACGCTCATCGTGGAATGGATATCCAGGCTGACGATACTCTGTGCAGCCTTAAACCGCTCGTCCGCCCGGGCATCGTTGCTCAGTACGGCCTTGCCGGTTTTCAGCACGTAATCGATGATCGTGCGGGAAATCGTGACCGGTTCTTCGTCAGGGTGACTCGCCTTGCACCACATGCTTTGGACTTCAGGCTCGCCGGTTTCCTTGTCGATGGCAACGTAGAAGCCGCGATCGGCCTGCAGGATGTCGATCGTTCGCTCGAGGATCTTCCGCAGCAGGATCTTGGGATCGACCATTCCGGTGAGCTCATGGCTGATTCGGTAGAGCAGCATCAGCCGCTTGAAGGCCTGGTTTTGCGCATGGGGTTCGGCCTGGCTTTCCAGGTCGGTGATGGGATCGGTGGGAAGGACCATCTCCATGTCGTAACCCTCGTTCGGCCTGAGGTCGGGTACAATGATGACGGAAGAGGTCGAGTCGTTCGGCTCGTCTCCCACCCAGGTCTCCGTTTCAACGGGGAGATAGACCATGATGGTGGAGCCGATCTTGATCTCGTCGCCAAAGCGTAGTGTATGGCACACAACAGGCTCGCCGTATACCCGAACGACGTTGATGGAAGACCGATCTTCCAGGCGGTAGCCTTGGCCATCGCGGATCAGGGTAGCATGCTTGCGGGAAACCTTGCGGTCGAACAGGCGCACGGGGCTATCCTGGCCGCGGCCGATCGAAATCGTACTCCCCTCCAGGTGAAAGACTTCATCCTTCAGGTCTCCGGCTTTAACAAAGAGCTTAGGCATCGTGAACCATCATTTAACTGCCCCTCTCCCGGTCAGGGTCGGATAGGGCCCTTCGCTCAGGCGAGTATGTCAGGTTTACCAGTTATTTTGGAGAGAAAAATGTCGGCAATACCCATGCCGCCGGTACCGGCGCTACCCGCGGCCGGCCCTTCACGGATGAAGGAGAGAAATGGTACACCCACCGCGATTCGAACGCGGAACCTTCGGCTTCGGAGGCCGACACTCTATCCAGTTGAGCTATGGGTGCACTTTGAGCCACGAAAAGTCAGTATCAGGCAGCCGACCGGTATTTCAACCGTTCTTTTCTGCAAAATCCTGCATGAAGGCCACGAGGGCTTCGACCCCGCTTTCCGGGAAGGCATTGTAGATGGACGCCCGGATGCCGCCGACGCTGCGGTGACCTTTTAATCCGGCCATGCCTTGTTCGGCCGCTTCCGCAATGAATAGGGGCTCCAGGTCCTGGTTGGCCAGGCGGAAGGTGACATTCATCGTGCTTCGATATTCCGGAACTGCGGTGCCGGTGAAGAAGTCGCTCCCGTCGATCGTATCGTACAATTTGCCCGCCTTGCGCTCATTGATAGCCTGCATGGCCTCGACACCGCCTTGGTCGATCATCCACTGGGTGGTCAGCGAGAGCATGTAAATGCCAAAGCAGGGCGGGGTGTTGGACATGGAGTTGGCCGCGATGTGGGTCGAGTACCTGAAGATGTTCGGCACCTTGTCCGGCACGCGTTCCGCGAGTTCCCTGCGGAGGATCACCACCGCCAGGCCGGACGGCCCGAGGTTTTTCTGGGCCCCGGCATAAATCAAGCCGAAGTCATTCACATCGAGTTTGCGGCTGAGAATGTCCGAAGACATGTCGGCCACCAGCGGTGCGGGACTGTGTGGAAAATCCATGTATTGGTTGCCGCCGATGGTTTCGTTGGACGTGATGTGCAGGTATGCGGCACCGTCGCTCAGTTGCAGGGCATCATTGGCCGGCATCCGGGTGGGGATGTCTGCCGCGGTATCGCCGGCGATATTCACCTGGCCTACGGCCCCGGCTTCCTTGATCGCTTTCTTTGCCCAGGCGCCGCAGTTGACGTAGTCGGCGGTCTGGCCGGCACCCAGCAGGTTCATGGGGATCATGGCAAACTGAGTGGTAGCGCCTCCCTGGAGAAGGAGCACCTCGTAGTCGTCGGGAATGCGCATCAGCGTTTTCATGTTCTCGATGGCCTGGTTGTGCACCGCATCGTATTCCTTTCCCCGGTGGCTGGCTTCCATGATGGAAAATCCAGCGCCCTTGTAGTCGACCAGTTGATCCCGGGCTTCTTCCAGGCAGACCAGGGGAAGGGTGGCGGGTCCGGCACTGAAGTTGTATATGCGGCTCATCGTTATCTCCGAGTGTTTCTTGCGACCTCAATAAAAAGAGGGCGGTGATTAGCACGTGTCAGGAGGGGCTGCAATCTCGCTTTGCAATTTTCACCGGCCTGCTGCCGGGTGAGTGGGGGTTCCTTTCCCGCTGCGGGCAATACACCGTTTACACCTCGTCAACGTCGATATAGTCCTGGTCGTCTGGAGCCTGTTCCGAGTGGGCCTGGCCGCCGACGTTCACGTTGATCGTCCCGCTCTTTATTTTCTTTACCAGCCAGTGCTTCAGCGGTTCCCTGAAAATCGGCCGGGTCAGGGGGAATAAGACCACGAAGCCGATGAGGTCGGTAATGAAGCCGGGCGTCAGGAGGACCACGCCGGCGCAGAGAATCATCGCTCCATCCACCAGTCGCGTGGTGGGCATTTGCCCCGAGGCAAGGTCCTTCTGGATCAATCGCAGGGTTTGTGCGCCCTGCCACTTGGCCAGGCTTGCGCCGAGGACGCCGGTAAAGATACAGAGCGCCAGTGTACGCGGCAGCCCGAAGTTTTCACTCGATTCGAGCAGAACCGCCAGCTCCGCAAGCGGGAGGCCGATAAAAATAAGGACGAATACCAGGAAAGCCATGCCACCAAGGTAAACCGGATTGACGGGAGGACACGCAAAAAATTGAATTTTGCTGGCCGGGTCTATTGGTTCAGGTGCAGCTCCGGAAGGTAAACCATGATGTAGCTTCGTTTCCACCAGTCGCCGGATGCCTCACGCTCTTCCGGGCTGGTGAATTCGTAGCGGTAGACGCCCGCGCGAATGTTCCGGGGAGGGGCATCGGGGAAGGGGTTGTATGCCAGCAGCTCGAGCACGGCGGGTTCGCCTTCGAGGAGCTTCAGGACAAAGGGCAGCATCCACGGCTGCGAACGCCAGGGCGCGGGTACTCGTACGACAGGGAAGCAAACCACATCTGCCAGTCGAGCCGGGGTTGATGCGGGGCCACGATGCCGGGCCGGCGATCGAGTCGTCCGGGCTTGTATTTGAAAGCGTAGGGCAGCCAGGTGATGCCGTCGTCGCTGCCCTCGATAATGATCTCGGGGCGCTCCGTGGTCATGACGGCGAAGAGGCCGTAGGAACTCAGGGAGCGATAGCCCACGGCACTGATATAGGTGTGCTGCAGCGGCTTCGGCCACCGTTTGAAGGTGAATGCGCGGTTGCAGGCTCCGGCCGTCTGCAGGGCCGAAATGGACATGATCCAGATGGCCAGGGGCCAACCGATCAGTGCACGCGTGCTTCGCATCTCCCGTGAAGCCCGGTAGGCCTTCTTCTCTTTCAGGACGGTGCGCAAGCGGCCGATGCGTGCGAAGCTCCGGTCGTCGATCAGGACTATGCACAGGGCTATCGCGATCAGGTTAAAGAACGTGTAATTCCCGGTCAGCATGATCAGCACCATGAGCCCCATCATGCCCGCCGCGCTGATCAGGCGAAAGAGGCGCGGGAGGAAGATCAGGAAGGGCAGGCCGAGTTCTATCCCATACATGAGGTTTTGCGAAAAGGCATGAAAGCCCCGGGGCGCATGGTGCACATGCCAGGCCGTCCAGATCGGCAGGGGCTGGGTTTGATAATGATAGGTCAGCGCGGTCCCGTCCCGCCAGGTGGGATCCTTGCTGGAAAGCTTCACCGCTCCCGATGAAAGCATGAGCTTGAACAGGAGCACGTGCAGCAGGACCAGGCCGATACGGTGATAGCGAAAGGTCGGCAGCCCCCGCGGCCGGATACTCGTAAGCGGGATAAGGAAAAGTGCGCAGCCCGCGGTTTCGAGCAGGAGGATATCCCACTGAAAGCTCATAAACTGCTGCGAGACGGTACATAGTGAAAGATAACACAACCAGCAGGCGAAACAGCTGATCCAGGGCCAGCAACCGATGCTGAGCAGGAGCCCGGCGATCATGCCAACGATGCAGAGACCGCGCAGAAAAGCATCGCTGGCGCTGATCCAGCAAAGGGTGGGCGTCTTCAGCCAGGGAACCCCTTCCGTGTTCTGGGCGATTTGGTCCAGCAACTGACTCGCGGGAACGATACCGTGTTCGCCGATCAGTCCCTCGATTTGCACGAACAGTGAGGCGAAGGCGATGATGAAGATGAGACCGAGCAGGCGCAGGAATATCCAGCAAGCCAGTCGCCGGTGGACCATCAGGTCGGGGAAGCGCGCCCGGGCGATGGTGAGGAGTTTTGCAAGCGGTTCCGGGGTTGTCATGGGATCAAGCTGCGGCGTTCAGGATCTTACAGGCGGCATCGGCATCCATGCGCCGGGGATTGTTCCCCGCCCGCTCCAGGTTGATTCCGGATGCCAGTGCCTCGACCCCGTCCCGCGGTATGCCGGCGCTTCCGAGGCGGCTGGGCAGGCCGAGGGCCTCCATGCGCCTGATCCATTGCGCGTGCGCGTCAGCGGCGGAACGCGCGCCGATCAAGCCGAGCAGGGCATCCATGGTCGCCCGCACATGTGCTGCTCCCCCCGGGTGGTTGCAGTCCGCGTCCTCAACCCCGGCGTTGAATTCAAGGAAAGGCCCGATGGTCAGCGCGACGGCATGGCCGTGGGGAATGCCATAGCCCGTTGTCATCCCATACGAGAGCGCATGCGCCCCGGTGGTTCTTGAACGATCGATGGCGCGCCCGGCCCAGTACGCGCCCCGGCTCATGGCTTCGCGCGTGGCGTCGTCGGGTGCCTGTACCGCCGTTTCGATGTGGGGCAGGAGATAACCGAGCGCTTTCCTCGCGGCTGCCTGGGAGTCCTCCGTGGCCCCCACGCTCCAGAAAGACTCGATCGCCTGTGAAAGGGCGTCCAGGCCGGTGATGGCACTCAGCCGGGGGGGCATACTGCGGGTCAGGCCGGGGTCGACGATAACCGGATTCGGCCGGAGGCTGTCGTGCGCGAGGGTGTATTTTACCCCGTCGACATAGACCACCGCGAAATGGGTGGCTTCGCTGCCGCTCCCCGCGGTCGTGGGAACCGCGATCACGGGGAGGCCCGCTCGCTCAATGGCGGCCTTGCCGGTGACGATGGCGCGTGGATCACCCGCCTGCCGGCTGAAAAGGGCCACCAGCTTGGCGGTGTCCATGACGGATCCGCCACCGACGGCCAGGACCGTATGTACATCGGCGGTTCGGCATCGATCGACGCCTTCCAGGGCCTCCTCCAGCTTGGGGTTCACGCTGAAGCCCGAAAAGCGGGTGACCGGGTGATCGGCCAGCAAGGGCTCGATGGCAGCGGCTGCACCGGAACGCTCGTAGGATTCGCCGCCCGTGACCAAGAGGATGCGGGTTTCCGGGCCTCCCAGCATGCCGGGGAGTTCCTCCAGGGATCCGAAGCCGAGCACTGCCGTCATCTCAGGACTCCCGGATAAAGCGCATGAAGGCTTCTTTGTTTTCGCGTGGCGATCGATCCGGGCGGCCGAGCTCCGCGCGGCTGCCGAGTGCGACTTGAATTTCCAGCAAGGCCGGTCCGGGTTGTTCGAGGAAACCCGGAAGCGCCCGGGCCAGGTCCCCGGCTGAGCGGACCCGTTCCGCGGCGGGGTATCCGCAGGCCCTGGCGATGGCCGGGATGTCGAGGTGGAAGCCGACGGTTGGCTGACCCCCTACCGACTCGTGGGCACCGTTGTTCAAGACGACATGGTAGAGATTCTTCGGCTGGCGTTCGCCCGTGATGCCGAGCCCGCCCATATGCATGATCAGCGCACCGTCGCCATCGATCATCACCACCCTGCGATCCGGCTTCGCCAGGGCGATGCCCAGGGCGATCTGCGAGCTGTGACCCATCGAGCCGACGGTCAGGAAATCCCGGGTGCGGCCATCATCGGCCTGCGCCTTCCGGATTTCAAACACTTCGCGGGAAGGTTTGCCCGTGGTCGAGACCACGATGTCATCCGGACCCAGCGCATGGATCACCTGCTCGATGGCCGCTTCCCGCGAGAGGCTCAGGCCATCCTGCACCTGGGTGGATTGCAGGGGGTAATCCTCGAAGCTGCCCTTGCGCACCACCAGGGCAACCGGCCCGCTGCGTTCGCGCATGGTCGCGGTCAGGCGTGCAAGCGTTTCGTTCGCGGCCTCGGCCTCCCCGGGGAGGATCTCCCAGGGAATCTCGAGCACGTCGAGCAGGTCGTTGTTGATTCGGCCCTGCTTGACGTGTTGTGGCTCGTCCGGTCGTCCCGGTTCGCCGCGCCAGCCGATGAGCAGCAGCATCGGGATACTGTACACTTCCGGGTCCGCCAGGGAGGTGAGGGGGTTGATGAGGTTACCCAGGCCGGAATTCTGCAGGTAAACCACGGCTGCTTGGCTCGTCGCCAGGGTATGCCCGGTTGCCAGGGCTATCGCATTGCCTTCGTTGGCGGCAATCAGGTGCGCCGAGGCCTCGGCATGGTCCGTGACGTAGGCACAAAAATGCTTCAGTAGGGAGTCGGGAACGCCTGTGTAGAAGTGAAAGCCCTCCTTGCCCAACTGCGCGTAAAACTGGTCGCAAGCGAGCATGATCAGCTGTCCGGGATGAGGGTCAGTATTTTCTTGATCGGCATGCACCACTCATCCGCCTCGAGCGCGCGATGATGTGTGAGCAGTGATTCTGCGGCTCGTACCATGTTAGGATAGGCACTGCGCAGGAGGTGGTTGGCGTAAATAACAATCTTCACCCCGGCTGCCTGTAACTCATCCTCGGTGATGGAGTGGTAGGTTGACGGAACCACGACCAGGGGGACCTTGCGTTCAAGCGCGCGGAAGGCCTTGCAGAAACCCAGGATCTCATCCGGTGTTTTCGACTTGCTGTGGATCATGATCCCGTCTGCACCCGCCTCGATGTAGGTCTGCGCGCGTTGCAGGGCATCGGCTTCACCCTTTTCCAGGATCAAGGACTCGATCCGGGCAAAGATGGCGAAGTTCCGGGTGGCCTGGGCGCGCTTGCCCGCCGCGATCTTGTTGGCGAACTGTTCCGGGTCGTCCTGGGTCTGCCCGGCATCTGCACCGAAGAGCGAGTTGCGTTTAAAGCCCACCTTGTCCTCGATGATAATGGCGGAGATGCCCAGGCGCTCAAGCGTCCGGATCATCATGGTGAAGTGTTCGGTTGCGCCCCCGTTGTCGCCATCGAGGATGATCGGCTTGGTCGAGCTGTCCAGTACCTGCTGCAGGGTGTTCAAGCGGGAGCTGAAATCCACGAAACCCGTGTCCGGGCGGCCCTTCGCGGTCGAATCGGTCAGGCTGCTCACCCAGATAGCATCGAATTCCTGGTGCCCATCCGCCTCGACCGAGCTGTGCTCGACGATCAGGGCCGACAGGCCATTGTGCGCCTCAAGGGTGCGGACGATCGGCTTGTGTTCCATGAGACGACGAAACCGTTCCTGGCGAATCGCCGGCGTGGTTCCCACTTCCTTGAGCGCGGTATGCAGCTGGGTGGAAGAGATGCCCTCGGTATAAGATGGCTCGACCAGCTCGCCGCCCCACTCCGCCAGGGTGTCGATGACCCGCTGGCGGGTTTCGCTTTGCACGCCGGTTTTCCAGTCGTCGCCATGCACAACGTAATCCGGCCGGTATTTCCGGAGATTCTCAACGTAATCGAGGGTTTCCTGGGGAACGACGCGGGCGACGCCCTTGATGTTCTCGATCACGGTCTTGCGCTGCTCATAGTTCATCGTTGGCAGGCGCTTATACGCCGCTATCGCGCCATCGGTCAGCAGGCCGACGCTGACCTCGCCGAGTTCAGAGGCGATGTTGAGGATATTGATATGTCCGGGATGGATGAGGTCGGCACTCATGCCTATATAAACGGTTTTTTTACTCACAGGATCTACCAAGGTTTGTATGGCACCCAATCAATCGGGTATTGAATCGGGTTCCATGATTCTGTTTGATTTAAGTACGTTAGACAATGCCTTTTTATCCGGGGCCCTCCCATGAAAAAGTCCATTTTCCATGAAATGCGTGAACTGAGGCGCTTTCGCAAGTTGCCCACTGCTCAGCGCAGCATCGTCTTCTACGCCGAGAGTGCGAATTATTTTGTATCCTTTGAATCCATCATCGACCATTTGACCGGTGAGGCGGGGCGGACGGTAGCCTATGTTACCTCCGACCCGGCGGATCCCGTGTTGACGACGGATAACCCGCGCATCCTGCCGTTTTACATCAGCAAGATGGCCACGATTTTCTTTGCGACCTTGAAGGCCCGGGTCATGGTGATGACCATTCCGGACCTGGACGTCTATCACCTCCGGCGCTCCACGTACCCGGTGCGATATGTCTACGTCTACCACTCCCTCGTGAGCACCCACATGATGTACGGTGAAACAGCTTTCGATCATTACGACTCGATTCTCTGTGTCGGCCCGCACCAGGTCGAAGAGATTCGCAAGCGCGAATCCGGGGAGGGCTTGCCGGCAAAGGACTTGATCGAGGGCGGATATTACCGGCTCGAGCGGGTGTACCAGCGGTACCGGGCTTTTTGTGCGGAGCAGGTCCCGGCTGCCGATCGTCCGGTCGAGGTCCTGATCGCCCCGTCCTGGGGAGAGCGGCACGTGCTGGAGTCCTGCGGCATGGAGCTGGTGGCCGTGCTGCTGGAGTCCGGGTTCCGGGTGACGGTTCGACCCCACCCCGAAACGGTGAAGAGCCAGCCCGGCTTGCTGGATGGCTACGAAAAAGCCTATGGAGCAAACGAGCGCTTCGAGCTGGAGCGTAACGTGCGGTCGGATGCGTCCATGCTGCGATCGGATGTGTTGATCAGCGACTTGTCCGGCATCGTGCTGGAATACGCCTTGGGAACCGAGCGCCCGGTCTTGTTTGTCGACGTGCCCCACAAGGTCAAGAACGCCGCGTATCGGGACCTGGAAATCGAGCCCATTGAACTCCAACTGCGTGAGCGCCTGGGCGTGATGCTGTCCCCGGATGATATTGCCCAGGCGGCGGAGGCCGTGCAATCGCTGGTACAGCGCAAAGCCACGTATCAAGCCGAGCTGGCTGCGATCCGAAATGAAACAGTATACGCCTTTGGCACATCCGGACAGGTCGGTGCCGAGCACATCCTGGATAGGGTGACGCGACGCGGGACGTCCGCGTCCTGAGTCCCTCGGCCGGCCGGGCACGCCCGCGCCCTTTTCAGCCCTCCGCCGGGTACCGCAAACCCCACAAGCTCCGCAGCTCATCCAGGGTCTCCATGATGGAAAAGGTCTCATCCAGGGGCATGACGTCGCTCTCCAGCTTACCCAGGCGCAGGCATTCGCCGGCCTCGACAGCTTCATAATGGTAGCCGTAGCGGTTGCCCACCTGCGGGCACTCGATCAACTCCTCCTCTTCGCAATCGTTCATGCGAATGCGCATTGCGCTACCCCGCCAGAAG
>JAYGFS010000504.1:0-3977 GCA_046581765.1 Verrucomicrobiota bacterium
TCCGCGCCCAGGGATATGTACGCCGCCCAGGGAAAGCTCAACCGGCGGCTCTTTGTGCTGCCCAGCCAGCAGGTGGTTATCACGCGCCTCGGCGATCAACCCGGCAGCGGGTTCAATACCGAGTTCTTCAAGCTCCTGCGGGCGGCCAGCGGGAAATGACCGGCCCTATTGCACGCCGGGAAAACCCCGCCAAGAACGGCAAGCGGGTGGCGGATATCCTCAAGGCCAACGGGACCCCGGTGACGTACCACGTCATGGAAGGCATCGCTTGATGGGCATTCCCCACATGGTGAAATGCGGCCTGGGGTTGATCCTCTGGACCGGTGTCGCGGCCGGGGAGAAGCGCCCCGGGGACCGGGCCGATTATTTCGTCAAGGCCCCGCCCGCAGCGGTCCGGCTCGACTGGGCGCTCGAGGAGGGGAACGGCCTGGTGCTCCGGGAGGGTCCCCTCGTCTTCCCGGTGTCCGTGCAGAACCGGGCCGGGTCGTCCCTGTCCGGGTCGCTTCGCTGGACGGTAAAGGATGACGAGGGCACGGTGCTGAGGCGTTCCGAGGAGGCGCTTGTCCTGGCGGCCCGCACGTCGATCTCCGTCAAGCAGGTGTACCAGGCGCCGGGGCCGGGCTTTTACCAGTTCCGCTGCGCCTTCCATTCAGCCACGCTTAAAAAGCCGGTCACCCTGGTGAAGTTCGTGGGCTACCGGCCGGGGAAGATCACGTCGCGGTTGACCCGTGAACCCGATTTTGACGGGTTCTGGGAGGAGACCCTGGCGCAACTGGCCCGGGTGGATCCCGCTTTCAAGCTGGAGCGCAAAGCCGGCCGGGACTCCGCCACCCACGAGGTCTACGAGGTCTCCATGCGCAGCCTGGGCGGGGTGCGGGTGCGCGGCTGGTACGAGAAGCCGAGGGTTAAAGGCCCGGTGCCCGCCCTGCTCCGGGTGCCCGGGTACGGCCAGAACATGAAGCCGACGGGCCGCGCGGACCCCCTCGCGTATTTTTCCTTTAACGTGCGCGGGCACGGGAACAGCACGGAGGACGTGCCGGGTACCCCGTATGATTACTGGGTTCGCGGGCTGGACGACAAGCAGGGCTACTACTACCGGGGGGCCTATGCCGATTGCGTGCGGGCGGTCGACTTCCTGGCCACGCGTCCCGAGGTCGATATGGCCCGCCTGGGGGTGACGGGTGTCAGCCAGGGCGGGGGCTTGAGCCTGGCCACCGCGGCACTCGATGCCCGCATCCGCTTCTGCGCCCCCGACATCCCCTTCCTGTGTGACTGGGCCCGGTACTTCAAGACCTCCACGTGGCCGGAGATGAACAAGTGGGTCGCCGCCAAGCCCGAACGCGGCTGGGACCGCACGCTGCGGACGATGAGCTACTTCGACACCCTGAACTTTGCCGACCGCATAACCTGCCCGGTCCTGCTCAGCCTCGGGGTCCAGGATGCGATCTGCCCGCCCGGCACGGTGTTTGCCGTGTATAACCGCCTTGCCGGGAAAAAGGCCTTCCACGCCTACCCGAACGCGGGGCACGGGGTGCCGGCTTCGCACCGGTCGCTCCGGCGCGCCTGGATCAGGGAGCAGGCCGGCCGGGTCGAGACGCCATAGGATGATCGACCGACAGGCCCGGCGGGGAAGGGGCTCAACCCGCGGCAGCGGCCTTCAGTGCCTTCTCGATCAGGGCCTTCGTCTTCAGGGATCCCTCCACCGGGTCGATGCCGTGGCCCTCGAACTCGATGGAGATAACCCCGGAGAAGGCGGAGTCATAGACGATCTTGAGCATCTTGAAGTAGTCGGTGCGCGTCTCGTTGCCCTGGGCGTCGAATTTCAGGGCCTTGGCACAAAGCGCCGGGGCGTAGGGCAGGCTCTTGGCTACGGCCTCGTAGCGGTCGTAGCGCCCGAAGTTATTGAAGTCGGGCAGCAGCCCGGCGTTCGGCCGGTCGAGCAGCTTCATCGCCGCGAGCAGCCAGTCCGGGTCCTGTGAGTTTCCCCCGTGCGGCTCGATCACCACCTTGACCGGGGTGGGCTTGGCGTAGTCGCACAGGGTGCCCAGGCCGTCCGCCGCGTGCTTGAGGTTCTCCTCCGGTTTCCCGCCGGAGCGGCAATTGACCCGTACCGCGTCACAGCCCAGTTGCGCGGCGCAATCGATCCAGCCCTTGTGCTCCTCCACCGCGCGGGCCCGTTGAGCCGCATCCGCGGCATCGAGCTGGTTCTTGGCGTCCACGAGGATAAGCACATTCTTCATGCCCTCCCCGGTCGTGCGTTTCACCAGTTCCCCCACGTAGGCCCGGTCCGTGTGCTTGCCGTTGAAGGGCCGGTTCCAGTACGCGATGTGCGTGATCCCGAGCTTTTCCTTCGCCAGGGCGGGGTAGTCGAGGTGCTTGAGTTTCCCGCTGCCGATCCAGCGGTGGAAGGTGTATTCCTGGATACCGATCGGGAAGCGATCCGGGTCGTCCTTGCCGGCGGCCAGGAGGGCGGGGCCCAGGCCGATGAGGGGCCCGGCGCCTGCCGCGCTGCGAATGAAGTGGCGTCTCGTGTTTTTTTGCATGGGTGGATTGTAGGGGTGGGATGCCGAAATGGAAAGCGGTTTTTCAGGGGCTCTCGGTCAGGGGCCGGTGTAGGTGACGCGCACGCGGAAGTAACTTCGCGCCTCGCCGGTCTCGGGGAACAGGGTGTACGGCACGGCCACCAGCTCGTAGCCGGTGCCCGGATCGGGAACCACGACCACGGGTACGGCTGCGCTGTCGACCCAGTTGGCGAGGTCGAAGCCGAAGGCGGGCGCATAGGTCAAGCCGGCGGCGACATGATCGACCCGGCGGGCGAAGAGGCCCCAGAGGTCCCCGTCGTCGAGGGTGATAATCCGTCCCGGGGTGAAGGTGCCCCCGTTAATGTCTGCCCGCAGGGGCGCGTTGTCCGCGAGGTTGGGGTCGGTGCCGAAGGCAAACTCCAGCAGGTTGAGCAGGCCGTCGGCTTCCTTGTCCTCAAGGTTCCCCTCGTTCGGCCCGCTGCCGTCGGTGGTGCTGAACCCGTTGTCCGTCCGCCACTGGGCGATGATGTTTGCCCCGGCCCCGGTGATGGTGATGGTGACCTTGTTCGTGTCGGTGTTCCCGTTCTCGTCGACCAGGACATAGGTGAAGCTGTCGGTCGCGGTTGCGCCGATAGCCAAACCGGCAAAGGCCCCGTTCGGGTCGTAGGTGAAGGCGCCCGGGGTTGCGCCCTGGGGGAAGGCGCTGAGTTCGCTGCTGCCCGCGAGGGCGAGGTAGGCCACCTGCTCGGCGGCATGGTTGATTTCCGCGGCGGCAAAGGTATCCTCCTGCGCCCGTACCTGGGCGGATGTTGGCCCGATATTGTGCATGCGCAACTGGGTGGGATCGGCCCCGTTGATGGTCTCCATCGCGGGAATGAAGCGCGGCGTGGAGCTGTAGACCCGGAGGAAGTTGATGGTGAAGGCATTCTGTGTCACCGAAGCCGGGGTCAGGCCCGCTTCATAGTCATTGCCATCCCATCGCCCGTCACCGGCCTCGATCGCCATCCAGCCGATGGACTCGGGCGTGGTGTGGTCGTTCGTGTCGCCCTCGAAGTTGTTCACCGCCACCTGGAATCCATTGGTGGTGGGAAGGCCGCTCATCCGGGTGCCGAAGAAATCCTGCTGTTGCCCCGCCGGGCCGCCCAGGGTCTGTGCGAGGTGGAATACCAGGGGGGCGGTCTCGAAGGGACTGGCGAAGGCAACGCTTTCCCAGGAGGCGGGTCCCCCCTGCTGGCGAACCGCGGGGGTCAACACGGTCCCGACATCCATGCGGCGCCCGTTGGCGAGCTGGTAGCTGCCCGCCTCGAGCACGATCCACTCGATGGTCTCGGCGATGTGCGCGTCGCCGTCCGCGTCGCTCGCTGCCGCCCCGGCCTCGGGCTGTTCTTTCAGGCGGATGTCGAAGCTTCCTGCGACCGCGTTGACATTGCTCACCAGGACGATGGTTGGTTCCGT
>JAYGFS010000516.1:0-9746 GCA_046581765.1 Verrucomicrobiota bacterium
GGCCGCGCAGGTGGCATGGATGACCAGGCTGGTGAACAGGGTGAGGTGCAGGGGATGCATCATGCCGGGGCCTTGTGCGGTTCCCCCAGCGGGTGACGATGCGTGTCGGCGCGACACCGGTCGATCGTGGAGTTGAACATCATGGGTTTCGGGTTTCGTTAATGCGAGCGAGTATTCGTTCATCCGGCTTAGGTAGATCCGACGGCTAATCGGCTGTTGAAATGTTAAATACATCGTTTTTGAACGGTTGGCAATCCACTTCCCGTCCCAGGCCATCCACGATTTCACGGGGGCTTATTCCGCTTTGACGAATTGCATGATCCCCTAGTAGCGGTTAGGATGCACCCGGCATCATGATTCAACGGTCTTACACATCGAAGTCCTATTGGTGGATGGCATGGGGAATACTCCTTTGCGCCCCGGCGCATGCGGATTCGGTTTCCTTTGACCGGGATGTTCGGCCTATCTTGTCAAGTACCTGCTACCAGTGTCACGGTCCGGATGCCGAGGCGCGCAAGGGGAAGCTCCGCCTGGATACCCGCGAGGGCGCGATGCGGATGCTGGCCCCGGGGCGTTGGGTTATAAAGGCGGGGGATCCGGATCGCAGCGAGGTGATGAAGCGGCTGCTGCACCAGGACCCGGAGGAGCGCATGCCGCCGGCCAAAAGCGGCAAGGTGATTACCCCGGAGCAGGTGGGGATTCTTCGCACCTGGATCGAGCAGGGGGCCGCATGGGAATCGCACTGGGCCTTCCGGCCACTTGAGCGACCGCCGGTTCCGCGGCTGAAACCGGACCGGTGGAGCCGCACCACGATCGATGCCTTTATCCGCGCGGCGCAGGTGGATCGCGGCCTGGTTCCGGCCCCGGAGGCCGACCGGTTAAGCCTACTCCGCCGTGTCTATTACGACCTGGTCGGCCTGCCGCCCAGCCCGGAGGAAATCGACGCCTTCCTGGTCGATACCGATCCACAGGCCTATGAAAAGCGGGTCCAGAACTTACTCGCTTCACCGCATTACGGGGAGCGCTGGGCGCGTCACTGGCTGGACGTGGTCAAGTACGCGGATACCCACGGCTACGACAAGGACAAGCTCCGGTCGAACGCCTGGCCCTATCGTGACTACGTGATCCGCAGTTTCAACGACGACAAGCCCTATGCCCAGTTCGTGCGCGAACAGCTTGCAGGGGACGTGTTTGCGCCGGGTGAACCGGACGGGATCATCGCCATGGGCTTCATCGCGGCCGGCCCTTGGGATTTTATCGGTCACGCGGAAGTGCCCGAGACCAAGATCGACGGCAAGGTTGCGCGCAACCTCGATCGCGACGACATGGTCTGCAACACCCTCAACAGCTTCACCAGCTTGACGATCCAATGTGCGCGATGCCATGACCACAAGTTCGACCCCTTTACCCAGGAGCATTACTACAGCCTGCAATCCGTATTTGCCTCCATCGACCGGGCCGACCGGGACGTCGAGGTTTCCGAGGAGGTCAGCAGGCAGAAGGTCGCGCTTCGGGACGAGATCGATGCGATCAGGAAAAAGCAAAAGGCACTCGACAACCGGGTGAAGGCTGCGGGCGGCCCACGCCTGAAGGCGTTGAATGAGCAGTTGGCCGAGATCCGGGAGCAGAAGCGGGGCCTGAAGAAGCCGCCCGAGCACGGCTGGCACAGCCAGATGGTAAAGGATCCGGATACGCCCAAGTGGGTACAGCTTGACCTGGGGGCCTCGGAAAGCTTTCGGCGAATCGTGCTGCGTCCCTGCTACGACGACTTCGGCGGTATCGGTGCGGGCTTTGGCTTTCCCCTGCGCTTCAAGATTGAGTCGTCCGATGACCCGGGTTTCAACGAGGGCGTGCGCCTGGTCTACGATGCAACAAAGGCGGACCTGCCCAACCCGGGCCTGGACCCGTTCCGGGTCGTCTGCGATAACGCGAAGGGACGTTATGTCCGCCTGACCGCGACCCGGCTCTTTCACCGCGTGGATCGGTACATGGTGGCCCTTGCGGAGTTCGCGGTCTTCAACGGTGAGCCGAAAAACCTCGCGACCACGGCCAAGGTGAGGTCCCTGGACTCGATCGAGGCTCCGGCACGCTGGCGTCGCAGCAACCTGATCGACAGCATCTTTCCCACCCAGCGGGAGGCAGAGAACCCGGAACTGGCTGCCCGGATCGAGCGGGAGCATGCGGCGTTGATGGCGAAGGTCGGGACGCCTGAAGTCAAGGCTGAGCGCAGCGCGCTGGATAGGCAGTTGCGGGAGAAGGAAGCCGCCATGAAAAAGTTTCCGAGCGGACAAAAGGTGTACGCGGGAACGGTACACAAGGGCAAGGGGACCTTTATCGGTCGGCAAGGGCTTGGCCCGCGGGAGATTCATGTCCTGCACCGGGGAGAGGTTACGCAGCCGGGCAAACGGGTTGGCCCGGGAACGGTTCCGCTTAGCGCGGGGGCGGACTGGCGCTTCAACCTGCCCGAGGGTCACGATGAAAGCGCCCGCCGGGCCGCCCTGGCCGAATGGATTACCCGGAAGGATCACCCGCTGACCTGGCGCTCGATCGTCAACCGCGTCTGGCAGTACCATTTCGGTCGCGGGATCGTGGATTCGCCCAATGACTTCGGTCGCATGGGCCAGGTACCCTCGCATCCCGGGCTGCTGGACTGGCTGGCGGTGGAGTTCCGGGATGGTGGGCAGTCACTCAAGAAGCTGCATGAGCAGATCGTGACCTCCTCGGTCTACCGCCAGGCTTCCACCTATAACGAGGACTTTGCGCAGATCGACGGTGGCAACCGCTTTTACTGGCGGATGAACCGGCGACGACTCGACGCCGAGTCCCTGCGCGACAGCGTGCTGGCGGTGAGTGGCACCCTGGACCGGAAAATGTATGGCCCCGGGTTTTACCTCTTTGCCTTGAGAAAAACCACCCACTCGCCGCATTACGAATACCATTTACATGACCCGATGGATCCGCTCTCTCATCGACGCTCGGTGTATCGCTTTATTGTGCGTTCGCAGCCCGATCCCTTCATGACGACCCTGGATTGTGCGGACAGTTCCCAGAGTACGCCGAAACGCATTGAGACGATCACCGCCCTGCAGGCCTTGTCCCTGATGAACAATAAATTCACCCTCGCAATGGCGAAGTCCTTTGCCGAGCGGGTGAGCAAGGAGGCGTCGGGACTGGAGAAGCAGGCGGCAAGAGCCTATCGCCTGGCGACCGGGCGCAAGGCGGATGATGCGCGCCTGGCATCCCTGGCCGGGTACGCCGCGGAACACGGCCTGGTGAACCTCTGTCGATTGATGCTGAACCTGAACGAGTTTATGTATGTTGATTAATAACCCCGCAAACAGTCGTCGAGATTTCCTCTTTCGTTCCGGGGGCGGCCTCGGCGGGATTGCCCTGGCCAGTATGCTCGGCCGGGAAGGTGTTCTCGCGGCCGGTGATGTGCGGCCCCGCGCCAAGCGGGTCATCCAGCTCTTCATGGGAGGGGCGGCGAGCCACCTGGATACCTTCGATTTCAAGCCCGCCCTGATCAAGCACCACGGGGAGAAGTCGGACTTCGGCGAACACGTGGAGGCCTTCCAGAACGGCCTCGGCCCGTGGATGAAATCGCCCTGGGAATTCAAGCCCTATGGCCAGTCCGGGAAGATGCTCAGCGAGATCGTGGCGCCGCTCGGGGAGGTGGTCGACGACATGGCCTTCGTGCACAACATCGTGGGCAAGACCGGTGTGCACAGCCAGGCGACCTATCTCCAGGCCACGGGTTTCCAGCGCCCGGGTTTCCCCGGGATGGGCAACTGGATTTCGTACGCGCTCGGTTCGATGAACGAAAACCTCCCGGCCTTCGTGGTGTTGCCGGATAACCGGGGCTTTGCGTCCAATGGCCCCAAGAACTGGGCGAGTGCTTTCCTTCCCGCGCGGAACAGCGGGACCATCATCTTCCCCGGGCGGGAGAATCCGATTGCCGATTTACACCCCCGGGCCGACTACATTAACGCGGCCAGCGAACACGATGGATTTGCCCTGCTGAACAAGCTGAATGGTGCCTACCAGGAAGAACGGCCCGGTGACAGCCGGCTCGACGCCCGGATTCGCTCGTATGAACTGGCCGCACGCATGCAGCTCAGTGCGCCGGAAGCCATGGATATCAGCAAGGAACCCACGTACATCAAGGATGCGTACGGTATTCGTGAGCACGGCACCAAGTGGGACAAGACGATTAATGTCCCGGAAGAAACCCACTACATGGCCGTGAAATGCCTGACCGCCCGTCGCCTGCTGGAGCGCGGCGTGCGTTTCGTGCAGATCTGGTCCGGCAACGACAACAGCCATCCCCGGCGCAACTGGGATTCACACGAGAACATCGAACGTGACCATGAACCGCTGGCCCTGGGCATGGCGCGGCCGATCGCCGCCTTGATCAAGGACCTGAAGCAACGCGGCATGCTGGAGGATACGCTTATCCATTGGACCACGGAATTCGGCCGCATGCCGAGCACCCAGGGCTCCAAGGGCCGCGACCACAACCCCTACGTGTTCACCAACTGGCTGGCCGGGGGCGGCATCCGGGGAGGGGTGACCCACGGCGAGAGTGACCAGTGGGGATACAAGCCACTCGACCGCTCGAACCCGAGCCAGGTCTACGACATCCACGCGACCATGATGCGCCTCCTGGGCATTGATCACAAGCGCTTGACCGTTCGCCACGACGGGATCGATCGCCGCCTGACCGATGTGCACGGGCACGTGCTGAACGAGATTATTTAGCTGTTTCGTCCCCGCCCCTGGCAACCAGGCTGCGGGCATCATCCGGGATGGACCGTATCGGTTTATCGCCATGGGTACGATACCGGGTCATTTGGGGCAGGGGTCGAAGGGATGTATATTTTTCGGATGGATAGTTGAATACTTGCCGATACAAGCTGTTGAATGGAAAATGATATGAAGCATAATCGAAAATATCCCCGGGTGCTGGCCGTGCTGTGCCTGGTATTGCCCCTGGTACAGGCGTGGTCGAAGGCTCCCACCAATGTCCTCCTCATCACCGCCGATGACCTCGGCTATGAAGCCCTTGACTTCCTGGGCGGCAAGGTCGCGAACGTCACCCCGAACCTGAGCCAGCTGGCGAAAGAGAGCCTGAGCTTCGAGCTGGGTCATGTGACGATTGCGATCTGCGGACCGAGCCGGAGTGTCATCGGCACGGGCCGTTACGGCTTTAACAGCGGGTGCTACGGCTTTAACAAGTTGCCGAAGAAGATTCCAACCGTGTACGGGACCTTCAAGGAGAATGGCTTCCTGACCGGCGTGCTGGGCAAGGTCAGCCACTCGACCTGCGATGTGAGCTTTACCTGGGATTTTGCCCACGACCAGGGCGAGCTGGGGGCTGGTCGCAGCCCGACCAAGTACCACGACTACGCCGCGGAATTCTTTGCCCGCTGCAAGGAGGAGGGGAAGCCCTTCTATTTCATGGTCAATTCGCACGACCCGCACCGGCCTTTTCACGATCCGGCAAAGCCGGTCCGGAATGCCGAGGAACCTTCGCGAATTTTTTCTCCCGATGAGATCATCGTGCCGGGTTACTTGACCGACCTGCCCGAGACACGCAGGGAGTACGCGCATTACTACAACTCGATTCGCCGCCTCGATGACACGGTCGGTCGCGTGCTCGAGGCCCTGGACGCGTCCGGTTTTGCAGGCAACACGCTCGTGGTCTTCATCACCGATAACGGGTCGGCCTTTCCCTTTGCCAAGGCCAACACCTACCTTGCGAGTACGCATACGCCGATGCTCATGCGCCTGCCCGGGGTCACCAAGCCCGGCTCGAGGGATCACACGCACTTCGTTGCCAGCCTCGACTTCTTCCCCACCTTCATGGAGGTGGCGGGCATCCCCCCGCCGGACGGGCTTGACGGCCGCTCCCTGCTTCCCTTGATGAAGGGCGAGAAGCAGGCCGGGCGTGCGTACGTGTTCACCCAGATCGACTACACCATCGGCGGCCCGGCCAAGCCGATGCGCTGTATCCAGGACCAGCGTTTCGGTTATATCTTCAATGCATTTTCCGATGGCACCTTCGCGTACCGGAACAACAACGAGGGCCTTACCTTCAAGGCCATGACGGCGGCCGGGAAAACCGACCCGGCGATCCAGGAACGCGTGGACATGTTCCGCCACCGCGTGGTCCAGGAATTCTACGACCTCCGGAAAGACCCGGAGAGCACGAACAACCTGATCGACAATCCCGAATACGCGGGGGTCATCGCCCGGTACCAGGAACGCCTGCGCGCGTGGATGGTGGAAACGGGGGATCACAACATCACTGCGTTCGATGCGCGAAATGACCCGGTCAAGTTGGCTGAGGCGGTGAAAAACTATCCGAAGATGGTGAATTCAAAGAAGCCCGGCGGGAAAAAGGCGGCAAAAAAAGATACCGATGCCAAGCGCAAGGCGAAGAAGGCCGCAAAGAATAAACCGGAAAAATAGGGCTGTTTTCTTCCCTCTCTTTATTCGGTAGGCCGCTTGCTCGCATGAATCGAGCATCCCGCCACATCCGGGAAGGGAAAGGGGATACCCCGGTCGCAGGGACGCGGAATAAATACCTTTTGCTGGGGGGCCTTTCGTGTATATCCACGGGGAGCATGATGAGCCTGCCAGATCCTTTCATCCCACCAATCAACACCCGGTGAAGCCTGTTATGAAAAATGCCTTGATGATCCTCTCGATGTTGTTGGTGTTCACTGCCGGGTCCCCGGCGAAAGAGCGGGCAAAAAAACAGTCCCCGGCACCCGACCAGGCCGTCGTCTACAAGACCGTGGACAAGGTCGAGTTAAAGCTCCACGTTTTCAATCCGCCCGGGCATTCACCGGACCGCAAGGCCCCGGCTATCGTCTTCTTTTTTGGGGGCGGCTGGGTCGGCGGGAGCCCCGGGCAATTTTTTCCCCAAAGCGAGTATCTCGCCTCGCGCGGGATGGTGGCGATATCCGCGGAGTACCGGGTTGCCGGCAAGCACAAGACCGACCCCATTGCGTGTGTAAAGGACGGGAAGTCCGCCCTGCGATGGATTCGTGCCAACGCCCATCGCCTTGGCATCGACCCGGGCCGGCTTGCGGCCGGTGGTGGATCCGCCGGGGGTCACGTCGCCACGGCCACCGCCACCCTGGAGGGCTACAACGAGGAAGGGGAGGACCTCTCCGTCAGCTGCATTCCCAATGCCCTGGTCCTGTTTAACCCCGTCTACAACAACGGTCCCGAGGGTTGGGGGCACGCGAAGGTGAAAGATTACTGGGAATCCTTTTCCCCCTATCACAACATCAACAAGGCCACGCCGCCGGCGGTGGTTTTTCTCGGCACGAAAGATCCCCTGATCCCGGTGGCCCACGCCGAGGCCTTCAAGAAGAAGATGGATGCCCTTGGCATCCGCTCCGACCTGCACCTCTACGAGGGAGAGAAGCACGGGTTCTTTAATCGCTCGAAATTCTTCGAGACGGTCGTCGAGGCCGATAAATTTCTCGCTTCCCTGGGCTACCTGGAGGGCGGCCCGACCTTGAAAAAGGAGTGAGATGACAAGAGCAGGATTGACCTGGGCCTTCTCGCTGCTCCTGGGCACCGGCTTTGCCGAGGTGAGCGTGCCCGCCCTTTTCGGCGAGCACATGGTCCTCCAGCAACAAACCCACAACGCCGTCTGGGGCTTTGCCGAAGCCGGTGAGAACGTAACCGTCACGGCCAGCTGGGGGGCGGTCGCCCGCGCGAAAGCTGATCAAGCAGGCAAATGGCAGGTCTTGCTGGAGACCCCGGGACCCGGCACGGGACACGCGTTGACCATCCGGGGAAAGAATACCCTGCACATCGAGGACGTGGCTGTTGGTGAGGTCTGGCTCTGCGCCGGGCAGTCGAACATGGGCTGGTCGATGGGCAATTCGTTCGAAGCGGAGAAGGAAAACGGGGTCAGGCTGCCGAACTTCCGTATGTTGAAGTCACAACGCGAGCACTGGCACGAACCGCTGGACGCATCGCGCGACCGCCTCAAGCAATGGAAGCCCTGCACCCCGGCATCGGCCGCAGAAACGTCCGCGGTATCCTATTACTTCGGCAAGAAACTGCACCAGGAGCTGGGTGTCCCGGTCGGGATTATTCAACAGGCCTTCGCGGGTACGCCGATTGAAGGGTGGATGCCGTGGGACATCCAGCGGGATGACCCGCGTGCGATTGCGCACAAGGAGGCCCTGGACGAAAACGCCGAGCGGCAGTTAAAGCGCGGTGATGCGATCGCGAGCGCGCTGGCCCGGTTTGAGAAGGAACTCGCGGAGTACCATGCTAGGATTGATGCCGGCGAAACCATGAAGAACAGAGTAAAGGCCTTGTCCCCGCCCATCATCACCCGGCCGGCCAGCCTCGGGCACCAATATCCCGCCCATATATTCAACGCGATGATTCATCCCGTCCGTCCGTACGGGATTCGAGGCATCATCTGGTACCAGGGGGAACGGAATGCAAAGGATGTCCCGCAGGCGATGCATTACCGCAGCCAGCTCGCGCGCCTGATCGAGTACTATCGCTCCAGCTGGCACGCGCTGTCCGGCGGCAACACCGCCCGTGACTTCGCCTTCCAGTTCACGCAGCTTCCCAGCTGGAACCCACCGCAGGAAAAGCCGGTCGAGGGCCTGGAGGCCCCGTGGGCGGTGAGCCGTGAAATGATGCGCCTTGTCGCCCGGGACGTGCCGAACACCGCCATGGTGGTCTCCATCGACACCGGCGACGCGGTTGCCCTGCACCCCAGGAACAAGAAGCCGATCGGCTTGCGGCACGCCTACGCCGCGCTCGCGCAGACCTACGGCCGGGACCTCGTCGGGTCGGGGCCGCGGTACAGGACGCAAACCGTGCAGGGTAAACAGATCGTGCTCGGCTTTGATGGGGCAGGGGGAGGGCTCATGCCCGCCCGCCCCGGCAAGCTGGACGGCTTTGCCATTGCAGGTGCCGACCGGGTGTGGCACTGGGCGGAGGCGGAGATTACCGGGAACGCGGTCACGGTATCCGCTGCCCGGGTTCAAGCGCCGGTGGCCGTGCGCTACGCCTGGGCCATGAATCCCTCGCGGCGCAACCTGCTCTACAACCGGGAAGGCTTTCCCGCCTCGCCCTTTCGCACGGACGAGTGGCCGCTCTTCGATGACGGCGATGCAATCGTGACGGTCAACAAGCCGGAAAAGGCCGACGGCTATGTGGCCGAGGATTGGAAACGGCCTGCCATGAATCCATAAATTGCTATACTTCTCGCTGGACGAGGCGTGATCTTTTGAAGAACGTGTTCAGCCGTGCCCGAGAGCAAACCCTGAATCCCGAGGAACCCGAACCATGAAGCGGATAAAATACTACCAGGCAAGCACCCTGACTTTTCTTTTCCTCGCCCTTGGCCCTTCCCAGGCCGCCACGGGTGTCCACCTGTTCATCCTTTCCGGCCAGTCCAACATGGCGGGGCTGAACCCGGCCGAATCGTTCACCCCCGCCGTGGAGGCCGCCTTCGGCAAGGAGCGGGTGGTCGTGGTGAAAGACGCCTTGGGGGGACAGCCCATCCGGCGCTGGGACAAGGGGTGGGAACTCGGGAAGGACGATAACCCGAAGCAGATCGGTGACCTTTATGCCCGCTTGATGAGCAAGGTTGCTACGGCGACGAAAGGTAAGAAGCTGGCATCCGCGACCTTTCTCTGGATGCAGGGTGAAAGGGATGCGCGCGAAAAGCACGGGGCACGCTATGCCGACAGCTT
>JAYGFS010000065.1:0-4098 GCA_046581765.1 Verrucomicrobiota bacterium
GCACCTTTTTCGTTATTTTCGGCCTCGGGGGCGGATGCTTCATCGTTCCGGTCCAGGCCTTCATCCAACTGCGTAGCCCGCGGGAAAAACTGGGGGAGATCCTGGCCGCCTCGAGTTTTTTAAGCTGGATCGGGGTGATACTCGCCTCCCAGTTGTTGAAATTTCTTTCTCAGGTTGCTCATTTTACCCCGGGGCAGGGGTTCATGGTCCTGGGGATTGCCACCTTCGTGTTGATGATCGCGGCATTTATTGTTCTTCCGGATTTCTTTTTTCGTTTTGTCGCAGCGGTATTTACCCGGATTTGCTACCGGATACGCGTGGTAGGGGAAGAGCATTTGCCGGCACGGGGCCCGGGCTTGGTCGTGTGCAATCATGTGGCTTTGCTTGATGCCGTGGTGTTGCAGGCGACAACCCAGCGCCGCATGCGCTTCCTGATGTCGCGCGATTACTATGAATCCTCCGCTTGGATGAAGCCGATCCTGCGCCTGATGCGCGTGATCCTGGTCCACGAGGACGACTCGCCCAAGGCCATCCTGCGTTCCCTGAAAACCGCGCGGGAGTCGCTGGCCGAGGGCTATCTTGTGGTTATTTTCGCGGAGGGCCACATCACGCGAAACGGACTGATGCAGGAGTTCAAGCCCGGCTTCGAGTACATCGTGCGAAAGTCGGATTATCCGATCATCCCGGCCTATATCGGTGGTGCGTGGGGCAGTATGTTCAGTTATTTCCATGGTGAGAAGCGTCGCAAGTTGCCGGTAAAGTTTCCCTATCCGATCAGTATCGTATACGGCGAAGCCCTGCCGGGTGGCGTGACTTCCTTTGACGCGCAGCAGGCCGTGCGTGAGTTGAGCGGAACCTATTTTGAGGATCGCAAGGGGCAGTGTTCGTCGCTGGCGGCAACCTGGATTCGTTCCGCCCGGCGTTCCTGGCGTCGCCGCGCGTTGAAAGATACGCTCGGCAAAGATTTGACCCATGGTGAAACCCTGACCGCATCGATTGCCCTCTCGCATGTCATTCGCAGCCGGATCGGTGACAACGAGAAGATCGGGGTCCTGATGCCGACGACGGCTGCCGGAGCCCTGGTAAATCTCGCCCTCACCACGCTTGACCGGATACCGGTGAATTTGAATTATACCGCATCCGCCAAGGCCTTTGGCAGCGCGATCAACCAATGTGAATTGCAGGTGCTGATCACCACCCGGCCCTTCCTGGAAAAGCTGCCAGACCTTCCCTTGCCCGACCAGATTCTCTACCTGGAAGACCTGAGTGCCGAGCTGCAAAAGCGCGATAAACTGCGGGCCCTGGTCCAGGCCCGCTGGTATCCGGTGTCCTGGTTAACCGGGCGGGGGAAGCGGTTTGACCCAGATCAACTGGCCACGATTATCTTTTCTTCCGGCAGCACCGCGGAGCCCAAGGGCGTGATGTTGAGCCATCACAATATCCTTTCGAATGTAGAATCACTACGCGCCATGATGTTGCCTTCCCGCGGTGACAACGTCTGTGCAGCCCTGCCGTTTTTCCATTCCTTCGGCTTCACCTGCACCCTCTGGTTTCCCATGTTGAGTGGCTTCTCAGCTTCGTATCATACCAGCCCCCTTGAAGGGGCCAGGATTGCCGAGCTCGCCAGGGAAAGCCGTGCGACCATCCTGGTGGCGACGCCTACCTTCCTGTTGGCGTATATCCGTCGCGCGAAGCCTGAGGATTTCAAACATTTACGCCTCGTGTTCGTTGGTGCAGAGAAGCTCAAGTCGCGAATTGCCGATGCTTTCGAGAAGAAATTCGGCCTGCGGCCGCTTGAGGGGTACGGGGCAACGGAACTTTCTCCGGTTGCCGCGGGCAGCGTTCACGATGTCGTATATGATGGGTGTCACCAAAAAGGTTGGCAGGAGGGATCCGTCGGTCAACCGGTGCTCGGCATGGTATTTCGTGTCGTTGATCCTGATACCTTCGAGGAACTCCCGCCGGACACGGCAGGATTGTTACTGGTTAAAGGGCCGAACGTTATGCTGGGGTACCTCGGCCAGGCGGAGAAGACGGCGGAGGTTTTAAAGGACGGTTGGTATACCACCGGTGATATCGCGGTTCTGCAGAAAGATGGATTCGTGCGAATTACCGACCGACTTGCACGCTTCAGCAAAATTGCCGGTGAAATGGTACCGCACCATGCGATTGAAGAAGAGGTAGAAGGTGTACTGGGAACGGCGGAAACCGCGGTTGCCGTCACCGCTGTCCCGGATGATAAAAGAGGGGAGCGACTCGTCCTGGTTTATGTTGATACCATCACGGATGAAACACGCCTGAAGCAAATCATGAAAGAATCGTCTTTACCAAATCTGTGGAAGCCTTCACATTACCTGGCGGTCGGGGAACTGCCATTATTGGGAACGGGAAAGCTGGATCTGAAGGGCTTGAAAGACCTCGCCAGGCAGGGGGACTCGAAGTGAGACGCACACGGACATTAATCGACAGAACGCCCTGAGATTAACATGGCCAGACCGTATCGCATCCAATTTGCCGGGGCATGCTATCATGTGCAGATTCGCTTCAGTTCCGATGCGCGCGCCTTTCGCGGTGAGGCGGATTATGCACGTTTTATATCGATGCTCGCTGATGCTGCAATGAAGCACGAAGTCGTTGTTTACGCCTTCTGCCTGTTGAAACGGGAAGTGGAATTGGTGGTGCAAACCCCGTGGGCCAACCTGAGTCTCTTCCTGCAGGGACTGCAGACCGGTTACGCGCAGTACCACCACCGGAAGTATCGCTTTGAAGGGGCCCTGGTGCGCGATCGTTTTCGTTCAAAGGTGGTTGAAGCCCCCCTATGTCTCTTAGCCCTGACGCGTAGCGTGCACGTGCGCGCGATCCAGACGAGCACCGCCCGCCGCTTGAACAAGGCCGGTCGCCGCAAATGGTTGACCGCCTATAAGTGGTCGAGCTATCGCACACATATCGGGCAGGGTAAACCCCTTGCCATGATTGATACGCGTGGGATTCAATCCGCGTTTAAAGAGCCGCTGGCTGCGCGTGCCAAGGCCTACAAGGCCTATTGTGAGGAGTGCCTGGGTGCCTCGGACAAGGCCTTTGCGCAACTCATGAAGGCCTCCCCGATCGCGCTGGGAAGTGACGCCTTCATCGCAAAGCTGAAACAACAGCATACGTCCTTTGTCAGGGGGCGGAAGCCGGCGCATTTCCAGGTGTACGGGCGTCGCAAGAAAGGCTTGTCCGCGACGAAGATTCTCCAGGTACTCGCCAGGGAATTGGACGTCGACAAGCAGGTTTTTCTCGAGCAACGCAAGCGGGTGATGTATCGGCCGATTGCATCATATATTCTTTACCGTTTCGGGAATCTTTCGCAGGATGAGATCGCGAAGGTCCTGAAGCTGAATACCGGTGCTGCGGTGAGCGTGCAGATGAAGCGCATTCAGCAGGTGCTCAAGGATGACAAGAAGCTGGCCGCGCAGGTCAGTCGGATCGAAAAGGCCCTCAGGGCGTAATCGCTCCTTCGGTACCCGCGGCATGCGCTTCTGCCCCTGGGCGGGCAACGCGACGCATGTCCTCCCGCCTTTCGGCTTTTCCATCGGGGGAAATCCGCTATAACCCCGGAATGGCAAGATTCAAGCACGTGGCGGTCCTCATGGGGGGGCCATCCGAAGAACGCGCGATATCCCTGAAATCCGGCCAGGCGATTGTGGAAGCCCTGGCGCACGCGGGCTACGAGGTGAGCGGCGTCGATTGCCAGGCGGATATCGATGGACTCCCCGCCGATACAGAGGCCGTCTTCGTCGCGATCCATGGTGCCTTTGGGGAGGATGGGGGGGTCCAGGCCTTGCTGGAGTCCCGCGGAATCCCCTACACCGGGACAAAAGCTTCGGCGATGCCCGTATCTTTCGACAAAATTGCCACCAAGGAACGCCTGGTGGAGGCTGCTTTGCCCACGGCGGCCTACGAGGTGCTCGAAAGAGGTGGGACGCCCTCTTTGGTTCCGCCCGTGGTGGTTAAAGCGCCCCGACAGGGCTCAAGCATCGGTTTGCATATCGTTTTGAAAGCGGACGAGCTCGCCTTTGCGATGGAAGATGCCTGGGGCTATGACGAGCGGGTCCT
>JAYGFS010000605.1:0-2083 GCA_046581765.1 Verrucomicrobiota bacterium
ACCGATCTTTACCCGACCATCCTGGAGGCACTGGGCCTTCCCCTTCGCCCGAACCAGCACCTGGACGGGCAGAGCCTGCTGCCGGTGCTGAGGGGGGCACGCAGCCTGGAGCGCGAGAACCTGTTTTGGCATTATCCGCATTACAACCGCCATCCACACAGTTTCCCCTCAGGCGTTCTCCGCAAGGGAAACTGGAAGTTGATCACGCATTATGAAAGCGGGAAACAGGAGCTGTTTGATCTCGCCGTCGATCCGGGGGAGACCCGCGACCGCGCAGCGGACAAGCCGGAACTGCTGCGCGAGCTCGCGGCGGAGTTTTTGCAGTTGGGCCAGCGGACAGGAGCCGATCCCATGCGTCCCAATCCCGACTATAAGGCGTCCAGGTGAGGGGGAGGGGTACGTACCTTCGCTGGCTGTTTCTCTCGAGCGCGCTCCTTGTTTCGGCGGCTGACCGACCAAATATCCTGCTCATTGTTTCGGAGGACAACGGCCCGGAGCTCGGCTGTTACGGTGAACCCACCGTGCAGACGCCGGTCCTGGATCGCCTGGCTGCCCAGGGGGTCCGCTTCGATCGCGCCTACGTCCCGCAAGCCGGCTGCAGCCAGTCTCGTGCGGCCTTCCTGACCGGCCTCTATCCCCACCAGAACGGCCAGATCGGCCTCGCGACCTGGAAATTCCGCATGTACCGGGCGGACACGCCGAACATGGTTCGCAGCCTGAAGCAGGCGGGTTACCGGACCGGACTCATCGGGAAGCTGCACGTGAATCCGGAGTCGGCTTTCCCTTTTGATTTCAAGGCCATCAGCTCCGCGAATTTCAATCGCAAAAAGCTCCACGACTACGCCCGGCAGGCGGGGATCTTTTTCAGTTCCGGGGATGCGCCCTTCTTTCTCAGCGTCAACTATCCGGACGCGCACCGGCCCTTCCTTTCGCAGGTTGCGGGGCTGCCGGCGCAACCCTTGTCCGCGAAGGAGGTCAAGCCCCTGGCGTATTTCGGGCTGGATACCCCCGAGCTGCGCCAGCAGACGGCCGACTACTACAACTGCATGCAGCGTCTGGATCAACTGGTGGGCGACTTGTTGGCGCAGTTGAAACGCTCCGGCAAAGCGGACAACACGCTCGTCATCTACATCGGGGACCATGGGGCGGACCTGCTCCGGGGGAAGCGGACCTCGTACGAGGGGGGGCTACGCATCCCCATGATTATCCGTTGGCCCGGGAAGGTGAAGCCATCACAGGTGCGCGAGGAACTGGTCAGTAGCATCGACCTGCTGCCGACCGTGTTGGAGGCTACCGGTGTGGCGGCCATCAAGACCTTGCCCGGCCGCTCCCTCCTGCCCTTGTTGCGGGGCGAAGGAACGACGTGGCGAAGCTACCTCTTTGCCGAGTACCACCTGCACTCCGCCCACAATTTTTACCCGCAGCGCAGTGTCTGCACCCGGCGCTTCAAGCTCATCCAGAACCTTATGCCGGGTGTGGTGAATCCGGGTTACGACTTTACCCTGGATCGTTTTTACTCAGGCCTGGCCAAAACCATCGCCCGGGCCCCGGAACCGGTTCGCCGGGCCTATGATCGCATGCGTCACCCGCCGGCCTTCGAGCTCTATGACCTGGACGCGGATCCACATGAATTCACCAACCTTGCGGACAGGCCGGAGCAGGCAGCGGTGCTGGAAACCCTCAAGCGGGAATTGGCGGGCTGGCGCAGGCAGACGGGGGACCCCTTGCTGAAACCGGCTAATCTGACCCGGCTTAAGGCCGAAATCGATGCCTGCATCGAGAAGGGGCAGGCGAGCAAGGGTCGCCTGAGCCTGAGCTATCCGGAATACTTTTTCGATTGATGGGGACGTGCTCCGCGTGAGAACCTTTCATTTTCCACTGGTGAGCATCGTATCGGCAAACTAGACTTCGCCAGGAGTTTCCGCATGAAAACAAGCACCCGATCGATCCTGCTCGTATCCCTTCTCCTGCTCCCGGCTACCCGGGTGATGGCGGATACCGACGCGGTTGCCCCGTCCTTACTACATTGGGAAGCCTTGCCTGATCTGCCGGACGCCCTGGGCGTGGCCGGTCCCTTTGCCGG
>JAYGFS010000606.1:0-9810 GCA_046581765.1 Verrucomicrobiota bacterium
CCATGAAAAAAGAAGGTATCTTAGAATTTATTGGGATCGGGGTCTTTGTTGCCCTCGCGTCGCTGGTTGCGGCGGGGGTGATCAGCAAGAACACCCGCGCCCCCGAAGGCGCCGCCCTGGCGGTGGTCGATGACCATGTAGAGCCCGCACAACCCGGGCACAAGGAACCGGCAAAAACGCCGGAGCCCCACGGGCACAAAGAACCCGCCAAGCCGGAACCGGCCGCGGTAAAGGCCCCGGCACCTGAACCCAGGGAACCTGCCAAGCCGGATCCCAAGCCGGAACCGGCCGAAGTAAAGGCCCCGGCGCCTGAACCCAGGGAACCTTCCAAGCCGGATCCCGATCCGGAACCGGCCGCAGTAAAAGCCCCGGCACCTGAACCCAGGGAACCCGCCAAGCCGGATCCCAAGCCGGAATCGGCCACGGTAAAAGCCCCGGCACCTGAACCCAAGGAACCCGCCAAGCCGGAACCGGCCGAAGTAAAGGCCCCAGCGCCTAAACCCAAGGAACCTGTCAAGCCGGATCCCAAGCCGGAACCGGCGCATGCGAAGGCCCCTGCGAACGACCGGGTAAGCTATGAACTGGATGAGGACGCCTTCGAGCTCAACGTCACGGGCTATGGCCCCTTCGGGGATCAGACGATCGACTTCTTCGACTGCACGGGCGAACTGAAGATGGTCCCGGGGAACCCGGAGACGAGCACCTTCCATGGCGAAATCATCATGGAGCTCATGGACAACAAGCATGCCAAGCTCCTGAAGTCCCTTTCCGCGAAAGAGTTCTTCGATGTGAAAGGTCATCCCGAGGCCTACTTCAGCTCCTCCGCGGTGAAAAAAACGGCCGGGGGCTACGAGATCACGGGTACCCTGGAAATCAAGGGCATCAAGAAGAAGATCAAGTACCCGGCCACGATTACGGAAACGGACGACGAGCTGCGCATCGAAGCCGAATTCCGCGTGCTGAAGAGCTGGTGGGGCCTGGTCTACTCCGCCACCCTGCTGGAGATCAAGGATGAGGCCCTGATCCGCCTCGACCTGACCTTCAGCAAGTAAGTGCCTCCCATGTTTTAGCAAAGCGGATTTTCGGTTCGTCCGGAAATCCGCTTTTTTATGTTAACCGCACGCCCGACGCCGCTACGGTAGAATAGGGTGAAGGATTAGACGAGGATTCATGCTGAACTGGAAAGCCTGCAGGAAACATGCACACGAGGCGATGACCGCGACCTTTGAGGTCATCCTGCCCGGGCTGGATGAACGCAGGGCCGCTTCCGTCGCACAAGCCTGTTTCGACGAGCTCGACCGGGTCGAATCCGAGATCAGCAGCTGGCAGGAGGGGAGCGAGATCCACCTGATCAACAAGGCCCCGGCCGGACAGGCGACCCCGGTCAGCATGAGCACCCTCGCCTGCCTGTCCATCGCGAAGCGCATGCACGCGGCCACCCGGGGTGCCTTCGACGTGACCGTGGGACCCCTGCTGGCCATCTGGCGCACCAAGGGTGGTCAATCCCGCACCCCGTCCGAGGAGGACATCGCGCACGCCCTGGCCCTTTGCGGGATTGAACACCTGAGCATCGACCCGGAGACACACACGGTCAGCAAGGATGCAGCCGGGGTCCGCATCGACCTCGGCGGCATCGGCAAGGGCTTTGCCGTGGATGAAATGGCCCGCCTGTTGCGGGAAGATTATGACATCACGCAATTCCTGATCAACGGGGGCTCCAGCACCGTCCGGGTGGGCAGCGCGCCCTGCGAACTCGGCGCCGGGGGTGATACGCGCCTGGTCAACCAGGCCTTGAGCGGATCGGGCTTCGGTACAAAGGGGGCGCATATCATCGACCCCCGAAGCGGAAGACCCATCGAGCCTTCCGCCCGGCACGCCTGGGCCATCGCACCGACAGCGGCCGAGGCCGACGCGCTCTCGACCGCGTTTATTGTCCTGCCCGCGAAAGAGATTCAACAGCTATGCAGGCGACGGGAAGGGCTTGGTGCGAAGTTGGCGTTGGGGAAGAAGCGGTATCGAAGCTTCGGATCCTGGCCAAACTAAGCGGGTTTCGGCCCGGCAGCAGGCTGATTGCCCCACCCGGGCCCGGACCCGTCCGCTAGCCAAACACCGGCACGACCCGGCCATCGCATATCGGAAAGGGGCGGCCGAGATGGTCCCGGAGGAGCAGGTCCGGGGGGATGCCCAGGGCGTGAAAGATCGTGGCGTGCACATCGGCCGGCGAGGTGGGTTTACGGGCGGGAAAGGCCCCCTGCTTATCCGAGGCCCCGTAGAGGAGGCCTTCGGAGACGCCGGCCCCGGCGAGGCCCACGGTGTAACAATGCGGATAATGATCGCGTCCGCCATCGCCCTTCACCTTGGGTGTCCGCCCGAACTCGGTCAGCAGGACCACGAGGGTCTCGTCGATCGCCTGGCTTTCGTGCAGGTCGTCAAGCAGGCCGGACAAGGCCTGGTCGAGCGGCGGAAGCATATGGTCGCGCAGGCGCGCATACCCATTTCCATGCGTGTCAAAATGGGCACCCTTGCTCCCGTTGAGATCGCCTGCGGCGGCGTACACCGTCACCAGGGGTACCCCGGCCAGGGCCAGGTTTCGTGCCATCAACATGCTCTGTCCGCAAATGTGGGTGCCGTACCGTTCGTGCTGCCGGGCCGGTTCATGGCGCAGGTCAAAGGCCCTGCGCGTCTTCGGGTCCAACAGCATATCGACCGCGCGATCCCGGTAATGCATGCTGGCCGCCCCATCGGCGGCGGTCCCCATCGGCCGGCCCAGGTTTTCCAGCAGGGATCGGCGCGAGACGAGACGCTGATGATCCACCCCCTCGATCGGCTCCAGCGAGATATGGCCCATGACCGGAGACTTGCCCTCGTAGGGGGTCCCACCTGGCGGCTTGACGATGACCGGATCATGCTGCAAGCCGAGGAAGCCCGCGTGCTGCCCATTGGCCATCCCCCCGTCGAAAATGGGATACGGTAAAGCGACGGCCCCCGGCAACCGGGATGCGACATCCCGGTTGGCGTACGAAACCATCGAACCGATCGCCGGCCAGTCCTTGCGCGACCGCGGCCAGTTCTTGTCCGGATGAACCGGGGCGTGACCGGTCAGGTTCCAGTAGGCAGCCGAGCGATGTGAAGGGGCGTCGTGATGCATGCTGCGAATCAGGGTCATCCGGTGCACCTGCCGCGCGAGCTTCGGAAGGTGTTCGCACACCCGATAGCCCGGCAGGCTTGTTGGAATCGAGCGGAAGGCGCTTTTAATGTCAGAGCCCGCTTCCAGCTTCAGGTCAAAGGTGTCGATATGGCTCAACCCGCCCCAGGCAAAGACCAGGATACAGGACTTTGCCCGGCCAAAGCACCGGTCGGCGGAGGCGGGAGACGCGGTGGCGGCCTGGCTCAAGGCGAACCATTGCGGCAGGGTCAAACCTAGTGCGCCCAGGCGCAGGACATCACGTCGGGTGGATTTTCTGCACGGATCCATATAATGACCCTAAATATATGACATATTACCTGCTATTGCACCCCCTATTCCTTATCAACTATGCTGCGATGCGTCGCTGGCCCTGAAAAACCAAAACCGCACCCATGCATGTCGACGGAAAACCTTTTCGCACCATCTGGCCCCACCCGGGGGACCCCTCGATCGTGCAGATCATCGACCAGCGCCAGCTTCCTCACGCCTTCGTCATCCAGGACCTCAAGACCTGGCAGGACGGCGCAACGGCCATCCGGGACATGGCCGTGCGCGGTGCACCCCTGATCGGCGCAACCGCCGCCTGGAGCATGGTCCTCGCGGCACAGGCCTCCGAGGACCGGGCGCACCTCGCACGGGCGGCGGAAGGCCTCCTCGCCACGCGACCGACAGCGGTGAACCTGCGCTGGGCCATCGAACGCATGCAGGCGGCAGAACCCGCAGGGTACCGCGCACTCGCCGAAGACATCTGCGACGAAGACGTAGCCATCAGTCGACGTATCGCGGAACATGGTCTTCCGCTCATCGAAGCGCTCGCAGATGAAAAGAAGGGCGACCCGGTACATATTCTCACCCATTGCAACGCCGGCTGGTTGGCCACCGTCGACTGGGGCACCGCGACGGCTCCCATTTACCTCGCACACGAACGAGGCATTCCCGTCCACGTGTGGGTGGACGAGACCCGGCCGCGCAATCAAGGTGCCCACCTGACCGCCTGGGAGTTGGGCCAGGAGGGGATCGCGCATACGGTTATCGTGGACAACGCAGGCGGGCACCTGATGCAACACGGCCAGGTTGACCTGTGTATCACGGGCACCGACCGCACCACGCGAAGCGGCGCGGTTGCCAACAAGATCGGAACCTACCTGAAGGCCCTTGCCGCGAAGGACAATGGCGTGCCCTTTTATGTCGCCCTGCCCTCCACCACCATCGACTGGGACCTGGACGACGGCTTCGCGATCCCGATTGAGCAGCGCGACCCGAAAGAGGTCACCCATGTGCAGGGAAAACACGACGGCGCGACCGTCCAGGTGCAGATCACCCCGGACGGCAGCCCGGCCGGGAACTACGCCTTCGATGTCACGCCGGCACGGCTGATCAGCGGATTGATCACGGAACACGGGGTATGCCCGGCAAGTGAAGCCGGGCTCCGCGGCCTGTTCCCGGAAGGCGCACGGGGCTAAAGCAAGGCCCTGGCAGGCGGAATCAAGGGCAGGAAAGCCCTCGACTCACCGGCATCCAGCCCGAAGCCCCCTCCTTATTTCCCAGTGGACAGCCGACATTCTTCCCTTATATTATCACCAAGCAAGAAACGGTAGACCAACAGGAGGATAAAAGATGGACCAGTATACCAATGTAGCCCCCGCCGTGGGGATGGCCGATGTGGACACCCGCGCACGTTTCATCATGCGTACGTACAACCACTTGTTCGGGGCCATTCTCGCCTTCACCGGGATTGAGATCATGCTGTTCAAGACCGGCCTTGCAGAAACGATCGCCGCGGCCATGCTGGGCACCTCCTGGCTGCTCGTCCTCGGTGCCTTTATGGTCGTGAGTTGGCTGGCCACGCGCATCTCCCTCACCGCCCGCTCGCTCGGTGCGCAGTACGCGGCACTCGGGGGATTCATCATCGCGGAAGCCCTGATCTTTGTGCCGATCCTCTACATTGCGGAACAGCACGCGGGGGGTAACGTCATCTCGAGTGCCGCCACGGTAACCTTCATCGGCTTCGCGGTGCTTACCGGGGTCGCCTGGTATACCCGGAAAGATTTCTCTTTCATGCGCGGCATCCTGACCTGGGGAGGCATTATTGCCCTCGTGGCCATCGTCGGCGCCGTCATCTTCAAGTTCGAACTCGGCATTTGGTTCAGCCTCGCCATGATCGCCCTCGCGGGCGCCGCTATCCTCTACGATACCTCGAACATCCTTCACCATTACCCGGAAGATCGTTACGTCGGCGCAGCCCTTTCGCTGTTCGCCTCCGTGGCACTGATGTTCTGGTACGTTCTCCGCCTCTTCATGAGCAGGCGCTAGGGAACAAGCCCCCCACTCGCCCTCAACAGCTGGACATAATGGAGTCCCTATGAAATATAGCCCCCTGATCCTTGCCCTTTGCCTCACCCTCGGCTCCTTCCCGGTCGGGGCCGGGGTCAAGACCCCGTTCAACGGAAAGAACCTGGACGGCTGGAAAGCAAAGGGCCCGCCCGAAAAAAGCAAGTGGACGGTCGGTCATCCCGTGATGAATAAAGCCAACCCGAAAACACTTGTGCTGGCCGAAGCCGGCCAGGGCCTTGCTTTGGTCAACCTGGCCACTAAACACGGCGACAGCCTCGACTTCTACTCCGAGGCCACCTTTGGCGACTGCACGATCGAGCTCGACCTCATGGTCCCCAAGAACGCCAACTCGGGCATCTACGTGATGGGTGAATACGAGGTACAGGTCCTCGACAGCTTTGGAAAAACGAAAATGACCATGGGCGACATGGGCGCGATATACAGTGCCGCACCCCCGAAACTGAACGCCTGCAAGGCTCCCGGTGAATGGCAGCACTTTGTCATCGAGTTCGTCGCCCCGACATTCGATGCCGCCGGCAAGAAAACGGCCAATGCCACGTTCACCAAGGTCACCCTGAATGGCCAGGTGATCCAGGAAAACGCCGTCATGCCCAAGCCCACACCCGGCGGCGTCAGCGGCAGGGAAGCGGCCAGGGGTCCGATCATGTTCCAGGGCAATCACGGCCCGGTGGCCTACCGGAATATCCGGATCACGGAAAAATAACCGGGTGGAACAGTAAAATGGCGGAGGGAGAGGGATTCGAACCCCCGAGACGGTTTGACCCGTCTACTCGATTTCGAGTCGAGCGCCTTTAGCCGGACTCAGCCATCCCTCCGCAGGGAACCAAAAGGTAAAGAACCGCGTGGGATTGTCAAAGGGGGAATCCCGGATTTCTTGGCCCGGGTGATACCCTGTTGATCGCCGATGCGACCGGATACCCCGGGCATGCCCCCTAGGCCAGGTTCGGATTCACCGAGGCCCACTGGTCAATCGGCGGCAGGGAACCCATCTCGATCACCTCGTCCCTCAACGTGGCGAGGTGGGTGTAGGACTCGACCAGCTCGGCGTTCTCGGCATCGGTTCCCTGCGGAACCGTATAGGTGACACCGTCCCGGGTCAGCTCGGTTTCCATGGCCATCATGATGTTCCGGAACGCACCCGTATTCACGAAGGTGCCTACCGGCCAGGGGTACCCCTCACCCTCGATCACCCCCTTGACCATCAGGACCGACTGGTGCGCCGGACTTTGGAAAGAACTGCGACCGCGTAACTGGATGATGCGCTTGCCGCCCTGGCAGACGTGTTGGCGAATTTCCTGCCAGCGCTCCTCCGTGAGCTGGTCGCCTCCGATCAAGTCCGTCAGCGGGGTACCCGCGATCCTCGCGGTGCTGGCGAAAACCGCCATTTGTTCACCGTGCCCACCGAAGGTCCGGCACCCGGTGACCTCATCCTGTGCAACACCGAATTCCTGGGCCAATGCCGTTTGCAGGCGGGTGCTGTCCAGGGCGGCCAAGGTCGCGATGGCGCCCACGGGAAGACCGGAGTTCACCAGGACGGTCAGCCCGGTAATGTCTGCCGGGTTAAAGATGATCACGCCGAACTTGAGGTCCGGGCAATCGGTCTTGATATCCTTGCCGAGCTGGGCGGCAATTTCACAGTTCCCTTTCAGCAGGTCTTCCCGGGTCATGCCCTCCTTGCGCGGTGCTCCCCCGGAAGAAATCAAGTACCTGGCGCCGGACAAGGCCTTGTGGATGTCGGAGGTCCAGGTGACACGTGCACCGGGAAACGAACAATGATAAATCTCTTCAGCCGTGCCTTCCATGCCTTTTTCAAAAGGGTCATACGCACAGATATTCGGCGTCAGCTCAAGCGTAAGGGCCGCCTGCAACATATTTGAACCAATGGCGCCGGCCGCACCGACAATCACCAGTTTATCTTCTGTTAAATAACCCATGGGAATCCTTCGGTTAATTTTGTGAGGGACTTATGGCCCCACCCACAGCGGGTAAAGCCTTTTCATCCACAATCTCGCACTTGACGCGCCATAGTGAATCCTTTATATACTCAAATCTATGGGACAGAAACTACGCAGACTTGTCAAAATAAAAGCGCGCAAACGCGCGAAGAAGCGCAAAAAGGAGGAAGCCCGCGCAAAAGCTGCTGCCGCAGAAAAGTAGGCTTTTTCGAATCATGGATATCGTATGATCCTGATCGTAGACGATGACAAGACTCTCGCCAAGCTTGCTACCCGCATGCTTGAGGGCGATGGCTATGAAGTCGCTGTGGCCCACAATGGGGAAGATGCCTACACGAAGATCCAGGCGGGGGGCATTGACTGCGTCTTGTTGGATATGCACATGCCCAAGGTCAACGGAGCTGAACTGCTGATGCTCCTCTCGGCGGATGGGGACACAACCCCGGTCCTCGTCATGGCGACCTTCCACGACTTCGACGAAAAAGAACTCAAAAACTTCCCCAACGTCAAGGGCCTCTTTCACAAGCCCTTCTACCCGGAAGCACTCCTGGAGAAGGTTCGCGAATTGACAGGTAAAAACCCGAAAAGTCGCAGCTAAATCATTTCAACAGCTGTCCGCAGTCATTGCTGGATATCCATGAAGGGAAGAAGGATATGCATCACTGCCCCGAGCCGCACCCGTGAACATCAGCAACAAACAGGCCGCTACCATCGTCATCGGCATGGTCGTCATCTGGCTGGTCATCCAGGTCAGCCGGGAAAAGGCGGACGAGCGCATTATCCACCTGGGTGATGCCGACTTTGCCGCAACCATCGAGAACAGCCCGATACCGGTACTCGTGGATTTCTGGGCACCCTGGTGCGGCCCCTGTCGCAGGATTCAACCCGGGCTCAATAAATTGGTCGATGACATGGACGACCGTATGCTCTTCGCCAAGGTGAATATTGACCATGCACCCCAACTGGCCGCCGAATATGCCGAGCAGGGCATTCCCCTGATCGTACTGTTCAAGGATGGTGAAGAGGTCGCGGCCCTGCTGGGAGCTCACACGTACCAGGTATACAAAAGCTGGATCATTCGTTCCGTGTTTGATACGTCGGGATCATGATCGCATTTCTCGAAGGCACCTTGGAGAGCAAGAACCCGGCCCAGGTCGTGCTGAACGTGAATGGCGTGGGCTACGAATTGCTCATCCCGCTCAGCACCTACGACAAGCTGCCCAAGCCCGGCGAAACCGTCCACATCCTCACCCACTTTCATGTGCGCGAAGACGCGCAGACCCTCTACGGCTTTTCCAGTCCGGCGGAACGCCAGTTGTTCCAACTCCTGCTCAGCGTCAGCAAGATCGGCCCAAAGATTGCCTTGAGCGTGTTGAGCGGGCTCGCGGTACGCGAGTTAAAACGGGCGGTGGTCGAGGGCGACAAGAAACGCCTCAGTTCCATTTCCGGTGTCGGGACCAAGATGGCCGAACGCATGATCCTGGAGTTGCGGGACAAGTTCAGCGAAGGCGAAGCCCTGGAAGCCGTGGCCGGTGAGGAGACCCCTGGAGACATTCGGAGCCGGGATGCCGTGCTCGCCCTGGTCGCCCTGGGCTACAAGCAACAGGACGCACAGAAGATGCTGCTCGCGGTCGATGCACGGGACGAGCCCGACCTGGGCGTGGAAGACCTGGTCCGCAAGGCCCTGCTGCAATAAAGGTGTCAGGCCAACTGGAGGGGCTTCACTTCAGGATTGAAGACGGCATTCCAGGTACGGTATGCTGAGCGCCATGCAAAAGAAATCCAAGCACCGACAAGGCTCTCGCCGTAACTTTATCTCCCTTGGCAGCAGCGCTCTCGCGGCCCCGCTGATCCTCCCATCCGCCTCGCGCGGGGCCAACGCAAACGAAAAGCTCAACATCGCATTCATCGGGATGGGGGGACAAATCCAGGGACACGTGAGGAACCTGACCCATATGGGGCACCAGGCGGTGGCCTTCTGCGACGTGGACAGCCGACAAATTTCCGCATCCCGGAAACGCCACGGAGAGGTCGGGGCAAAGGCCCGGGTCTACGAAGACTACCGGAAGCTTTTCGAGCAGGAATCAACCCTGGACGCCGTGGTGGTCGCCACGCCGGATCATTGGCATCTACCCGTCTGCAAGGCCGCCTTCGCGGCGGGCAAGCACATCTATTGCGAGAAGCCACTGACCCATAGCGTCGCGGAGGCTCGGGAGCTCCGGGAATTGACCCGGCGATCAAAGCTTGTCACCCAAACAGGCAACCAGGGAAGCGCTTCCAACAACCTGCGACGCAAGATCGGAAGAGCACACG
>JAYGFS010000059.1:0-2844 GCA_046581765.1 Verrucomicrobiota bacterium
GGCCGCGATCCGTTTCCATTTCAACTCCTTCAGGTCGCCGGCCAGGCCGCTCACGATCCAGACGTCGCCCATCCAGGTACAGATCGCCGCCCGGTCCCCACCGGGGAGAAAATCAAAACCGCCGAAGCGGAGCCAGGACTCGTAGGGATTGCCCTCGCTCTCGGGGTGCGTGATCACATCGACGGCAAAGGGCCCGTCATCCTTGCCCAGCGTTCCTTCGGTGGTCACGACCTCGGTCCACTGGGCCGGGCCGCCCCTGGTCAGCACGTCGAGTGGCTCACGCCCCTGGCCGGCCTGGGCCAAGCCCTTGAGATTCGCCTCGTCCAGGCGGGAGATCAGCAATCGGGCGGATCCGGCGGGGGTGCCCCGGGCCAAGCGGTACACGGTAAAGCCATCCACGGTAGCAAGCACCCCCGGTCCCGAGAGGGCCACCTGGACCTTGCGGTCCGATGGACAAACCCGCATGGCCAGGTCCTGTGCTACCGAGTCGAAATGGAGGTTGCGAATGAACACGGGTGCGGTCCCGTAGGCGATGTACCCCGGGGACTCATGAAATTCCGTGTCACCGACCGTGTACTTGAGCACGATCTTATCACCATGTACGTATTGGCCCCGGTACTGCACCCAGGACCGGGGCAGGGGGCCGTAGGGCTTGTCGTCCGTGCCGCGCAGGCGGGGATCGTCCCAGGAGCCGTCGGCGGGATTCGCCCAGCCGGGACCCACGGGATTGATAAAGGTCGTATCGCCCCGGATGCTCGTGTGCGAGCCATGGGAACCATCGAAGGCGATGCCGCGCCAGTCGATAAAGTCGGTGCCGGTGTAGGCCGTCGCCACCCGCATGGTATCATGGTCATAGAGCATCCAGGCATTGCCTTTGGACACCCCGCCCGGTCCCGGGTCGAGCCGCGCCATGATTCCCTTGTACGCGATGTTCCCTTTCTCCACCTGGAAGGTCCAGTGCAGGACCGGGCCGAAGTTCATCTTCTCGTACTGCTTGCCCGAGCCACGACGGGTCGCGGCGATTTCCTTGTAGGTGGTCATGCCGAAGGGCATCCGGCCCAGGTAGTCCTCGTCCACCGCGAAGTACTGGCTCGGGTTGTTCGGCTTCACCAGGGCCTCGCGAATGTAATGAATCACGTCGTATTTCTCCCCCGTGGTGTACTGGTTCTGTGGAATCATCAGGTTGAAGCCCTTGCTCAGGGTCTGGTGCATCTGGAAGGGTGAAAAACCGTTCTTGAAGGGCTGTTCGTGAAACTTAAGCGCGGTGGGCAGGAATCCGGGGACCTTGTCCGTGCCGTGACAGGTGATACAGAGGGTGGTGTAGATCTGTTTGCCCCGTTCGAAGGCGGCCGGGTCGAGTCCGCGGATGAGCGCGGCATGGTCGACCGTTTCCAGGGGTTGCACCCAGGCTTCGCGGACCTTCGCCTGGGCCACCTTGATCACCGAGGCGGCACCGTCGATGCCGAAGTTTTCCGCAACCGGTGCGCCCGTTCGTGACGGCCAGGTGTAAGCCGGCTGCCGGTCCGAGGGCCTGGCGAAATAATGCAGGTAATCGATTTCACCCGCATAGTCCCCGCCAAAATCGTTCGCTGCATGGCCGACCTTGAACACGTGGTCGTCGATGTCCTCCCGGCTGAACCGTCCTTTTTCCGCAATCTTTTTGCCGTCGAGGGAGAGCGTGGCGGTCCGGCCTTTCACCGCGAGCTTCGCGACATGCCATTTACCATCGTTCACGCGTGGACCGCCGCCCATGTCGCCGAGCCAGCCGATGTCGTAGGTGAGCCGGCCTCCCTTTATAAACAGGGCCTTCGCATCCGGCTTCCATGCGCCCGTGCGCGGGGCCATGCTGAAGAGCGTGCCGCCCTTTTTTGTTTTGAACTTCACTTCCACGGCGTAATCGCCGCCGGTCTTCAGCGTCTTGCGCGAGAGGGCCTCGCTGGCCACGAAACGATTGGCACCACCACCACTGCTGCGTTCAGAGCCGGGCACCACGCCGTGCGGCCGTTCGAGTTTGCCATCCCGCCAGACCGCCACGGTGGCCGGTTGACCATCCAGTTGCTCGCAGCTGACATCGACGGTCTTGCCCCGGGACAGGTCGATTTCCAGTTTGTCAGCGATGAGGAGTCGCCCGCCGGGCTTGGCGTCGTATGCGAGATGCAGGCGGTAGTTGGCGTAGGCCCGGGCACTTTCCGAGCCCTGGTCGAGAATGGGGATGGCATTGTCCGGCGCAGCCTGGAGAAGTGCCGGAAGGATACAAAAGATGAGAAGATGTATTTTCATGCCGTTTCCTGGTTCTGTTGCGCTGGGAAGGTCCTTATTGAAGTGCTCGGATGGCCGATTGAAGGTTGTGCAAATTTCCGATTATAGGAAGGGTTTTTCCCCGATTTTATTTGGCCGCGGGCCTGCCGTGCTTTGCATGGCTTTTTACTTCAGTTTTATGCGTTTGCATAATACATGGAATGGATGAACGTTCCATTTATTGATCTAAAGGCCCAGGCCAACGCGATCCGGGCGGACCTGGATCCCATGCTGGAGGCCTTGATCCAGTCTTGCGGATTCGTCCTTGGCCAACCGGTGAGCGACTTCGAGGCCGCTTTTTCGGCCTATTCGGATTGTGATCACGGTATCGGTTGTGCCTCGGGGCTGGATGCCCTGAAGCTCGCCCTGCGGGCCCTGGATGTCGGACCCGGTGACGAGGTGATTACCGCGGCGAATACCTTTATTGCCACCACGCTTGCGGTGTCCTCGATCGGGGCCACGCCGGTTCTCGTGGACATGGACGCCTATTTCAACCTCGACGTGGAAAAGCTCGAGTCGGCGATCACCCCGAAAACGAAGGCGATT
>JAYGFS010000063.1:0-2794 GCA_046581765.1 Verrucomicrobiota bacterium
CTCTGTCCGCCCTCCGGCGACGGGCCATTGTCGCTGCTGAAGATGACCAGGGTGTTCTCGCTCAGCTTCAACTCGTCCAGCAGGTCCAGAATTTTTCCGATACTCCGGTCCATGCGGGAGATCATGCCCGCGTAGGCGGCGTGGGGATGGCTCTGGCCGCAGTAGCCCTGCTTGTATTGGCTTCCATATGCACCTCCGCCGGTATTTCCCTTCCCCTCGACCTTGGGGGTCTCCGGCCAACCCAGCGCCAGGTAAGGAGCCATCGAGTCCTCGGGGACCGTCAGTTCCGCGTGCGGGATGGCAAAGGGCAGGTAGAGGAAAAACGGATGCCCGGCATGCTCCTTGATGAAGCTTATCGCCTCCCGGGTGAATTCATCGTGGCTGTAGGTGCCCTTCCCCCGGACGTATTCGCCGTTGACCCGCAGGTCATGGTTGTCCGGGTACAATACCTTCTGGTCATTGCGCCACAGGAACTCCGGGTAGTAGAAGTGGGCGAAGCCCTGGTTGTCGAAGCCGAAGAAATGGTCGAACCCCTTGTTGTTGGGGCTCCCGGGGTGTCCCGGTCGGCCCACCAGGCCCCATTTCCCGATCATGCCGGTCTTGTACCCCGCCTCCTTCAGGAGCATGGGGACCGTGACATCCTCTTTTTTCAAGCGCCCGCCATTGCCCGTGACGCTTGCGTGACCCATGTGCTTTCCCGTCATCAGGGCGCAACGCGACGGGGAGCAGACGGTAAAGCCCGCGTAGTGGCTGGTGAAGCGTATGCCTTCCCGCGCCATCCGGTCGAGGCGTGGCGTCTTGATTTTCTCCTGGCCGTAGCAACCCAGGTCACCGTAGCCCAGGTCATCGGCGAGGATGAAGACCAGGTTCGGCTTCCGGGCCGCATGCGCGGTAAAACCCAGGGATACCAAGGCCAGTACGCAGACGGAAAATATGCTCTTCATCGTTCCCCTATCCCTTTCACGACGTGGTGGCCGTGCTGGTTAAAGACCCGTTCACGGTTTTGGGTCCACCTGCCAGTTCTTGTTCCGGCGCTGCCCGTAGTACGGGTAATAGTCCCAGGGGGCGTCCAGGCCCAGGGCCCGAGGATCCCCGGTGCGGACCAGGTATGCCTGGAGCTGGGCACTGAGCGCTTGCTGGACCTTCGCAAGGCCGGGTTTCCCAGCCAGGTTCACCACCTGCTCGGGGTCACTGGAGATGGCATAAAGTTCTTCGGCCGGGCGCATGGCAAAGGCGAGATCGTAGAAGCGCTTGAAGCCGGGCTTGTCCTTGTTGTCCATGAGGAGGGTCTTGGTGGGCGAGGAATCGACCTCGCCAAAAGGAATGTAGCGGGCGCAGAACGCGCGGTCCGGGTTGCCCGCCGGCCAGCGATCGGGCGCAAAATTCTTGATATAGAGATATTCCCGGGTGCGAATGGCTCGACAAGGATAGCCCTTGCCCCCCTTGCGACACCCGTCGTGCCGCTCCATGGCGATAAAGGCGGCGGACCTGTCTAGATAAGCTCTTTGGCTTGACGTTCCCTCGTTGCCAAATACAGGCATCAAGGAGGTGCCGGTCATGGCTTTAGGTACTTGCAGACCGGCCGCAGCCAGAAAAGTTGGAGCGAGGTCACTGAGGTTGACCAATGCATCGCAGGCGCGCCCCGGGGCCACGATCCCTCCGGGCCAGCGGATAGCCAGGGGAACCCGGGAGCCGGCGTCGTAGAGACTGGCCTTGGCCCGGGGAAAGGGCATACCGTGGTCGCTGGTGATCACCACGATGGTGTTATCCAGTTGCCCCGCCTTTTCCAGGGCGTTCATGGCCCGGGCAACCATCTTGTCGAAATGCTCGATCTCCACGAAGTAATCAAGCAGGTCGCTTCGCACGACCGGATGGTCGGGAAAGATCGGCGGAACGATCACCCGGGCGGGATCTTTTCCCGTCCGCTGGCCCGCACCGGCCTCGAAACCCCGGTGGGGTTCATGCGTCCCCAGCCAGAAACAAAAGGGTTGGTCCTTTGCAACCTGGCCAAGGAAGTCATCGAAGTTCGCCGCGTAGTCCTTGTTGCTCATGCTCCGGAAGGACGGTTTCAACTTTCTCCGGCTGAACTCGGTGCCGGCGGGGTTGGCTGTTCGACCGCCGGCAGCAAGCCGCCCGGGACTCCATCCCTTCCCGGTAAAGCCGATGGCGTAACCGGCGTCCTGGAGCAGCTCGGTATAGGTGGCGAACTTGGCGGGCAAGGTGCTGTGGATATTCCCCGCCTCCTCCAGGCGCCAGATGTGCTGGCCGGTGAGGATCGCGCTCCGCGATGGCCCGCAGGTGGGCGCATCACAAAAGGCATGCGTAAACCGTATGCCCTCACGAGCAACCCGGTCAAAGGCGGGCGTCTTGACCACGGGATCACCGTTGGCCCCGGTGTGGGCATAGGATTGATCATCCGAGATGCAGAACAGGATGTTGGGCTGCCCGGTCGCGGGGACCGGGGGTGCTGCAGGAACGCGAGCCGCCCACAGGCCTGCCACCACGGCATAAAAGCAGTACTTCTTCATGATGATGGCTCTCCTTGCCTGGCCCGGAAACGACATCGTTGATCAATCGAGATTGCTCTTTATCTCGATATCGTAGGGTCGCTTCGAGTCGAGGCCACCCGGGGGCACCTCGACCCCCGCCGTCCAGAGGATGGCGTTGAGCACGATCTTGCGAAATCCGTCGCTTTGCCAACTGATGTGGTTGTGTCCCCCGGTGAACCCGAAGCCGCGCCCGCCCCCCGGGCGCTCGTAGGCCCAGGCGACCGTTTGCTGCTCGCCCCGGGCGA
>JAYGFS010000071.1:0-4529 GCA_046581765.1 Verrucomicrobiota bacterium
CAGACGATAGTCGTCTGGGGGTCAGCCCATCCGCACGCATCCCACAGCACCAAGAACTACCCGATTCAGGTGGCGGGTGGAAATGCGCTTGGCTTCAAGCACGGGAACCTGCACTCCTTCGAGGGAGAGAAAAAGGTGCCGCTGACAAACCTCTTTGTCTCGATGCTCCATGCAGTGAACGTGCCGGTAAAGTCGTTTGCCGACAGCACGGGACCGATGACCGAGGTGCTTGTCTAGGCATGAACGGGCTTCGCTACATTCTCTACAAAGACCTCGACCTAACTCCCATCAACTTACCCAGACCATGAAGAAGTTTCTAGTCCTCCTTTCCGCCCTCGCCTTCGTTCAGTCAACCTTTGCGGCCCAGGTTCCCTCAAGCCTGCCCGATCCCGACGGCAAGCCGGGCGATGCCACCAAGCCCGTAAAAGTCTATATCCTGGCTGGCCAATCCAACATGGTCGGCATGGGTAACCTGAGCGGAGCCAAGAACGTCTACGACGGGGTCTACCTGAGCTCGGACCCCGGCGTACCCGATGGGCCTCTTCAAATTTACAAGGTCGGCAACTACAAGACTTCCCCCTTGGCCGTTTATCTCCCCGACGGAAAAAAGACCGACCAGCCGATTGCGGAAGGACAGTTCGAAATTTACCAACGAGGGGTTTATCAAATACATTGTGGTTTTGGCGAGAGCGCCAATTGCGCCATGACGCTGGATGGAAAGGAAGTCTACCGTCGGGACGCAGGGGGCAAGCCAGTCAAGCAGGGGGTCACGCTCGAACCCGGCAAGCGTTACAAGTTCAAGATCTCGGGCTTCAAGGTCTCACCGCCAAGGTTTTTGATGCAGAAAACGGATCTCTTGGGCAACGGCGACCTCGATGCGGTGGCCAAACGGGAAGGGAAGTTCCCTTGGTTAACGGATGCGAAAGGCGAATGGACGGTTCGCAACGACGTTTACTTCCAGGAGGCGCGGCTCGCGCAGGACGGCAAGGGTTCGCCCCTCAGTGCCACCTCCAATGGCAAATCGATTGGTCCGGAGCTCGGTTTCGGTCATGTCCTCGGCACGTTTCATGGCGAGCAGGTCCTGTTGATAAAGACGGCTCAAGGAAATCGATCCCTGGGTTTTGACTTTCGCCCGCCAACCAGCGGACGAACCGATCCAGGCAACGAATTCGAATCCGCCGAATACAAACTCATGGTTGAGGGCGTGCGCAAGACCTTGGACAAGATCGATGAGGTTGTTCCCGGCTACAAGGGACAAGGTTACGAGATCGCGGGTTTTGTCTGGTTCCAGGGGCACAAGGACAGCTTCACCGAAGCGTTGATCGTGGACTACGAGAAGAACCTCGCCAACCTGATCAACGACGTCCGCAAGGAGTTCAAGAAGCCGAAACTGCCGGCGGTGGTCGCCACCATCGGGTTCGGCGGACACAACATGGCGGAAAAGTTCCTCAGGATTCACAAGGCCCAAATGGCGGTGGGCGATGCCAAGAAACACCCCGAGTATGCCGGCAACGTCGCCTCGGTCGACACCCGGGATTTCTGGCGCGAGGTGGACGAGTCGCCAACCAACCAGGATTACCACTACAACCGCAACGCCGAGACCTACGTGCTGATCGGGGACGCCCTCGGGCGGGAAATGGTCAGACTCTTGGGTGGAAAAGCGGCTCCCTTGCCACTTAAGCCTCGTCCCAAGCGCGTAACTACTGAGAAAGGTGCCGAGCCTTCGGATGAGGAAAAAGCCAAAGCCCAAAAGGCGCTCCGCCCGATCTTGATCGACGGCATCGCGAACGCATATGCAACCAATCCCCGCTACAACAAGATCCTCCTTCAGGAGGCCGTTGGCGAACGACCACAACGGGCAAACCAGTTTCTGCGTGGCGCGACCTACGGATTGGTCAATTGTTACCGGGCCGCCGGAATCGAGGAGTACGACTGGCATTCCTTCGGTCCCTCCCTCGACAAGGTAAAGTGGGACTACTACAGCTTCGACCCGAAGGAGGAAATGCCCAAGGAGAAAGGTAACCGTTACCGCGAGGTTACTTATCCGGACGGGATGGCCAACTGGTTTGCCCCCGACTTCGATCCCCGCAAGGCGAAATGGAAGAGCGGTCACCAACCCTTCGGGCAACTGGATGGCAAGCTGGCGCCGCTTTCAGCAACATGTACAGCGCCGTTCTGTCGTTGCGGTGAGAAGCCCGGTACGCTGTGGGAAAAGGAAGTCCTGCTGATGCGTGGCGCGGTGGAACTTCCGCCGTTGAAGAGTGGCCATCGTTACCGCATCGTGGTGGGGGGATCCGCTCACGTGAATTCCGGTGAAGGTTACGCGATCTACGTCAATGGCAAGCAGCTTGCCGAGTCAAAAACCGGAGTTGCGGTACGACAAGGCGGGCAGCCTCGCGGTGCCCATATCTACAATGATTTCCGCGACGAATTCAAAGGGGGCAAGGTTACCTTGGCAATTACCAGTTTCCTGCGTTACAATCATCCGCGCCACGGCGTCCAACCGCCCAAGGGACACCTCAGCCTGATGCTTCAGGAAATGAAGATTCCCTCCTTGCATTCGAATTGATGGACTTGCTTTAGTTTAACTTTCATTAGATTGTTTCCTCTCCAATGAAAGGTTCCATCATCGCGCGAATACTCGTCTTCGCCCTCTTGGCGAATGGTGATTTACATCGAGCCCTGGCCGTGGATCCTGGTCGTTCCGGGGCCTTGCAGTTCAACCGGGACCTTCGGCCAATCTTGGCGGATCATTGCTATGCTTGCCATGGGCCGAACGCCCATTCGCGCAAGGCCAAGCTGCGACTGGACAAGAGGGCATCGGCCCTGGGGACCGACCGGGAGGGAGCCGCCATTGTTCCGGGCAAGCCCGCCCTGAGCGAAATGGTGTCCCGCATCCACCACGAGGACCCGGACGAGGTGATGCCGCCGCCGGAAGTGAACAAGCCACTCAGCCCGGCGGAAAAGAAGATTCTCGTCCGCTGGATTGCCGAGGGGGCGAAGTACGAAAAGCACTGGGCCTTCGCGCCTCCTCTCCGGGAAGCCCTTCCAGCGGTTAAGCAAGCGGATTGGGAGAGAAACCCGATCGATCGCTTCATCCTGGCCCGGCAGGAACAGGAAAACACCTCGCCCTCGGCCCAGGCCAAGAGAGAAACCCTCATTCGTCGGGTAGCGCTCGACCTGACGGGCTTGCCCCCCACGCCGGAGGAGGCCGATGCCTTCTTGGAGGACAAGGGGGAAGGCGCCTACGAGCGGGTGGTCGATCGCTTGATGGCAACCACCGCCTACGCCGAGCGCCGCGCCCAGGACTGGCTGGATTTGGCCCGCTACGCCGACACCCGGGGCTTTGCCGACGACAAGATGCGCAGGATTTGGCCGTGGCGCGACTGGGTGGTGCGGGCGATTGACCATAACACGCCCTTCGACCGGTTCACCATCGAGCAACTGGCGGGCGACCTATTGCCCGGGGCGACCGACGAACAGCGCTTGGCCACCGCCTTTCACCGCAACGCCCCACAAGCCAAGGGGATGACCTACCCGGTGGAGGAATACCGCATCAAGGGCGTCGTGGATCGCGTGAACACGGTCGGTCGCGTCTGGTTGGGGCTTACCTTGGATTGCGCCGAATGCCATGACCACAAGTTTGATCCCATCACCCAGCGCGACTATTATTCCATCCTTTCGATCTTCAATAACGTCGAGCACAGCGGTTCCGGTTTTGGCCAGGGCGGGCCCACCATGAAGTACCCCCTTCCCCTGCCCAGGCAGGATCCCGCCACGGCCTCCGAGCGCAAGCGACTGGAAGAGGAGCTTGCCCTCGCCCGGAAAGCCCTGCCGAAACCTTCCCCGATCAAGGACGAACACGTGGTTGGCAAATGGGCAGGTCCTGCCGTGGTGGACGATCCGCAAAAGTATTCCCTCACCGGGGATCTCACCATATCCGCAACCATTCGCACCCGGCAAGCCGTGGCCGACCTCGTGTCGAAATACGATTGGCGCGGCAAGCAGCGCAGTTACGTTTTCGGCATCGGCGGGGAAGCGGACAAGGGCAGTGTGCCCGGGCACCTGTTCTTCTGGGTGTCCTCGCGCGCTGAATCCTTTAACGGTGTCACCGTTTACGGAAGCCGGGCGGTGAACGACGGGAAGGAGCACATGGTCGCGGTTGAGTTCGTCGCCGGGAAGTCCGTTCGCCTGTTCATCGACGGCATCGAGGACAAGGCGGCGAAGGTCAGCGGGAACCCGCCACCTTTCATCGCCAAGTCCAGTCGCTCCCTTGCCATTGGTTCAGGCTACAACAGCAGCGTAAAGGCAAATGCCTATCGGTTCGAGGGCGAACTGAGCGAAGTGCGGCTCAGCGACCGGGCCGTGGGCGATCAAATCTCCATCGGATCCGCCGGCAAGAAGGTGGCGTCCCTGGAGGCGGCTCTTCGCGAACTGGATGGACAAAAGGCTTCCCCAAGGGTGGTGGACGCCGTGCCCGTGATGCGTGAACGGGCAACACCCCGTGAGACCTTCATCCACGTTCGCGG
>JAYGFS010000087.1:0-4269 GCA_046581765.1 Verrucomicrobiota bacterium
TTCCGGTTCAAGAAGGATCGCTGGTATCGGATCAACTATCACGTGCGGCTGAACGATCCGCCGCAAGCCAATGGTTTTGTGCGCGTGTTGGTCGACGGGAAGCCGCTCCTCGAGGAAGAGCGCCTGCGGTTCAGGGACGAAGACGAGGCGCGGACGCTCATCCAGCGCTTCCTCTTCAGCACCTTTCATGGGGGGAGCAGCAAGCGCTACGCCCCGAAGACGGCGAAGGGAGCCTTGACCACCGTGCATGCCCGCTTTGATAATTTTGCGATATATCCCGGCCGACCGGGCCCGTAGGTCATCCGCTAAGCCGGTGCCGGGGAGGCGCGGGCAGGGCCGGCTATTTGGTTGGCAAACGGTCGTAAATACGGGAGGTTTCCGGCATGAAAACAAACCGGCTGTGCTTCCTCCTTCTTTTCATCTCGACCTTCGCGTGCGCGGAAGATGCCCGCACCCTGCGTTTCGCAAGGATCCTGGCTGACCACCTGGTTCTCCAGCAGGAAAAACCCATCACGATCTGGGGATGGGCGGAAGCGGCAGCCGAGGTAGAGGTGACCTTTGCGCAACAGCCCGGGGAAGCCGTGTCCGGGAGCGGGGACAAAGCCGGGGTTACGCTTCGGTACGTCGAGTCCAACCCTCCGCCGTTTCCTGCGCAAACCCGCAAGGCGAAAGCCGCTGCCGACGGCCGGTGGTCGGTCCGTTTCAAGCCCGCCCGGGCGAGTTTCCAGCCCATGCGAATTGCCGCCCGCTCCGGGGAAGAAGAGGTCGCGATTCGCGATGTGCTGATCGGCGAAGTCTGGGTTTGTGCGGGCCAGAGCAACATGGGGTGGAAGAACTTCAACCGCAAGGCGAGGGAAGTGGCCTCCGCAGATTTCCCGGGCCTGCGCTACGTGGCCTGGGAAGATTCCTGGTATAAGCCCCTGGAGGACATTCGCCGGAATATTTCCTGGCAACCCTGCTCGCCCGCATCCGCACCGAATTTTTCCGCCGTGCCCTATTTATTTGGCACCTTCCTGCACCGCTACCTGAAAGTCCCGGTGGGCATCATTAACGTCGCACGTGGCGGCACGCTGGGCCAGACCTGGTGCATGCGGGATGAACTGGATGCCATCGGGGGACCGATCATGCAGCATGTCCTCAAGGACTTCGATGCCCAATGCGCCACCTGGGATGACCCGAGGCAGGTCGAAGTCCTCATGAAAGAGTGGGAGCAGCGCTGTGAGGAAGCCAAGGTCGAGCATGCGGCGAAGCTGAAGGCCGCCGAGGTCGAGGGAAAGAAGCCCCCCCGCCTGCGCCTGCCCAGGGCACCCGGAGACGCGCGGAGCGGCTGGAGTCCCCCGGCAGGACTCTTCAACGCGACGATCATGCCGATTCGCGATCTCGCGCCGCGCGGGGTTCTGTATTACCAGGGTGAGAACAACAATTTCATGCGCTGGACCCGGTACGAGCAAACCTTTCCCCGGGTGCCGGCCTCGTTTCGCAGGGCCTTTGGGGATGCGGATCTTCCCTTCGGCTGTATCAGCCAGCCGGGATGGGGAACCTTTGGCCTGGACCCCGAGCTGGCCACGGTCGCCGAGGGCTATGCCATCGTTCGCGACATCCAGCGACGGGCATTAAAGGACGATGCGCACGCGGACCTGATCGCGACCTATCCCGCGGGGAATTCCTACATTCATCCGGGGGAAAAATGGCCGGTGGCTGAATATGCATCGCTCTGGGCACTGGCCAAGGTCTACCACCAGCCGATCGTGTATCGCGGCAACCTGTATACGCACATGAAGATCAACGGGGAGAAACTCTATCTCTTCTTTGACCAGGATCCGGTTGTGCATGAGCGCTGGAAACATATCGAGAACAACGCCTCCTGGCAGGTGTTGCCACAACCCTGGCAGGGCAATGCCGAGCGGGAGGGCTTTATCATTGCCGGTAAAGATCGTCGTTGGTATCCCGCCAAGGCCCGCGAGACCCGTCTCGAGAATGAATGGTGCATTGAGTTGCACAGTGACCTGGTCAAGGCTCCTGTCGCGGCACGCTACGGCTGGGCGAATTGGCCCACGGGCAATCTTGTCGGGCGTGAACGGCTCCCCATCCCGACCTTTCGCACGGATGACTGGCCCATTCCCGAGGGGGTAAATTATACGGACGAGGCCAAGGCCAGCAGTACCGCCAGGCTCAAGGAACTCAAGGAGGTCGCCACGCAACAGGCCATGGATCGCAAGTTCCGCCAGGCCGTGATCGATCTTAGCCGCCTGGAGGATGAGATGCTTAAAGGGAAGGCCTCCGAGCGCATCGCCAGCAAGCTTGCACGCATGGAGGGCATCATCGATGAATTCGAATCCGACCCCTGGCTATCCCGTCAACTGGACACCTACGATCCTGAATTTGTCGAGAAATTGAAGCTGCTTCGTGCGGACGTGCACGCGCTGAAGAAGAACTGATGCCCGCCTTGAAAGCGCCCCTGGCCACGACTGCTTCAGTCGTCGCGGATCGGGTGGAATGAAAAAGGCTTGAGGGCTTCCAGTGTCTTCCACTTCGCCACGCCCTCGGTTACGACGATCCGCTGGTTCCCCGGTATATTCTCCATCCTTTGCGTCTCACCGGTTCGCGGCCAGAACACCTCCAGTTGCTTGACCCTTTCCGCCTGCCCGATGCCGAGATGGGCGACGAGGGGATGTGCCCCGAAGCTGCCGCCCGAGTTCAGGGTGTGGTAGATTGAACGCTCGACGCCCCCTTCCTCGATCACCGCGTGCAGGCGCGCCCCGATGCCGAAGCGGTCGGATTGAACGCCGCGCAGGCGCACCTCCAGCCAGTGATTCCCGAAACCGGGATTCTCATAGAGTGCATCGTAGTAGGGGTCACCGAGGTAGGCCCCGCCCATCTGCTCAAACACATCGAGGTCTCCATCGCGGTCCAGGTCGGCCATGGCAACGCTATGGCCCTTTTGCAGGTGCCCCATGCCGGAAGGCACCATGACGTCCTCAAAGCGCGTTCCCTCGATATTGAGCAGGGTCAGGTTTGGCACCACGGCGGCAAAATTGGGCGTACCGGTTCCCAGGTACACGTCGGGAAAGCCATCGTTGTTCAGGTCCCCGTAGTTGCTGCCCATCGGCAACATGGGCACATCCATGCCGGTTTCCCTCACCACGTTTTTAAAGCCTCCCTTGCCATCACCGGCATACAGGGCCGCGAGGGAACTATCCGGCAGGCGCTCGCCCCGGAAGTACGAGGTGTACGTGTTACCATTTACCGAGTAGTTGGAGACGAAGATGTCGAGCGCGCCGTCGTTATTATAATCCCAGAACCAGGCCGGGAAGCTGAGCCGGGGTCCCGTGACCCCGAGTTGGACCGCAACATCGGTGAAGGTCCCGTCCCCGTTATTGCGATACAGTCGATTGGGGCCCTGGTGATTACTGAGATAGAGATCGGGATAGCGATCGTGGTTGTAATCGCCCCAGGAAATGCCCTTGGTGTACCGGCCGTTCGTGATCCCGGCCTTCAGGCCGACCTGGGTAAAATGAACGAAACCGTCGGCACCGCGGCCGTCGTTGCGAAAGAGTTGGCAATAGGCCGGGGTGGGGGCCATTTGTTCATTCCCGATAAACAGGTCCAGGTCCCCATCCAGGTCATAATCGGCCCAATCGCCGGTCTGGGTGGGAAAGGATCGCTCTGCCAGGCCCACGGCAAAGGTCACGTCGGTGAACCAGAGATGGCCCGTGGCATTGCGACCTTCGTTGCGCAGGAGGGAATTGGGGTGCCGTCCCTGGTTTTTCAACCAGGCCCCACGCAACACCAGGATGTCCAGGTCGCCATCGTTATCATAGTCCACCTGTTTCAGGTTCAGTCCGCCGGTGATCCCCTCAAGCCCGGCTTCTTTTGTTACATTCGTAAAACTACCATCGCCGTTGTTGCGATGATACTGGATGCCCACGCGGGGATCCCAGTCGCTGCGCACCAAGTCGAACCAGCCGTCCCCGTCAAAGTCGTCGATTACCAGGCCTCCGGCGAGGCTGTAACGGTCCAGGCCCACCTGTTCCGCCACATTATTGAAGCGTGGGAAGTTCGAGGCCCGGGCCCGGTGCGGGTTCACCAGGCGATACCGCTCGGGTACGCCGCCCGGGTGTTCGCCGAGGGTCATATAGGCCAGGTTCAATAGCCAGATGGCCGCCTTCCTGGCGTGTTTGTCCCCGGGAAGATCGAGCAGCTGGAGCAGGGACTTGATCGCCTTGCGGGAACCTTCCTCGTCACCGTGAAGGGCGGCTCCGCGCAGGG
>JAYGFS010000204.1:0-1971 GCA_046581765.1 Verrucomicrobiota bacterium
GGGGCGATCACCGGGACAACGACCAGCGTGAAGGCGATCACCGGGACGATGCCCGGCGCGGGGGCGATCACCGGGACAACGACCGGCGCGAGCGCGACCACCGCGACGACGACCGGCGCGAGGGTGATCCCCGGGTACGCGAATACCACGCGATCGAACGCGAGATTGATGCAGCCTTCAGGGCGGGAAAACTTAGCGAGGAAGAGGCCGAGCGCAAGTTGATCGCCACGCGCAAGCGGTTGTTCGAGGACCGGTAGGCGGCCCGCCGGGCCGGTTTATTTTTTGCGCGGATTCCAACGGGCATCCCAGAGGGCAGCCATCCGCGTGACCCGCTCCGGGTATTGCCCGGCGACATCCTCGGTCTCGGTTCGGTTTTCAGCCAGGTTGTAGAGGGTCCACGGGCCCTTTCGTTCCCGCACGATCTTGTAGTCGCCCTGAATGACCGCGTGGGTTCCGCTGTGGTTGAACATATAGGCGTGGTCGCGCGGATTGCCGCCGCCACGGAAAATGGGCGCGAGGGACAGGCTTTCGTGCGGGGAGATGGTTCTGCCCCCGAAGGTCGTTGGATAAGCCGCTCCAGCGAGATCGATGCACGTGGCCATCAGGTCGACGACATGCCCGCGCTGCGAGGAAATGCTGCCGGGCCGGGTCTTGAGGCCAGCGGGCCAATGTACAATCGCCGGGGTACAGCTGCCCCCGTTATGGACGTTGGCCTTGTAGCGTCGCATGGGGGTGTTTTGCGCGTTGGCCCAGTTGTGCCCGATACTTCCGTAGGTCATCGGTCCTCCCATCGGCACGTCAAACTTGTCGCCGACGGCAATGGTTGTCCCGGCTTTCTTGGCCTTGGCGAGAATGTTGTTTGCCGTGTTCCACCCGTTGCCCCCGAGGTGTTCGTGGCAGGCCCCGTTGTCATGGAAATAGATAAGCAGGGTGTTGTCCAGCTGCCGGGTGCGCTTCAATGCATCGACGATCTTGCCCACCGACTGGTCCATGTGGTCGACCATCGCCGCGTAGACCGCCATGTTGCGGATGCGCCATTCCTTGTGCTCCACGCTTTCCCAATCCTTAACCCCCCTCTCCCGCTCGGGCAGGGGCCAGCGCTCCTTGTCGATGATTCCCATCTCCAGCATGCGCGCGTAACGCTCCCTGCGCAGGGTCTCCCAGCCCCCCTGGTACCGCCCGATGTATTTCTCGATGGAGGCCTCCGGTGCGTGCAGGGGCCAATGCGCAGCGGTGAACGCAACGTACTGGAAAAACGGCTTCTCGGATTGGGCAAAGGACTCGATCTGCCGGGCGGCCTCGGTACCGATTTTGTCCGTGTAGTAGAAATCCTTGCTGTCAACCTCGGTAAACGCGGTATCCCGCGCCAGGGTGTAGGGGTCGAAGAACGAACCTGCGCCCGTCATGGTTCCGTAAAAGTCGTCAAAGCCGCGTTGGCGAGGCCCGTCCTTTTTCGGGTCGCGACCGAGATGCCACTTCCCCACCATGCCCGTGTCGTAGCCAGCCGCCTTGAGCACCTCGGCAATCGTGACCTGTGCCCCCTTGATGTCGTTGCTGTAGCGACCGCTGAGCAGGGTGGCGCGTGTCGGCCAGCAGCGAGCGGTATTGTAGAACTCCGTGAAGCGGAGGCCCTTCGCGGCCAGGTTGTCGAGATGCGGCGTCTCAATTTCACCCCCGAAGCACCCGAGGTCGGAAAAGCCCATGTCATCGGTGAGGATAACCAGGATATTGGGCCGCTTGGCGGCCGACAACATGGTGGCCACCACGAGGAAGAACAGGCAGAAGCGGGTACGGAACATCATGCGACCTTCCTACCAGAACGAGGCCGTACCGCAAGACCACTTTGGACCGTTCACGCCAAGCATATCTGCCGCACGCTATGCGGATGCACACAGCGCAAAAAAGGGAAAGGTGTTTTCTCATTCAGGTCTCCTGTCGACAATGGGCCCATGCCACCCGGGCTCAACCCTA
>JAYGFS010000268.1:0-1854 GCA_046581765.1 Verrucomicrobiota bacterium
GGGTGATGCCGCTTGGGCGGGCTCTTAAATTTTTTCTTGTTCGATGGCATCTTCGGCCTTGATGGTGCTGACGGCGAGGGATGGCAGCCTTAAACCGCCGCCAAGTCGCTGAGGAGACTTACTTCCTCCACCTTCTATTTCGCCAAGGCGGGCGGCGAGGGAAAGGTGGGCTCGCTTTCCCGACAGATCCTTTACTTGGCTTTTTTCATCTGGGCCCTGACCCTGTCGTACTCGGGGTTCACGCACTTGTCGCCCCAGCGCTTTAACACCGAGCGCAAGCCGATATCGGATTCGGGCTCCTGCCCCTTGCCACCAGTGGCGGCTATCCACTGCGCCAACATCTTCCGGTGCCGGGCCAGGGCGGCCTCGTATTTCGGGTTCGCCGCCAGGTTGTGAATCTCATGCGGGTCCTTTGCCAGGTCATAGAGTTCCTCGGCCGGTTTATCCGGGCCGAAGAAAACAAGCTGCGACTTGTTCATGGTGCCCGCGGCCATCATCTCGCGAAACGTCTTCGAGACCGGCCAGTTGTCCTTGTAACTCGGCTGCATATAGGGGCGATCCGTCAGGTAGTTCCGCAAATACTTGAACCGCGGCGTCACCACCGCCCGGATTTTCTCGATCGTGTAATCGCAGCGATCCCGGGCCGCCACGATGTATTCCCGGGGGGTATATCCGGCGGCAAGGAAATCCCGCCCCTCCATGGTATCCGGGACCCCGATGCCCGAGGCAGCCAGCGAGGCGGCTGAAATATCGATCCCGCTCACCACGTCCTCGCGCACCTTGCCCACCGGGGTGTTTAAACCCGCCACGACCAGCGGCATGTGAATCCCGCCCTCGTAGAGGAACTGCTTATGCCGATGCAGCTTATAGCCGTGGTCGCTGAACATGAAAATCAGGGTGTTCTCATAATGGCCATCCCGCTTGAGCGCCGCGATGACCTCCCCCACCTGCTCGTCGGTCTTGAGCAGGCAGTCGTAGTGGTGGGCAATTTCTTCCCGGACCTCGGGGATATCCGGATAATAGGGTGGAACCGGGACGATGGAGCGATCGATCACGGTCTTGGCGCGCTTGCCCAGCTTGCCTCCGCCGAGTTGTACCTGTCCAAAAAAAGGCTGACCGGCCTTCTTGCCCCGCCAGCAATCACCCTTCACCAGGGACCCGGGGCCCCAGCCGCCCCGGCCGCGTTCAAAATCGTAGAAGGCCTCTTTGGTCCAGGTGAAGTTGTAATCGTCCTTGCCCCCCTCGTTGAAGGTCCAGTAACCGGCTTTGCGGAAACGGACCGGGAGCGGGACGACGTCTTTCGGCAGGATGTTCTCATCAAATTTTCCCATGTCCTTGCCGCGAAAATTGGACCGGCAGCTTCGATGCTGGTGGGCACCGATACTCGTCTGCATCATGCCGGTCACAATGGCCGAGCGCGTAGCCGAGCAGACCCCGGCCGGGGTGTAAAAACGGTCAAATCGGGTCCCGCTTTTCGCCAACGAATCGATATGCGGGGTCTTGATGACCGTGTCCCCGTAACAACCGAACCAGCCGCTGACATCCTCGAGGTAAATCCAGAGGATGTTCGGGCGATCGACCGCGGACACCTGCGTGCAAAGCGCCAGCAGGGGAATAGCGATAAGGGATTTGAGGTTCATTTTCATGCAGTTCCTTACAGGGAGTGAATATCCAGCACACTACACGTAGGCCTGGCAAACAAAAACGTGAGCGACATCAAGGTTTGCCGAATGCATCGGGATCCGCCAGGGCGGCCGCACTGAGCGGGGGTTGCATCATCCGCTCAATCACCTTCCGGAGCCGGTCGTGCGCGATCAGGGCTTCAGGGCTGAGTCTCGACAGGTCCAGGGCTTG
>JAYGFS010000296.1:0-1584 GCA_046581765.1 Verrucomicrobiota bacterium
TCGTCAAGGTAGCCGTCGTAATGGTATTGATCATCGTCCTGTGCGCCGAGGACGAGGGTGTTGACCGCCGTATACAGGCGAGACGTGCTGGCTTCGCTGTGAAACAGCTCCCCGTTCAGGTAAATTCGCTGGCTCGGGGCGTCGCTGTTCTTGGTGAAGGTCCAGTGATTCCATTGTCCCTCGAATTCAGCTGTCGCAGCGGTCTTGCTGATGCGATCGTAGTTGCCGAAGGCGTCCCACTCGATTCGTCCGCCTTCATCCGGCGTTTTTGCCGCGAGCTCCTTCCCGACCGGGGAGGACGCAGAGAACAGGAAGTCCTTCTGGGGCTGTTTCGCGGGGTCCCCGTATTGCCAGATCGAGAGGCTTACCGCGTTTGAGATCCCGGCGCAGGCTTCCGGCGGCAGGTCCATGCTGTCGCTTCCGTTCCAGTTTCGCCCGCCGCCGATCTTCCCCGGGACGCTGGCCGTTCCATCGTTCGTCCCGTGGAAGCCGCCGGGGCCGGAATCGGGGAACAGGCCCGTGTCGAGTGCGTGGTCCAGGTGCCAGACCCCGCCGAATCCTTCCGACCAGGTCGAGCCATCCGTCGCGTAGGCGGGCGGGGACTCCGCCTCCGGGTTGCCCCAGTAGGCAAAGATGCAGGCGTTGCTGTCCAGGAGGGGCACCTTGACCCAGACGTAGGACGTCCCGTTCGTGTCCCAGGATTCGATCTCGTACGGGAGCGTGTTGATCGATTCCATGGGGGTGAAGCGAAGGTCGGCCGCGATCGCCGAGTGCACGGTTTCGTACTTGAAGCCGGGGAGGGATTCATCCAGTGCCACGAGCCAGGGGAAGTTGGTGAGGGGTGAGGGACGGTCATACCCGTCGAAGCAGATCTGCATCCGGTAATCGTAGGCGAGCGGCTCCAGGCCGGTGGTGGCGAAGGGGATGGAGGGGCTGGCCAGGCTTGAGCCAAAGGAATTGGTCACCAGGAACCGGTAGTAATAGGTCGAGTCCGGTGCCAGCCCGGTAATAGGGGTATGCACCTCGCCTACCGCCAGGGGGCCGAGTGCAAGCGCATGCTCCCAGGCCCCGGTGTCCTCGCCCGCGTCGACCTCACCCCAGAACAGGAATCCCGCGTTTCCACCCGCACCTTCCACCTGGAGCTCGGCGCGCGCCACCGCCGAGGTGGGGGAGATGCTTTCCGCGGCCCGGTTGATGATCCGTGGTCCGCCGGAAGGCGTGGTGAAGGAAAGCGACCTGGCTGCCCAGGTATGCCCGCCGCTGTTGGAGGCAAAAAACCGGTAGTAATAGGTCGTTTCGTGCAGCAGCGGGGAGGCCGTCACGCTGAGGCTCCCGATGGGCTCCTGCCCGAGATCAACCCGATTCGACCAGGCGGCTGTTTCCGTGCCGCCATCGCTCGGTCCCCAGAACACCGAGACACTCGTGGGGGTTGCGCCAGTGGAGACCAGGGTTCCGTTCAAGGTCGCGTTGGTCACGGTCAGGGCGCTGATACCGGTGTTTGACACCAGGGGTTTTGCCGGATCCCCGATCGAGATCGAGCCGTCCTCGTGCAGGGTTTCCGTGCGCCATACCAGGTTGGAGGGA
>JAYGFS010000101.1:0-2277 GCA_046581765.1 Verrucomicrobiota bacterium
ATCGAGCAGGCGATAAAGGAAGATGGCTCGGTTTTCCCTCCTGGCAAAAAACACCCGCGCGAGGAGCGCAGGCACGAAAAAACCTCAACCCTTAACGCCTAAGGGTTGAGGTGGATGAACCGAGTCCCCGACCGGTCGGCCCGCCCGGACACCGCTCGCCGGGCGAGCGGTGCCTGGGGAAAGGATTACTGGGCCCAGGTAAAGGACTGCAGGTTCGTCAGGGGGGTGATCTGGCCTGCCTGGTTGAACGGCAGTACCTGCACGTTGATCAGGGTCGTGAGCGGAGCCGGTCCCAGGCCTAGCACCAGCGGCGTTCCCACCGGTGGATAGCCCAGGGTAATACGCCTGTAATACAGGGACAGGTCGATGTACAGGTTTCCATAGGGAGGAATCACCACGGCCGGGGAGGTTCCAACCGGGCGGGAGCCGGGGACCACGAGCGGGGACCAGGCCAGCGAGCCTGTCTGGAAGGGTATACCGAACAAGGTCAAGCCCGAGACCGGGTTTGCCATCCCGGGAGATGGTGTCAGGAAGATCGAGGCCTGCATGTACGTGACACCGGTAAGCGGGTCGGAACCAAAGGTTGTCGTCTTCGGCACGTAGCCGGCGATGAGCAAGGGGGCCTGCTCGTCGCCCCCGATATCGATCATCGCCCGCTCGATACGCGGGTTGCCATAGCCCTCGGCATCCGCGTCAATGAGCCGCTGTCCGCAGGGAAAGGACCACTTGCCCGAATTTCCGTTCGGCACCCTGAGCGTGGTCGTGCCCCTATCCACCGGCAGGGTTTTCGGCATCACCCGGTAATCGTAGGTCCCCGCGTTCACGAACAGGGTCGCCGGGTTGAGCAGGCAGGAGCCCGGGATCGCAACCGGAAACGGAAAACCTAACTTGATCCGTGAAATCCCGGCCTGGTCCACCGTGCAGAAGATCGAGCGCCGGATGTCTGTCCCGTCAACCCCCTCGAGGTCGCTTATCGAGTTGGGATAGATCAGGCAATTCACGATCGCCGGTCTCGCTTCGCCTTCGACCCGGCCATCGGGATCGGGATCCCATGACACCCAGTTTCCTTCATCCAGGATACCAATGTCGTTTTGCGAGATGGTGTTGTTGATAAACCGCGGGTAGAACGCCGGGTAGACGCCGGCGTCGTAGAGCGCGAAGATATGCACGCCGATATCGTTTTTCACGATAAAGCAGTTGGCGAAGTGCGGGCCGATCGGGTGGAACTCGTCACCCATGTATACCCCGGTCCCACCACCCGTGATCATCACCCCGTCGATCAACACGTCGTTGAAGGTATCCGACGCCGACATCGGCTGGAAACGGATAATCTCGCTGCTGAATCCCTGGCCATCGAGGATGGTGTTCATCGCGCTGTTACCCTGCAGGGAGATATCCTCCAGCATCCAGAGCGGGAACGACTCACCGTTGCTTGAAGACGAGTAGGTTCCGGGAAGGGCGACGACAACCGCTGGCGGTGTGGCGGCCCATATCGCATCCTGGATACGCAGGTAGGGATTGGCCAGCGTACCGGTTCCATTGGGATTCCCGTTCACCGGGTCCACGTACAACCGATTGCAGTTTGCGGTCGGATTGGTGGTGAGCATCTGGGCCGACAGCGGCGTCACCATGCCGGCGATCAGGCCCGCGAGGATCCAGGTCCAGATCCCACCGAGTTTGTGCGTATGTTGATTCGTCTTCATCTTCTCTTTCTCCATGTCTAGGGGTTCGTGTACGGGCCCTTATCACGTCAGCCCACCCGACCATCGCCGGGCCTGCTGCTTATGCATACGCCATGCCAATACCGACGACGGGGGGGGGCTTACCAAATAATGGAACAATACCGGTCGCTGTGCCAAAAACCCGGATAGTACGCCATCCCTCAGGGTACAGATGTGCCTGCATAGTGTACCGGGAGGGGCATCCCCATCCGGGGACAACACGGTACCTGCCGGAAAGTGACCCAGCGGCGCATGCGGGTGATGGAACCCGGGCCCGGGCCGGTCACCAAAGCGCTATTCCAGGTTCGGGTCCGATACCTCCAGGCGGAAGATCCCCGATGAACCCGGGGGAAGCGACGGGAGAAACGTATTGCGCGGCGCGGTGGCGGAAAGGTCCAGGAGTTTAATGGCACAACGCGATCAAGGGATCGCAACCGCCTCGACAAAGGCCCGGGCGGCACCGACCGGCACCGCGGATGTAACAGAAGAGGCATTCCCGGTTGCGGTGATGTTGGTGAACAGGATGCCGTAGCTGGCGTCGGGCACGCCATGGGTC
>JAYGFS010000386.1:0-3263 GCA_046581765.1 Verrucomicrobiota bacterium
GACCTATCACAACGGGAAGAGTGGATCTTCCGCGGGACGCTCCGTGACCCGGGGCAACACGACGACCGACTACGACAAGAGCGGCCGAAAGACCGGAAGTTCAAGAGCCGGCACCCACGGTACGACCTATCACAACGGGAAGAATGGATCTTCCGCGGGACGCTCCGTGACCCGGGGCAACACGACGACCGACTACGACAAGAGCCCCCGAAAGACCGGAAGCAGTCGATCCACGAAGTAGACCGCTCCCATTGCCCCCGCCCTCACTCGGCGAGGATCAGGGGGATACCCTTCTCGGCCCAGCCGGCCTTGCGCTGGTTCTTTCCCGGTCGGTCGACGTCGCCGAGGTCTGCCCGGGCGAGCTCGGCCAGGGCCAGCAGGCGCTCGACGATCTCGGGGCGGGACGCGGCGAGGTTGTGGTCCTCGTGGATGTCCTCGGTGAGGTTGAACAGCTTGACCACGCTCTTCCCCTCGGGTTTGCCCCAGTTGCGCTTCTTGCCAGCCATGGGGACGAAGAGCTTCCAGGTGCCGGAGCGGACGGCCTGTAGCTGGTCCATCTGGTAGTAGTAATAGGCCGCGTGCGGGGACACGGCGCTCGCCGGCTGGCTGAGCACGGGCCAGAGGTCCTTCCCGTCGATGATCCGGTCGGCGGGGGCCCGGGTGCCGGCGAGCCCGGCCAGGGTCGGGAGGATATCGATGGTGCCCGCGAGCGCGGAAGATGTTGTTCCCGCGGGGATCTTCCCGGGCCAACGCGCGATGCAGGGTACCCGCATGCCCCCTTCGTCGGTGCGGCCCTTGCGCCCGCGCAGGGGCAGGTTGCTCCCCTCCTTCTCGCGGTAGGAGCCGTTGTCGGTGGTGAAAAGCACGAGGGTCTGCTCGTCGATCCCCTGCGCCTCCAGGGCATCCAGGATTTCCCCGGTGGACCAGTCGACCTCCTCGACCCAGTCGCCGTAGGCCCCGTCCTGCGACTTGCCCTTGAAGGCCTTGCCGGGGAAAAGGGGCAGGTGCACCGCGGTGTGCGGCAGGTAAAGAAAGAAGGGCTTCCCCTTGTTCGCGGTGATAAACCCGATCGCCTCCTCGGTGTACTGCGCGGTGAGCGGGGCCTGGTTGACCGGGGCCTCGACCACCGTTTCGTCGCGGACCAGCGGCAGGGGCGGACGTCCCCCGCCCTTCCTGCCCCCCATGTCGTTGCTGTAGGGGATCCCGAAGTAGTGATCAAAGCCCTGCCGGGTCGGCAGGAAATCCGGGTGATCGCCCAGGTGCCACTTGCCGATGCACATGGTGGCGTAGCCTTGCGCCTTGAGCAGCTCCGCGACCGTGATCTCCTCGGGGTTCAGGCCCTTGCGCGCGCCCGGGAAGAGCACGCAGAGCTTCTTCTCGTCCACGTGCATGTTGATCCGCCGCGGGTAACACCCGGTCATCAGGCTCGCCCGCGAGGGCGTGCAAACCGAGCAGGAGGAGTAGAAGTCGGTCATCCGGACGCCCTCCCGGGCCATCCGGTCAAGCCGGGGCGTGCGGTGGACCTTTGACCCGTAGCAGCCCAGGTCCCCGTAGCCCATGTCGTCGATAAAGATGACGACGAAGTTCGGCGGGCGATCAGCGGCCCGGGCCAACGGTGCAGCCAGGGCGACGAGGCAGGCGATGAGACAGAGCAGGTGGCGTGGCTTCATGGGCGATGGTCCTCCGGTACCGCGTGGATTAGTTCTTCTTTTTGCGCTTCCTGGCCGGGGCCGTGTAGTCGATACCCAGGTCGTTCTCGCGCAGGGCCTTCAACTTTGCCGCGAACTTGGCCTTGAAGCCCTCGACGACCGATGCGTACTCGGGGTTCCCCTCGAGGTTGGTGTATTGCCGAGGATCCTTCTCCATGTTGAACAGCTCGAGGCCGCCGCCCGCGTTCTCGCCGTACTGGATACAGGCCCAGCTATCCTCGCGCAGCAGGAAGCCCTTCCGCGAGGGGGCCACGCTGAAGGCGGCATCGCGCACCCGGTGCGCGGGCTGGTCGAGCATGGGGGAGATATCCAGCCCCTGTATCCGCTCGGGGATAGCCAGCCCGCAGAGTTTCGCGGTGCTGGGATAGAGGTCCAGCAGCTCGACCAGGGAGTGGCAGACGGCCGGCTTCTTCCCCGGCACGCTGATGATCAGGGGGACCCCGGCCGACTCGTCGCGCAGGCTGACCTTGGCCCAGAAATCGTGCTCGCCGAGGTGATACCCGTGATCGCTGGTGAAGATGACAATCGTGTTATCCTCGAGACCGGCCTGCTTGAGGGCCTGCATCACCTTCCCGACCTGTGCATCCATGAAGGCCACCGAGGCGTAGTAGCCGCCCACGGCCTTCTTCTGGCGACGGATATCCATCTTCATGTTGCTGCTGGTGCAGTAATTGATCCCCGCCTTGGGAATATCATCCCAGTCGCCCGGGACCTTCTCGGGCAGGACCATCGTGTCGTAGGGCTTGAAGGGCGGGTAATAGGAGCGCGGCGCGACAAAGGGGACATGCGGACGCACGAAACCGACGCCCAGCCAGAAGGGCTTGTCCTTGTGCCGGTGAATCAACTCCACGGCTTTCCTGGCGGTTTTCCCGTCGGCGTGGACGAGGTCATCCCCGTCGGCCTCCACCACCACGAAGGTGTTTCCGCCCACCGCAGGTTTTTTTCCGTCGGGATTGTTTTGCAGGGTTTCCCCGTCACCGGGGGCTTTCCATTCCGGTCCGGGGCTGTTGAAGCGCTCGGTCCAGGAAGCGGGATCGTCCGCACCGTCCCCCCCGCTCTCGATGCCGCCGGGCACCCCCATGTGATAGATTTTCCCCACCCGGGCGGTGTAATAGCCCTGGTCCTTGTAGTGCTGTGCCCAGGTCGCGCGGGTGCCGATCTTCGGGCGCGGGCTCGCGTAACCGAGCGCACCCGTCGCATGCGGGTAATACCCCGACATAAAGGAGGCCCGCGACGGCCCGCAATAGGTCCCCTGGCAGTAGGCGCGGGTAAAGCGCGTGCCGCGGGCCGCGATCGCATCGATGTTGGGCGTCCGGCACACCGTGTTGCCGTAGCAGGACAGGGCGGTGTAGGTCAGGTCATCCGAAATGATGAAGAGCACGTTGTACCGCTTATCCGCACCAAAAGCGGAAAGGTACCCGGCGAGAAAGCAGCAGGCGATGCGTCGTTTCATCCGGGCATTGTGGCGATGCGGCGGGGAAAATCAAGCCTCGCCGCGCAGGCGGATTAGGGCTACCCCCGGCTGCAGGCGTAGGCCCTACCTGGCATAGGCCC
>JAYGFS010000499.1:0-2752 GCA_046581765.1 Verrucomicrobiota bacterium
CTCGAAGCCCCCGGCCATGGTACCGTGATTGGTGATAAAGCCGAGCGGCCCGGGAGGCGCGTTCGTGGCGACGATCTCAACCAGGAGTTCCTCCGCCGTAATCAACTGGGCATGCACCAGGCCGGGGGAGAAAAGGAAAAGGGATAGCATGAAACCGCTTTTTATACATGCATGCCCCAGCTCTCTCATTAATGAACCTACGTACATGGGTGAGTCCTTACGGCACATCGAATGCCCGTTTCACTTTTTTCGCCCGGATGCTCGTCCTTTTCAAGCACCCAATCCAGAATAAACCGCGCTACCCTGGGTTGGGCTGCGCATGGTACCAGCACGGCACAAACATGTTAGGTGAGGCATGGGTTTTCTTTTTCACGGGTTTTCTCCCGATTTTATTTCGGGTCTCGCTCGATGGATCGATGCGAATATACTATAGATGGTGCATGGGCAGGGTACACCTCGACAAACTGATGAAATGAGACGCATGCATCACAATACGGACTTTCCCGTCGTGCTGCTTTTGAAGGTGACATGCCTGGGTTCCAGCAGGGCGGTCGGTTGCGCGCTTCTTTTGGCCGTGACGATGGTGGCCAAGGGATGGGGTGACGAGGTGGATACCTACCTCCTCGGCGGGCAATCGAACACGGCCGGAAATGCCCAGGCGATACGGGGTCTCCATGGCCCCATGAAGCAGCAGGTCCACTCAACCGGCTCGAAGTCAGCGGGGTCGCTCCCCGGTGCGATCGTGGAGCACGCTTTTACGACCATCCCGGCTTTTTTCAAGGCCCACTGCAGCAAGTGCCACAATGCAGAAAAGAAAAAGGGCGGGATCAATTTTACGGAATACACGAGTTTCCGCCTGGAAAATGCAACGCGTTGGCAGGAGGTGATTCACAACCTGCAGCGCGGCGATATGCCGCCAGAGGAGGCCGCCCAACCCAGTGACGACAATCGCCGCCGTTTTCTTTCCGCGGTGTGCGCACGGCTTGACCGGCTGTACGCAGATTCGGGCACGCGCGATTTTCGCTTCACCCGCCTGACCAATGAGCAAATCGCGTGGAGCTTGCGCGACCTGCTCCGCATCGACCGCGATTTCCGTGGGGACCTGATACAGGACCCGGTGGGCAAGCACGGGGAGTCGCTGCAATCCTCCCTTGAACAGGGTGCCGGGCACATGGAACTCTACCTGAACGCACTGGAACAGGCCCTCGCGCTGGCCATCCCGGACCTGGACCACCCGCCGGCATCCTACCAACTCCATGGCAACGACTGGGAACAACAGCACTACCTGAACCGGAACGACCTCGCCCACGGGTCCCGAAGAAAGCACAAGCGCTACCGCGGCCCACAATGGCTGGGGGACGATTTCGAGGTGCCGGTTCCACCGAATCACTTCTTCCGCATCTACATCGACGACAACCGGTCGGAGGGGGCATTCCGTGTCCGCGTGCACCTCCGCAACGAAGCACCGCAGAACGGTGGCGACTTGGCCCGGCACGAGTTCTCGGTGTTCTTCGACAAGGGGTTCAAGTCGGCCATGCATACCGTCGGCCATTTCACGGTCGAGCCGAAGCCGGGCACCCAGGTCTTCGAGCTGTTCGGCAATGTGTACGATTTTCCCGGGGTCGACCCCGCACCCGTACCCGAGGGAGAGGACCCCTACGGGATCATGGCCCATTTTCATTACCGTTTTCTTACCGTGCAGAACTGCTCCCCGCTGCGCTCGCCTTCCGACCAGGCGGTGAACAACCCCGACTGGGTCGTCCGCGGCGATGCACACTTCATCCGCGCCGACGACCGCTGGATCGACGCCTGGGGCGCGGAATTCGGTCGCGAGAACCGGCTCAAGCCCTCCCACGGCGGCAGCGACCACACCACGCGCGGAAAACCCTCGGTGTACAAGGCGGTGATGAAGGATACGAGCTACGCGGTGATCGAGCGGATTGCCTTCGACCTGCCGTGGCAGTGGCCCCCGGCCGGCATTCAGCCTTACCTGGAGAGGGGTCGCCTGAGCGATGCCTCGATCACCCGGGGAGTCCGGGAGATGGCTGTGCGGGCCTGGCGGCGTCCGCTCACCGGCAACGAAACCCGCGAGCTCAATACGTTGATCGCCGCCCGGTTGAAGCGCGCGGATACAAAAACAGAGGCCCTGCGCGACCTGCTCATGGCCGTGCTTGCCGACAGCCGCTTCCTGTTCTACTCCGACGTGGAAGAGCAGGTGCGAATCCAGAATTTTGAGCGGGTGGCGCGACTGGCCGGCTTCCTCTGGTGCAGTGTCCCGGATGCACGCCTGCTGCAACTCGCGAACCGCGACACCCCACTCAGCGACACGGTGCTGGCGACCGAGGTGGGGCGGATGATCGCCGACCCGCGCTCGGAACGCTTCGTGGCGGATTTCACCTCCGACTGGATGGCCTTCACCAAGTTCGATCAGATTGCGATCAATCCGAACTACTACCGGAAGTGGAATCCGAAGTTCAAGGACTACATGCGGCAGGAGCCGATCGCCTTTCTCTCCACCCTGTTGCACGAGGACCTGAGCTGCTTGAACTGCCTCTCCTCGGACTTCGTGGTGGTCAACGACATGATGGCCAAGTACTACGGCATGCCGACGCCGGACAGCGGCCACCGTTTCTCCCGGGTTCCGGCCCCGGAGGGCCGTGGCGGCGTGCTCACCCAGGCCGCCTTCCTGCTCGCGCATGGCGACGGCGAGGACGCCCACGCGGTTAACCGCGGGGTGTGGGTACGCGGGCGA
>JAYGFS010000131.1:0-8333 GCA_046581765.1 Verrucomicrobiota bacterium
ATGAGCACTGAAGAACGGCCGAACATTATCTTTATCATCACCGACCAGCAGCGTTTCGACACGATCCGCGAGCTCGGCTTCGACTACATGGAAACCCCCAACCTCGACCGCCTGGTCCGGGAAGGCACGACGCTGACCAACTGCCACGTGACGGCCGCCTCCTGTGCACCGTCCCGGGCCAGCCTGTTCACCGGCTACTACCCGCACACCACCGGCATCCTGCGGAACGCGGATTCCTGGACGCACTCCTGGGTCGAGAACCTTGCCGACGCGGGCTACCGCTGCATCAACGTGGGCAAGATGCACAGCTACCCCTACCACGCCCCGCTCGGCTTCCATGAACGCTACGTTGTCGAGAACAAGGACCGCTACATGGAGGAACGCTGGTACTTCGACGAGTGGGACAAGGCACTGAAGGCCCGTGGCCTGGTCAAGCAGCAGCGCGAGCAGTACCGGTTGCGACCCGACTACCGCGCCTGCCTGGGGGCCTTCCTCTGGGAACTCGCGGAGGACATGCACAGCGACATGTTCGTCGGTGACAGCGCGACCTGGTGGATCCGGAACAAGCCGAAAGTGGAGGAACCCCTCTTCCTGGAAATCGGGTTTCCCGGCCCCCATCCGCCCTATGACCCGACCAAGCGCTTCCTGGAGATGTACGAGGACAAGGACCTGCCGCTCCAGGCGGTCACCCAGGAGGAACTCGATGAACAGCCCCCCGCCCTCAAGGGCCTGCGCCAGCACAACCAGGACATCGACCACGACTCGGTCGTGCTCGAGTTAAACCCGACGGAGGAACAGCGCCGGCGCCAACGCGCCCACTACCTCGCGAACGTGACCATGATCGACGAGAAGATCGGCGAGATCCTCGAGGCCCTCGACGAGAAGGGCTACCTCGAGAATGCCGTGGTCTTCTTCACTTCCGACCACGGGGACTGCCTCACCGACCACGGGCACTCGCAGAAATGGACCATGTACGATATCATCACCCGCATACCGGTCATCGCCTGGTCCCCCGGGCGCTTCGCGGCCGACCGGCGCATCGACGGCCTCTGCTCCCAGATGGACCTCGGGCCGACCATCCTCGAGCTCGCGGGCCTCAAGCCGCCGGAGAGCATGGAGGCCCGGACCCTGCTCCCCGCCCTCGACGGCGGGGACTGGATCCCGCGCGAGTACGTCTATGCCGAGCAGCAGCAGGACATGATCCTCACCGACACCGCGTTCATGACCATGGTTCGCAGCCGGGACTGGAAACTCGTCCACTTCCTCGGGGAAGACGAGGGCCAGCTCTTCGACCTCGTGAACGATCCTGCCGAGGTGCATAACCTCTGGCACGACCCGGCCGGTGCGGAGCGGAAGCGCGCCCTCCTCGACCAGTTGCGGGAATGGCGGATTCAAAGCGACCTGCAGACCAAGAACTGGGCCGCGGACTGGCGATAAGGCGAAGACGCGGCGGGCAGCGTTCCCCGGCCGCTTCCCGGGCCCGGGAAGCGGGAAAATAGCGTTTACAGTTCATCATCCAGCACGTACTAAGGGCCTGATCACCGGACTATCATGGACCCTATCGCCTTACTCCTCCTCGGCATGGCCATCGTCATCGGGGGCATTCTCTGCTTCCGCCTCCACGCCTTCCTCGCGCTGATCATCGCCGCGCTGGCCGTGGCCGGCCTGACCCGGAAAGAAAACATCAGCCAGTTCCACCTGGACATGGTCAGCATTCGCGTCAGCCCCCTTGAGGACGCCCCCGATACCGTGGACTTACGGCCCGGCAGCAAGCAGACCTTCATCCCGGGCCGATCGGTTTTCCTGCGCCCGGATGCACGCGGCCTGTTCAGGGAGATCGGGCGCGGCCAACTCGATCGCGCCGGCGCGGATGATCCGGGGAAGCCGGGTGCCTACGCGATCACCGGCAAGGATCGCGCCTTCAGCCTGCGCGCCGGCGACCGGGTCGCGCACGAGACCCACTTCAGTGCCGCGATGTCCGCGGCCCGGAAGAACATGGGCGAACGCGTTGCGGCGGGCTTCGGTAAAACCTGCACCAGCATCGGCATTCTCATCGCCATGGCCGCGATCATCGGCAAGTGCCTGATGGACTCCGGGGCCGCCGAGCGCATCGTCCTCGGCATGCGCAACGCGCTGGGCGAAAAGCGCGCCCCCCTCGCCTTTATCGGCTCCGGCTTCACCCTGGGCATTCCCGTTTTCTTCGACACCGTCTTTTACCTGATGATTCCCCTCGGCAAGGCCATGCGGGTGCGCACGGGAAAAAACTACCTGCTCTACGTGCTCTGCATCGTCGCCGGCGGCACCATGGCGCACTCACTCGTGCCCCCGACACCGGGACCGCTCTTCGTCGCCGGCGAGCTCGACGTCGACATCGGACTGATGATGCTCGCGGGAACCCTCGTCGGCCTGTTCACCGCGGGCTCGGGCTACCTCTATGCCCTTTGGGCCAACCGCCGGTGGGACATTCCCCTGCGCGAGTCGGCCGAGCTGCCCCGCGAGCAGCTGGAGGCCATGGCCAACCGGGACGAGAGCCAGTTGCCGGGGCTTTTCTTCTCGATCCTGCCGATCCTGGTCCCGGTCGTCCTCATGGCCGGCGGGACCATCCTCGACATGAGCCTGAACGCCGCCGCGACCCCGCCGCAATGGCTGCTCGACCTCAAGCCCACCTACAAGCTGCTCGGCAACAAGAATATCGCCATGACGATTGCCGCCCTGTGCAGCCTGGTCCTGCTGGCGCGCGCGCAGAAGGCGTCCAAGGAACAGATTGCGGACGCGATTCAATCCGCGCTGGCGAGTGGCGGGGTGATCATCCTGATCACCGCGGCCGGCGGCGCCTTCGGGGGCGCACTCCGCGAATCCGGCATCGCGGCGACCATTCAACAGATGATGCCCGAGACCCAGGTCGGCCTCCTGCCCCTCGCCTTTTTCGTCACCCTGGTCGTCCGCACCGCCCAGGGCTCCGCCACCGTGGCCATGATCACCGCCGTCGGCATCATCAGCCCGATTCTCGCCACCCAGGACCTCAGCTACAACCCGCTCTGGATCGCCCTCGCCATCGGCTGCGGCTCCAAGCCGATTTCCTGGATGAACGACTCCGGTTTCTGGGTGATCAGCAGGATGAGCGGGCTGAGCGAGGGCGAGATGCTCAAGACCAACACGGTGATGGGCTGCATCATGGCCAGCGTCGGCCTGGTGGTCTGCATACTCGGCGCGACCGTCCTGCCGCTGGCCTAGTCCAGGTACGCGACCCAGCGCCGGCAATGCGCCCGCAGGGGCTTATAGGTCGAGGCCGTGCCCCGGGACAGGAAGGCGCGCTGCGCCTCGTTCAATTCCCAGGCCCGGATTTCCGTGGCCCGCGGGCCCTGTTCGTCCAGGTTCTTGAGCCACAGGGGCTCCCCTTCCGGGTCGTGCGCCAGTAAACCCAGCCAGGTGCGGCAGGTTTTCGCCTCCGGCCGGGTAAAGGCGGCCAGGGCCTCATCCACCCGCTCGGCTCCCAGCACCCGGCGCATGGAAAAAATCGCGAGGATGGACGCCAGCTCCGGGTCGCTTCCCGGCGGCGGATTTACTGCGGCCCCCGGGACCACGGGCGGCACCTCGTCAAACGCGTCCCGAATGCGGTCAAACGCATCCGGGGCTTCTTCGTGCCCCGGCCCGGGCTTTGCGTCCGGTGTTTCCTCGTGGACCGGCCCGGGCTTCAGGTCCGGATCCCCGGCATCGTCGAAAGCATCGCGAATGGCATCGAAGTCCGATACCGCCGGGGCGGCCCTGGGTTTCGCCGGGGTGGCCCCGGCATCGTCGAAGGCGTCGCGAATGGCATCGAAGTCCGATACCGCCGGGGTGGCCTTGGGTTTCGCCGGGGTGGCCTTGGGCTTCAGTGGGGGCGGATCGGTCCGGGGCGGGGGCACAGCGGCCGAAAGGGCATCGCGAATGGCGTCGAAATCGAGCACGTCGGGGCCATGCTGCCCCAGCAGGCGCACGACCTCGGGCGAGACGATCCCGGTCGCGGCCTCCGCGGCCAGGTGCTCGTGGAGCTGGCGATACCAGGGTCGCCAGTCCGACGGGAGGTGCTTGAGAATGCGCCGGGCGCGGGCCCGCAACTCCGGGTCATCGGAGGCCGCGGCCTCCTCCAGGTACGGGGCGGCCGAGCGACCCCACTCGATCAGTTCCGCCTCGGCCCGCTGGCGCTGTTCAAAGTCCGCAGAGGCGAGCGTGAGCACCAGGAGCGCGAGGCCCGTAGGCGAGGGAGCCCCTTCAAACTCCCACGGCACCGCGCGCCATGCGACCGGGATCTCGGGTGCGGTCAAGGCCCGGTACTTCGCCCGGTCCTCCCCGTGGGTCTGGGCGTGCAGAAGCGGGGCGGCGAGCAGCGACAGGCAGGCGCAGGCCGGGAGCAGGCGAGAAGCAATCGATGAACCGGACATGGCTGGAATATGCCCCAGGACCGGGCAAAAGACCATATCGAAACGACCGCGATTTGCGGGCACCGGCCGGGGCCTTATTTGAACGGCAGGCCCAGGAGCTTGGCCGCATCCCAGCTCAGGGGGAGCGGCCGGCCCTGGAGCTTTTCGAAAAGCGCACGCTGCTGCGGCCGGAGGGCCGCCAGGATCGCTGCATCGCGTTTTTGCAGTGCCCGCCTAAGCGAGGCGACCCGGGCGATCCCCTCCGCGGACTCCGCCCCCGATCGCTCCGGCACCTGCGCGAGCCCTTTCACCCGCGGGGCGATTTCCGCAACCCCCACCCGCAGCAGCTGCGCCACCGCCGCACGCTCCGTGGCGTCCAGTTCGACCTGGACCGCGAGCGGATCCAGCAGGGCAAGGAGGATCGGCCCCCGCATCTGGATGATCAGTTCATCCAGGCGGGCGCGCTGCCGCTGGGTGAGGATTTCCTGCAGTTTCTGCTCGTGAAACAGGCTGATGATCCGCCCCATGCCCTGCACGGTTTCGCGCTCGATCGCGCGCGCCTGCTCCGGGTCCAGGGTCTCCTCGCGGGACCGCGCCTGCTGGGCGAGCATGAAGGTGGAGAGCCCCGGGATCCGGTTGATAGGCGTCTTGAAGGCCTCCATGACTTTCTCCATTTGGCCAGCGAACAGGTACAGGGCGCGCTGGACCTTAACCTGCTCGAGCAAGGCGTACTTGTGCATCGTGATATCCGTCGCCCGCGGCTCCAGCTCGAAGAGGTCGACGTAGCGGCGCGCGGAAGCCCTGCCCGCCACCGCGGGTGCTTGAATCGCGGGTGCTTGAATCGCCGGCGCGGGTTCCGGGAGCGGCCGGGGGTCAACACGGGCATGCACCGCATCCGAAAGGGCATAGCGGCGCGCGAAATCGCTCTGGACCTCCGCCGCGGGACCGGGTGGGGCCGCATCCGGGTTTTCCCGGATCGCCAGGATCCATTCCCCGGCATCCACCTGGCCGTCCGCATTGCGGACCTGGATGCTGACCAGGTTCGTCGATGCCCCTCGCGGGGTCCCGGTGATCCGTCCATCCGGAGCCAGGTGCAGGCCTTCCGGCAAGCCCCCGACCGGGAAGAGCAGGCGACTCCCCAGCGGTTGATCCCGGGGAACGAACCGCAGCGAGGAGACAAATACCCGGTCGGGTCGCCCACCGGAAAGCGCGATCAAACCCCGGCGCCGGGTGGCATCGTCGTAGGCCAGGCGAATCATGCCATCCGCAAAAAGCGTCGCCTGGAAATCCGCCCGGATCACCTCGCCCGCCTCCCAGCCCTCCACCTGCCAACGCACAACCAGGCTCGTGTGCGTCAGGGTCAGGTATATGTCTTCCGGGGTTTGATTGCTCACTGCCGCGTCCGTCCACCAGTCACTCCAGAGCACCGCGATCTTCGGCTGCTGCGCCAGCTCCTCCAGGCTGCCCGAGTAATCCAGGTCGCAGGTATCGAATCGAATCGTCCCCTCGGTATTGATGAAACACTGGGTGTAGACCGAGCCGAGGAAGGGGAAGGGAAAGGGCAGCGGCACCGGCCCCCAGCAGCCATCATCGCCCCGCCAATGCTGCGGCGTTCCCCCGAAGTCAAATTCCGTATCCGGCTCCGGCACCTCCGCGAACAGGCGATCCGCCGACCAGACCAGTCCCCCCTTGCCCCCGTCGGCCTCGAGGGACAGCGCGTACGGCAGGCCCACCACCCCATCCGGCAGGGTCGTCGTCCGGATGTCCACCTGGGCCGGGCTGCCACACGGCAGTAGACCCGACAGGGCTACGGAGAACAGGTGCTTACATCGCATAAGGCCCGCAAGGTACGGGCGGAAAGTAGGGCAATCAACCTCCGCGGAAAAAAATCGGCGGCAGAGACCGGCCGGAGGACACAGCCCGATCGAAAGGAGGATATGCATTGAAATTACGCCCTATCCGGCGGAGCATTATGCATGATGCCATGCACGCTACCCGCCAGGCTCCGAGGCCTGGTCGGCCCCTTGATACTGGCCCTCGGCCTGGCCGGCTGCAGCTCCACCGGCAATAACCCGGTCAAGAAGGTCTTTATCGATCCCTTCAGCCCTGCGCGCAGCGGGTCATCACCCGGGGGATCCGCGGCATCCGGCCGGACCCCGCGCCCTGTGCCGGCCCCGCGTAGCAACACCAAGGCGCCCGCCTTCTATATCCCCTTCGGCCTCGTCGAGGGCTACGCCCGCAGCTCCGCCGAGGCGGAATACGCAAAGCTCAAGCGGCATGGCGGGGCCTTGCGCGCCGGGAGCCCCCAGGTGGCCATGGTGAACCGCATCGTCGAGGACCTGAAAGTGGCCATCCGGAAATACAGCCGGCTGAGCGGCGGGGAATTCGTGCTGGAGCCGGTCGACTTCTCGAGCTGGGAGGTGAACGTCTTCCGCAGCAAGGCCATCAATGCCAACGTGATGCCCGGGGGGAAAATCACCGTGTACGACGGCATCCTCCGCCTGGCACGCGACGACGAGGACGCGGTCGCGGTCATCCTCGGCCACGAGATCGCCCATGAATTGTTGAAACATTCCCGAAACCGCGCCGTCACCGATATCGGCTACGCCGCCATCCTCGCCGTGGCCGAAAGGAACAGCAGCTGGGCCAGGGACCCCGACAAGATGCGCTCGCTGGGTACCGCGATCAACATCGGGGGCTTCCTGCCCTGGAGCCGGGGCAACGAATCCGAGGCCGATCACCTGGGCGCGATCCTCGCGGCCATCGCCGGATACGACATCACCCGGGGCGAGTGGCTGTGGAAGCAGATGAGCGCCGCGTCAAAAGGCGAGGCCCCACCCGAGTGGCTGAGCACCCATCCCTCCGGCCAGGCCCGGGTCAACTTCTTCAGCACCCAGGCCCCCCTGATCCAGAAAAAATACGGGAAATACCACGGCATCCCGCTGGGCGGGATCAAGTAGACGACGTTCCCGGGAAGAACCACGTCAAGCGGCCGGGTCAAAGCCTTCTCTCCGGCCGGTGACGCGTTTTGCGTTGATGCTTCACCGGGCGAGGCTATATGATCGAGCCGGATGATGAGCGAGGAAGACAAGGACGGACTGGAAGGGGGCGGTCGAGACAAGGGAGCTAAAGAAGAAGAGCCGGGTCCACGAAGGCACCCAACCCGGCCGACATTAACGAGCAGACGACCATAGCCAGTGACTCGGTCGAGCGGGAACGGGTCCTGTGCGGCGGTCGATACCGCCTGATCAACAAGCTGAACGCCGGGGGGATGGGGGAGGTTTGGTCCTGCCACGACAACACGGCGGGCATCGAGGTGGCCCTGAAGAAAGTCCCGGCGAAATACACGGCGAACGCGGCCCTGATGCGGGATATCCTGGCCAATTTTCAAACCATCCAGAACCTGCATCACCCCCATATTGCCGCGGTAAAGGCCATCGAGCAGCACGAGGAGACCGGGGAGTATTTCCTGATCATGGAATATGTCCGGGGCAGGGACCTGTCGATCATGGCTGCTGAAAACGGCGGGACCTTGAGCCTGGAGGACGTGGTCCGGTATACCGCCCAGGCGGCGGAAGCGCTGGATTACGGGCACAGCCAGCACATCATCCACCGGGACGTGAAACCGGCGAATATCATGGTGGTGGAAGCGACCGGGGCGGTTAAAGTCCTCGATTACGGAATCGCGGCCGAGTTTGTCGCCAATTACGAAACCCACACCCACCTGGATACCGGGATGGGAGCGGAGGAACTCAAGACCACCCGGATCAGTGGGTCCCCAGCGTACATGTCCCCGGAACAATGGGAACCCAAGCCGCAGGATGCACGGACCGACCAATACTCGCTGGCCGCGAGAAACAAGACGAGGAAGCCGCCAAAAAAGATGCTCCCGGACCTCCCGCGGGTGACCGGCTAAGCCTCGTCCGGCCGGCT
>JAYGFS010000004.1:0-1563 GCA_046581765.1 Verrucomicrobiota bacterium
ATGCTGCGGGGCTGTATCACGTCCCCCTGTAAATCCGAGAAACGCAGCTCGGCGTCCGCGATGACGACCGACCCGGGATCGGGGTAGCCGGGAACGGAAAGCGCCACCAGGAGTTTCTTGGATTCGCCGGAATAGGCGTCACCGAGCTGGTAGCGGGCGCCGTCCGCCATCCGGTCGGAGGGGTGCATCGACCACTGCGACACCAGGTTGACGTCGTCCCGGACCCGGAGGGTGATCTCGATGTTCTGGGCGATCAATTGCTGCAGGTCGCCGAGCTCCTCCCGGAAAATCTCCGGCGCCATGTCCGCGGTCTCGATGTAGTAGAAGTTCCCCCGGGATGCCCGGGCGATGTCGGTCAGCAGGTCCTCGGCGAAATCCGCGCCGAAGCCCAGGGTGGTGGTGACGATCCCGTGCCGCTCCAGCGCATCCTCGCCGATCGCCACCAGTGCGTCGGGGTCGATGATGCCCTGGTTGGCCAGGCCGTCCGTGAGGAGCATGATCCGGTTGATCGACTCGCTGCCGGCATGGGCGGCCACGTGCTCGATGCCCTTGAGCCAGCCACCGCTCAGGTTGGTCACGCCCCGGGCATGGATGCCGTCCACCTGGTGGATCAGTTCCGCCCGGTCCCTGACCGGGATCGCCTCCCGGATCGTGGCAACCTCGTTGTCGAAGATGACCAGGCTGAGCCGGTCCCGGGCGTCGAGATGCCGGATCACCTGCTTGATGGCCTCGCGGGTCCGTTCCATTTTCTCGCCCTGCATTGAGCCGCTGCGATCGATAACCAGCCCCAGGTTAAGGGGCTTGCGTTCCCGCTCCTCCATTGCGGAGGCCTCCAGGTTGACCAGGAGGTTCACCTCCTGGCCCTGCCCGGTGGCAACCAGTTCGTAGTCAAGTAAGCACTTCATCTTCATGTATCGGGTCCTTTTTGTTGGTGCGGCCGGTGGCCGCGTTTAGGTCTCTCTGCTTCTCTTCCCGCCGCGAGGCGGCACATCGTCGGTGGCACCGGGGTGCCGGTTTTCGGTATAAAAGGGGGCACGGGGTCACTCGGGAGGGCACCCGCCCGGCGGGAAATCGCCAGGGGGTTCCGATCGCTTCAAGCGCCCGGCCGCCGAATCAGGCCGCCGCTTTTCGCGGCCTGAAGCGGTCGTAGATCCCCGGCGGCAGCCCCCTGCCGGGCACGAAGGGGGCCGGCCGGTTACGGCCGGGGAGGGGGCTGGAATGCCCCGCATGGTCGGCCCTGTTCGCCGCTATCCGGGCCTTCGGCAGGGGCGTGTCGGCATCCATGCCTGCCAATCCGCTGCTGGCAGCGGAGCGGGGATGGTGCATCTCGGGGGCCGGGCACCGGGTCTCCAGGGCGCCGATCGCACGGGGCGAGAGGCTCCTGCAGAGGTAAAAAACACCGGTTTTACTGGGTAAACGTGCGCTTATGGTCCTCGGTGCCGGCATGCTGATGTTTCCTCAAGTGGGGTGCTGATAATGTTATTAACTACTTACATACTATAACGACAGGGCATTAATTTTGTCGACATGTATTTGCAAAAAAAATGGAATATTTTGTATCTT
>JAYGFS010000013.1:0-4900 GCA_046581765.1 Verrucomicrobiota bacterium
GTCCCGGATCGCATTAATCGGGAAATGCATGTCGAACCTTCAGCAGGATGGCGTCCCCGTCCACCTTGACCGGGTACGAAACGACCGGGCGGACCGCGGGTGCACAAAGATGTCGCCCGTTCCGCAAGTCAAACTCGGCACCGTGCAGGGGGCAAACGATGTTATACCCCTCGACGTCGCCGGTGACCAAGGAGACCTTCTGGTGACTGCACCAGGCCTCGACGGCGTAGTACTTGCCGTCTTCCAACTTGAAGATACCGACTTGTACCTCATCGTTGACCTCCTTGTACATGCGATCCGTCGATGCGAAATCAGCGGTCGTCGCCACCTCCACCCATTTACCCACCGGTATATCCCAGTTTCCTTTCAATCATGTCATGCAAGCGGTCCTGGATCGGCGTGTGCGGGACGCGCTTGACCACCTCCTCGAAGAAGCCGAGGACAAGGATCTTGCGGGCCTGGATCTCGTCAATCCCCCGCGTACGCAGGTAGTGGAGTTGTTCCGGATCGAGGTTGCCCATGGTGGCGCCATGGCTGCAGGCCAGCTCGTCGGCATTGATGATCAAGCTGGGCAGGGAATCCGCGCGCGCGCCCTTGTCGAGGATCAGGTTGTTGTTGGTTTGATAGGCATCAACCCCGATCGATCCGTGCGTTGCCTGGATAATGCCCTGGTAGACCGAGTAGCCCTTGTCCTTGACCACCCCCTTGTAGAGCATCTTGCTGTAGGTGTCCGGGGCGGCATGCAACTGCAGGGTCTTCTGGTCGAAGTGCTGCTTGTCGTTGGCGAAATACAGGCCACCGAGGTAGGCATTTGCGTGGGGTTCGCAGACCGTGCAGCCCACGGTCATCTTGCTCGTCTTGCCGCCCAGCGAAAGGCTGAGCAGGTCAACCGTTGCGTCGCGGTCTACCCGGGCCCAGTCCTCCCCGATGTGAACCACGGACGGTCCCCATTCCTGCAGGGTGACCAGCTTTAGCTGTGCGCCGGCATGGGCGTAAAACTCGCGGGCACTGCAGCACAGGAAAGGGGTTTCATGAAAGGACTGGTAGTCCTCGATGATCGAGAACTGGCTTTGCTCCTCCGCGATGACCAGGAGCCGAGGCAGGAGGGCAGCGTGTTCAGCCACCACGTCGTAATGGATGAGGATCCCCTTCTCCAGCACTACGCCGCGGGCGACATGAATGAATAGACCTGCATTCCAGAAGGCATTGTTGAGCTCGAGGAACTTGCGATCCTCCTCCGGCGATGCCGCCCCCATGAAATAGCCCTCCATCAACTCCGGGTGCGCTGTTGCCGCGTCATTGAGCGAACAGACCGTCACGCCCTCCGGCAGGTCCTCGCTGAGCCCCAGTCGTTGGTCGGTGACACTGACGACAACGTCGAATGCCTCATCCCAGCGGCGGGTCTTTTGCAGGCGACCAGTGCCGATCGTGGGCATGCGGGTATAGCGACCCAGGCGAAACAGCATGGGATCCGTACGGCGGTACTCCTCATCCCGGTTGGTCGGATTGGGAATCAGTCCGTAGTGGTTAAACGCCTTTTCGCGCCGGGCGCCAATAAACGGGGCTTCCCCGGAGGCACATGCATCGAACGCGGCCTCGTCAAAGCCGGCCAGGAACTGGGGTGGCGTCATGACCGCGCTGCTCATCCAATGCTCCCTTCCAGCTTCAGCTCAAGCAACTTGACGGCTTCCACCGAGAACTCCATGGGCAGCTGCTTGAAGACCTCCTTGCAGAAGCCCTTCACAACCAGCGACGTGGCGTCTTCCTCGCTAATCCCGCGACTGCGCAGGTAGAAGAGTTGATCCTCACTGATACTGGACGTCGTCGCCTCGTGGGCAACGACCGCGGTATCGTTTTCCGATTCGATGTAGGGGAAGGTATTGGCGCTGCAATCGGGTCCGACGAGCATCGAGTCGCAGGCTGAAAAATTCTTCGCATGATCCGCCGAGGGGAGAATCTGCACCAGCCCGCGGTAACTGTTGTTGGACTTTCCTGCGGAGATCCCCTTGGATATGATGGTTGAGCTGGTGTTCTTTCCGATATGGATCATTTTCGTTCCGGTGTCGGCCTGCATCCGGTGGTTGGTGAAGGCTACGGAGTAAAATTCGCCCGTCGAGTGGTCCCCTTCGAGGATACAGCTGGGATATTTCCAGGTGATGGCCGAGCCGACTTCCACCTGGGTCCAGGAGATCTTGGAACGGGCACCCTTGCAGAGGCCGCGCTTGGTCACGAAGTTGTAGATACCGCCCTTCCCCTCCTCGTCGCCGGCAAACCAGTTCTGGACGGTGGAGTACTTGATTTCCGCCCCGTCCAGGGTGATAAGCTCGACCACGGCCGCGTGAAGCTGGTTCGTGTCGCGCGCGGGAGCGGTACAGCCCTCGATATAGGAGCAATACGCATCCTCTTCACAGATGACGAGGGTCCGTTCGAACTGGCCCGTGTTCTCGGCATTAATCCGGAAATAGGTCGATAACTCGACCGGGCATTTCACGCCCTTCGGGATGAAGCAGAAGGAGCCGTCGGTGAAGACCGCGGCGTTCAGGGCGGCGTAATAGTTATCCTTGTACGGGACGACCATGCCCATGTACTGCTGCACCAACGCTGGATGTTCCTGGATCGCCTCGGAGAACGAACAAAAGATAATACCCTTTTCCTCCAGTAATTCCCGGTGCGTGGTGCCCAAGGATACCGAGTCAAAAACAACATCAACCGCAACGCCCGACAAGCGGTCGCGCTCGTTCATCGGGATGCCCAGGCGTTCAAAGGTCTTGGCCAACTCGGGATCCACGTCATCGCCCTCGCCCGGCTTCCTGGGTGCGGAGTAATAACAGATGTCCTGGAAATCGATTTTGGGATAATCCAGGAAGGCCCATTTCGGCTCCGTCATGCCCAACCAGTGGCGGAAGGCCTTGAGGCGGAACTCGCGCATCCAGTCCGGTTCGTTCTTTTTGTCCGAGATCATGCGGATGATCTCCTCGTTGAGCCCCATCGGGATCTGGTCGTCTTCAATCTCGGTAGTGAAGCCGAACGCGTAGTCCTGGACGAGCTTGCTGTCTGTTTCTAGTTTTGCCATGACCTTTTCCTAAACCGCCGCCGGTTGCTGTTCTGCTGCGGCTTCCTTCACCCAGTCGTAGCCCTTTTCCTCCAGCTGCTTGACCAGCTCCGGTCCGCCGGAGAGGACCACCCGGCCCTCCATCAGGATGTGCAGGAACTTGGGCTTCAGGTATTCCAGGATGCGCTCGTAATGCGTGATAATCAGCAGGCTGAATTGCCCGTCCATCAGCTTGTTCACGCCCTTGGCCACCACCCGCAAGGCGTCGATGTCGAGACCGGAGTCGGTTTCATCCATGATGGCCAGTTGGGGCTTGAGCGTGAGCATCTGGAGGATCTCCATGCGCTTTTTTTCACCCCCGGAGAAGCCTTCATTGAGGCCGCGATTGGCAAAGGCGGCATCCATTTCCAGGTAGGCCATATGCGCGCGTAAGTCCTTGAGAAATTCCGTGGCGTTTGCCTTTCCATCCGGGTGGAGCGCATCCGCGGCGCTCTTCAGGAACTTGGAGACATTCACCCCGGGTACGGCCACGGGATACTGGAAGGCCAGGAACATGCCGAGCCGGGCGCGCTCCTCGGGCGCCAAGCCCAGGATGTCCTCCCCGCCAAAGGTGATGCTTCCCCTGCTTACCTCGTAGGCCGGATGTCCCATGAGGACGCTCGAGAGGGTGCTTTTGCCACTGCCGTTCGGCCCCATTAGCGCGTGCACTTCCCCAGGCTTAATGTCCAGGTTGACGCCCTTCAGGATCGGACTCCCGTCAATCGATACGTGTAAATCGCAAATGATCAGTTCTTTATTCATGTTTTCCTTAAGGGCGCTTAAATATCAAATCCAAGTTCCAGCTTGGCTTCGTCCGTCATTTTTTCCGGGCTCCACGCCGGGTCCCAGACCACGTCAATATGTACTTCACTGACCCCCAGGCTCTTCACGTGTTCCTTTACATCGTGAATGATCATCGGGCCGTAGGGGCAGCCGGGCGAGGTCAGGGTCATTTGAATCTCCGCTTCGCCTGCATCGTTCAACCCCACGTCGTAAATAAGCCCCAAGTCCATGATGTTGTAGTGGATTTCCGGGTCAATAACCTTCCGGAGAACATCCCGGACTTCTGCCACCGTGGGTGGGCCCCGGGTTATTTCGTCTTCGCTCATGCCTGCTCCGCGTGTTTTCCCGGGGTCACTTCCTCACGATTGAGCAAGCGGGCCAGCGAGATATCATAGAGGGTGCGTCGAACGTACTGCTGAATTTCATGCATCACCCCCTTGGCGTAACAGGTACAGAATTCCACGCAAAAGGCATGCTGCTCCCCCTCGTGAACAGGTTTTGCGGGACCGTCGAGGACCTCGACCAGCTGACCGAGGCTTATCTCAGCCAGTGATTTACAGGATCGGTATCCCCCGTGCGCCCCCTTGATCGAAGCGATCAGGCCGGCCCGGGCCATCTTCTGGAGCACCTTGCCCAAGTGCTGTTCCGGGATATCGTAAATACTTGATATTTCACACGTTGTGACTATTACATCCGCGTGCATGGTATCCAGGTGAATGAGGGCCGTGAGGCCGTATTCAACTTTCTTACTGACTTTGATCATGATGATTCCCTTAAACCGGACAATTTGGGTCTGATTTAAATGTACCATCAAGAAAGCCGACATAACAAGTCGGAAATGGCCTTGAATTCATCATCCCTGAGGGGGACCCGGGCATAAAGAAACGGCGGACCCCGCCCGCGGTTCAAAACAGGGTCGCGCCTGGCGGATCAACCGCCGCCGACGGTAATCATCACGTCGGTATCCTCGGCAAGAACTTCCGGTTCAGCCACCTGGACTGCGTCGGTCTGGAAGGTTGGGAGAAA
>JAYGFS010000050.1:0-3467 GCA_046581765.1 Verrucomicrobiota bacterium
TGCCGCCTGGGCTGTTTTCGATAGCAAGTTGAAGGCGCTTTGCAAAGTCGTTTGCCGGGCCATAGGTATGGGTCATCACCTGGATATTGGGCGCTTGCTCGGCGGCGGCCTTGATCTTGCGCACCTGTGCGCCACCGCTTACCGGGTGGGCTTCAGCGGGCGTGGGGTACGCATACGCATCAAGGGAGGACAAGGGTTCATCCCCCAGGTCGAGCCAGCGATTGAGGGCGGCGGTGAGGCGTGCCTGGTCGAGGCCGGGGTTCCACGCGAGCAGTTGACGCCCGTAATGCTGGAGGATCATGGGCAGGTGCATGGTATAGAGTTTCATGCCGATGGCATCAGCATGGGCGCTGTTCGCCGCGAAATCGAAACCCGTCATCTCCGAGAACGGCGGGGGGAAGGCGTGCAGGATGGCTTCTTTCCCATACCCCTTGACCGTGGCGCACAGGGCAGCATTGTAGTGGCTTACCAGGTGCTGCTTGAGCCTCAGCCAGTCCCGGATGGCTCCCGGTTCCCCGGAGAGATCAAAGAGGCTCTCACCCGCGAGATCGGCATCGGATAGGTTCTGTAGTTTCGTATACAGCATGGCGGCGGCCGACTGGATAGCGGCAAAGTCAAAGCCACCTGCAACCGCGAAGGATTCCACCTGGGGGTTGAAATCGGTAAAGACCGTATCGAGGTGATAGCAGGGATATTCCGGCCAGTCGAAGCGAATACCGGCGATTCCGGGGTGCTGCTGGAGCAGGTCATGCGTCAGAGCCTGGGTGTAGGCGAGGATTTCGGGAGATGCGAGAGAGGCATTCTTTGACAAGGGATTTTCCGGGTTGCTTCCATCCGGCAGGCAGGGTTGGTCTGCTACCTCGGGACCGCCGAACTGGACGCGCAGGGCCGGGGGAATGGCGGCCATGATCTGGAAATAGACCTGGATACCGCGCTTCCCGGCCGCGGAAATGAAATCCGCCAGGAGGGTGTCAGTAACCCTGTTGCAGGCGGGGGGTTGATAGCGCAGGCCCTCGTACAGGGCAAGGTTGGGGACAAAGGAGGGCGTAGTACGAAACCACAGCTCGTGCTTTCCCCACAGGGGTCGATCCAGCAGGCGCACCTTGCCGCTACCGGAATCGATGGGAGGTTCGCGGTGGCCCTCCCCTTCCACGGTCTGGATCATGAGGTAGGGAGAGGTCGCGACCTGGTTGATTCCCGCTTCTTCCAGCCGCGTGAGGACACGGTCAGCGCCCTCGCTCTGCACGTATTCCGGCATCACGGTTATGCCCAAGGTCATGCTAAAACCGTCCTGTCCTCGGCAGTCCCGCATCGCAGGTCCCCATGTAGGTATCCAGGGCATCGGCGACCAGCCGGGCCTGCAACGGCGCAAGGTCCGGTTGGTTCCAGAGATTGCTGAATTCACCGGGGTCCTCTTGCAGGTCGTAGATTTCCCCGCACTCGGGGTGGCCCTGGTACAGGCAGATCTTGTAGCGACCGTCGAAGACCATGATGCCATGGCTGTGGTCTTCCATGCCCGGGCCGGCGAGGGCATCGTTGTATTCGCAGAGCACGCGCGCCTTGTGGGTGCCCGTGCGACCCTGCAAGAGCGGCAGGAGGGACCGGCCCTGGATGCGGTCTGGAATCGGCACGTTTGCCGCGTCGAGAAGCGTGGGGGCGAGGTCGACCAGCTCGACAAGCGCGTCACGGGGCGATTGCGGTTTGATCTGGGCCGGCCAACTGATGACCAGCGGCACGTGCACGAGACCTTCAAAGAAGCGGCAGCCCTTGTAGGCAAGGCCGTGGTCCCCCAGCATCTCGCCGTGGTCACTCGTGAAGATAATGATCGTGTTGTCGTACTGGCCGCTTTCCTTGAGTGCATCAACGAGACGCTTGAACTGGTCATCGATCAGTTCGATCATGGCGTAATAGCAGGCCTTGATCTTCCCGGCATCGAAACCGGTGGGGGCGCGGAAGCGCGTGTCTCCGTCGGCCACCCCTTCGCTCCCGGGAAGCGCCGGGGCCGAGGGGTCAATCGCGACCTTTACTTGTTGATCCAGGGCTTGCATTCGCTCCTGGTGCGCGAGGTCGGATGCCCGGAACAGGGGGGGTGGCATGGTCGCAGGGTCGTAGCGGTCGAGGTATTCCTGGGGCGGATCGAAGGGCGGATGCGGATCGAACACGTTCAGGTTAAGCATCCACGGGCCTTTGCGATCTTCCCGAATGAAGTCGATGGCCACCTCGCTTGCCCAGGTGGTCTGGTGCAGGCCGGCGGGAACCCCCGCTCCCGGGTTTGCCCGGCCCGCATAGAGCTTCTCCGGGTCAACCCCCTGCCCTTTCAGCCAATCAGCGTAGGCGTGTCCTTCCTCCCAGTCCGGGTAGGGGTGATGACTCCATTGATACATCCGGTACCCGTCATCCGGAACGCGTTTCTCGACGATGTCGGCCCGCGACAGGTGTTGCTTGCCGACAAGACCACAGTCGTAGCCACCCTCCGCCAGCAGCGTGCTGACCAACACCTCCTCCACCGGGAAGTGCGGGTTGCCGTTGCGGTTGACATGGTGGCTGGCGGGATAGCGGCCGGTCATGAAGGATGCACGACTGGGGGTGCAGATGGGACTCTGGCAGTAGGCCCGGGTGAAAGCCACCCCCTCGGCCACGAGCTGGTCGACCGCGGGCGTGCGAATCGTGTCATTGCCAAGGGCGGAAATGGTATCGAAGCGTTGCTGGTCCGTGCAGTACCACAGGATGTTGGGACGATCGGGTGCGGCCATGTTTTTCAGGGTTTCATTGTCATCTGCCTTTAATCGCTCTTCAACCGCGACGGTTTCTACCAGACTTTCCGGTATATGTCAGCGGCCACCTTGCGAAGCTCACCGGGTACGGCCTCTTTCAAGGTCTACTTCCACTCCCAGTTCGACCAGGCCACCTCGACCACCTTGCCGGAGGACACGTACCAGGCGTATCCGTTGCGTCGCTCGGCCTCGATTTCGGAAAGGTCATATTTAATCTCGCCATCCCGGCCGCTGAAGATCGGTCGATTGGTGTCGATTTCGTAAAAGCGGGCCCAGAGGGGTGGCGCAGCCGGGTCGGGGACGACCGTGCGGTCGCCATCCTTCCGCTCGGCGCGAAGCCCCGTGATGGTTGATTGCCCATACCATGCGACGCCTGCGCGAACGGATCGGCGGATTTCGTCAGCTGGCTCGTCGAGACTCATGAGCAGGCAAAGGATTCCGGCACTTTCGCCCCCACTGATGGACGGATGCTCGTAGGGCCGCGCACCGCGTGGCTCCAGCGTCTTCCGGTCATGTTGTGCGCACCATGCGGTCAAGCGCCCATCGACCTCGATCTGGCAATCCAGTATGCACTGTACGCCGCGATCAAATGCCTCACGCGCCTGCTGACGCATTTTTCCGGGCACGAAGTTGTAGTCCTTCTCGCCATAGATCTCGCGCAACAAAGTCATGAGCCCGACCATGGTGCCATCG
>JAYGFS010000138.1:0-3199 GCA_046581765.1 Verrucomicrobiota bacterium
CGTGTGCTCTTCCGATCTGCCCCGGGCAGCCCCATGAGTCGGCCCGTCGAGGGGATGCCCGTCTCCCGGTACATGGCGGCCCGAACATGAAACCCCCCATTCCTTCTGCCGTGATCAGCCTGACACCGCGGCGAAGCGACCCGGGTCCCCCGCATGCCTGCGGCTTCACAGGAACCGTAACTAGTTGAAAATACGGCCTTCACGCATCCAAGTTAGGGGGACAGCACCCGGCCACACGATTTTGACTGTGGATGCGTTCAAGGGGAGGAAATTAACATGCTACAAGGACGATTCCAGGCTTAACCTACCCGGCTTCATGCTATATAAACGGGCTTGAACCATTGGTGAACCATGAAACGCCTGATCTTCGTTATTGCACTATGCGGCCATACCGCCAGCGCTACGCCGATCATCAACGAATTCCTCGCTGAGAACGATCGGCTGCATCTGGATGTCGACAACAACTCACCGGACTGGATCGAAATTTACAACCCGGGACCGGGGACCCTGGACCTCGGTGGGTACTACCTGTCCGACGACACCAACCTCACCCGGTGGGCCTTTTCCCCGGGTACCGTCGTGGCAGCCAACGGCTACCTGGTGGTGTTCGCGTCGGGCAAGGATCGAAGCGACCCCGCCCAGGAACTCCATACCAATTTCTCCCTCCAGAACGGCGGCGAGTCGGTCTACCTGACCGAGCCGGATGGGGCCACCATCATCAGCTTCTTCGAAGACTATCCCGAGCAATACCGGAACATTTCCTATGGCCAACTCCCCAGCGGCGGTACGGGGTATTTTGAGACCCCGACGCCCGGCGCGGCCAACGGAACGGGCGTGATCGACTTTGTGAACGACACCCAGTTTTCACATAAGCGAGGATTCTATTCTGCGAGCTTCACCCTCAGTATCACCTCCTCGACGCCCAGCGTGAGCATCCGCTATACCACCGACGGAAGCGAACCCAATGCCACTACCGGCACCCTGTACACCGGACCCATCGCGATCAACCAGACGACCATCATCCGCGCGCTGGCATACCGGACCGGATGGAAGCCCACCAATGTGGACGCGCAAAGCTATATCTTTACTGCCGATGTCCTTTCCCAGGCCGGCATGAATACCCAGATCCTGAATGACCCGCGCTACAGCGGGGCCATGGAGGGGGCACTCCGCGCGCTGCCGGTGGTCTCGTTGCAGTACCTCGAGAGCGACATGTTCGGCATTAACGGGATATACGACAACCCCAACGATACGGGGGACGCATCGGAGCGCAATGTGCATATCGAGTACTTTGACCCCGACGACCCCGAGGAAACCTTTCATATCGCGGGGGTATGCGGATTCACGGGGGCAACGGAAGGCGTCATGCCAAGAAATCGATTCGCCTGTATTTTCGGGCAGAATACGGCCTGAACCGGCTGGACTATGACTTTTACCCGGATTCGCCGGTAAAAAGCTTCAAGCGTCTCCTGCTCCGGGCGGGCGGGCATGACGCATGGACCTTCACCCGCACCTGGGCGGAAGCTTCCTTTATGCGCAACGAATTTCTTCACGCACTGCAACTCGCCATGGATCAACCCTCCCCCCGGGGCAAGCTGGTGCATGTATATTTAAACGGGGCCTACTGGGGCTTTTACGCTATCCAGGAACTGCCCCATGCGGATTACCATGCGGACCACCACGGCGGCGAGAAGCTCGACTGGGACGTGATCAAGCATGGCGCGGATGCCGAGGATGGCGATATCGCCTCGTGGAATACGCTCATGAGTCGAACCGCCTCGCCCATCACAACCGAGGTGGCCTACGACCAGGTCCTCGAGTACATGGACGTGGACAATTTTATCGACTCCATGATTCACCGTATCTGGAGCAGTGACGAGGATTGGCTTGGGCCCCAGTACCGCAATGGGGTCAACATCACGCACTTTCACGACAAGAACTGGTACGCGGCCCGGAAATCCCGCAACGGCATCCAGCCCTTCCGATTCTATTGTTGGGATGCCGAGATGTCCATGGGGGTCTCCATTACGGGCAACAACCGCTCCTACGAGCACGATCTTTCGCGCGTGGATGACAGCGGGTCGCCCGGCCAGATTTACGACGCCCTGCGCGGCTACGCCCCCTTCCAGACCCGCTTTGGTGATCGCCTGCAGCAGCATTTCTTCAACGATGGCCCCTATACACCCGCTAACCTGGCCGTGATATGGGATTCCTTGTCCAACCTCGTGCAGACAGCGATCATTCCCGAGTCCGCCCGCTGGGGTGACGGGGGCACCAACATCAACAGAACCATCCCTTACACCAAGGATGACCAATGGAAGCCGGCGGTGGATTGGGTTTCCGACACCTACCTTCCCCTACGGGGCGGCGAGGTACTGGACCACTTCCGCACGCAGGGACTGTACCCCGTGGTCGATGCACCGGCCTTCAATCCAATCGGTGGCCTGTTCAACGACCCGGGAACCACCCTGGTGATCACACCGCCTGCCGGGCTCGGCACCGTGTACTACACGCGCGACGGCAATGACCCCATGATTTGGGGGGGGGCATCCAGCGGCCTCGAGCCGGTGGAGGAAACAAGTGCGGTACAGGCCCTTGTGCCCTCAACCACCAATGGGGGATCAGTCCTCGGGACCTCGTGGCACCAGGTCGCCGACCCCCTCAACCTCGCAAGCTGGAAAACGGGTATCAACGGGGTCGGGTACGAAACCAGCACCGGGTACGAGGCCTATATCAACCTGGACGTGGTTGAAATGCAAAATGCAACGGGAAGCTGCTTCATCCGGATCCCCTTTACCATCCCCGATGCGATCACGCTGGCCTCGATCTCCGCGCTCACCCTCAACATGCGCTACGATGACGGGTATACCGCCTATATCAACGGCACACAAATCGCCACCCACAATGCACCGGTCAGCCCGACCTGGTCATCCCTGTCCACCACCCACCACAACGACAGCGAGGCGATATTCTATGAACCCGAAATTGTCTCGGCCCACATCAACCAGCTGGTCGTTGGCGACAATATGCTGGCGATCCAGGCCTTTAACCGGGACCTGACCAGCTCGGACCTGCTGATCATGGCCAAGTTGAGCGCCCAGACCAGCAGCGGTTCCGATATCCATCCCAGCGCGGCGCCCTACACCGCCCCCCTGGACGTGACGAGCAGTGAAACGATCAAGGCACGCTTCCGCAGCAA
>JAYGFS010000144.1:0-2558 GCA_046581765.1 Verrucomicrobiota bacterium
CTTCTCCATCAACTGTTCCTTCCACGCAATGGCCTGGGTATCGCCGGAACGATGGATGATGATTGCAGAAACCCGGCAGGACATCTGGGCTTCAGCAAAAACCCCGATATTCATTTGTCCATCGGACACGGTAGTCGAAAAAGAACGAGGCTGGTAGAGACGATCCCAGTATTCGCGCAGGACGTTGATTCCCGGGTGCGGCTCAAAGTCCTCGAACAGGTAGAGCGCTTCGCCATTCGGACCCTTGTCCTTCCGATCCTCCAGGGACACCTCTTTCCCCTCCGCGTAGATTGCGCGCTGCAGGTAGGTGGAGTGCTCTCCTCCCCAGTACCCGGACTCCTCAAAGAAGACCCATACATCGTAATCGCCGTTGGGCAGGTCGACGAGGAAATCACCGTATGGAATCCAGAGGAAATCCTGCAGCAGGCGTGTCGGCCAGGTGGTGTCCTGGGCAAAGCGCGAGCGGTTCTGGCTCCGCTCAAGACCAAAGCCCGCTTCCTTGCTGTACACGGTGTTCCAGGTAATCCCGTGAAACCCGGGCCACAACTGTTGATCTTTCGGGCCAAAATCAAAACCCCATATCCTGGGGGACGGTACCGGTGCGGGCGAGGGATTGGCCCCGGGCGGCACCGGCGTGCCCGCCACATCCGGGGTTCCGGGAACCGACGCCAGGCCTCCTTCAGCACGCAGGCGCATGTTGTCGAGGTACACGAAGCCCTGCGTACCCCTGCCATGAAAGTGCAGGTCGAGCACGCTGATCTGGTTGGCGTCGATATTGCGTTTGATATCCCTGTTTCGCGCGGCGGCTTCTCCGCGGTACAATCCATGAACCGAGACCAAAATCGTGTTGGCGCCGGGGACGAGGGTGAAGATCGCGTTGTGGCGATTCCAGTAATCCGGTTTCTGGCTCCAGGTGTCGTCGCCGATCATCAGTTCCAACTTCACCAGGTCCTCACCCGGATGGAAAACATCGAAGGCCATCTCCTGGTATGGACTCCAGTCCCGTGGCATGGTCGTGGATACAATGTGGCCGCCGCGGCGAATCTTCAGGCTGCTGGATCCATGGGTCGCATGCTCTGCCGCCTGGGTGGGCCGTTCGCCAACCTTCACCTCCCATTTAACCGTATCCTGCAGGGATTCAAAATCATAGAAGCGATGCATCGAAGGCCGCGCCCCGGATGAATCGCCTGCCGATATCCGGTTGCCGGTGACCAAGCGGCAATGGTCCAGATACAGTGGGCCGGCGTTCTCGGGACCCTGGAACCAGAATGAAAGAAATTCAATCTGGTCCGGATCGATGTTGCGCTTGATATCGCGGTTGCGCGCTGCAGCCTCACCGCGGTATAGACCTTCCACCGGCAGCGTGATGGTGTTGGGTCCCGGCACAAGCATGTAAATCGCGTTGTAGCGATTCCAGTAATCCTTCTTGTCGTTCCACGCCTTATCCCCAACAATCATCTCGAGTTTGATCAACTGTTCGGTCCCGTTAAAGACGTCAAATTCAAGGGCCTCGTACGGTCGCCAGTCCCGCGGCAGGGTTTTTGTCGCAATCAGGCTGCCGGGAAGGACCTTCAACGAATGGGCACCCTCCGTCGCCTGTTCCGTGACGATTTCCGGGACAGGGCCTTCACGCAGTTCCCAGCGATTCGTGAAACTGCTGAAGGCGTCCTCGAATCCATACCACCCCAGGTCGGCTTGAGCCCGGGGGGTGAGCAATGCACGTGCAGGGGGAGTCGCAAAAACCGGCACGGCTGTCGGTGCCGGAACAGGAGCCGGTGCCGAAACGGGAGCCGGTACTGGTGTGGGCACCGGGGCGGGAACGGACGCGCTGCCCGGGCGGATGAGCGCCCCTCCCCCGCCTGCACTCAGCCTGAAGTTGTCCATGAATAGCGGCGGATCGCGACCTTTCCCATGGAAAGTGATGGTCAGCATGGTGATCGTGTTGGCGTCAATGTTGCGCGCAATGGTACCGCGGTTCCGGGCCGCCGCCTCGCCGCGATAAAGGCCGCCGACGGGAATGGAGATCTTGTTCTCCCCCGGCACCAGCATGAAGACCGCGTTGTACCGGTTCCAGTAGTCCTGCGCGGCCATGAATGCATCGTCACCGATGGCGATCTCCATTTTATGCAGCTTGTCAGCCTCGTTAAAAATGTCGAACTCCAGCGCTTCATACGGGGTCCAGTCGCGCGGCAAGCTGAAGGTTGTCATGATATGCCCACCGCGGACACGCAGGGTCTTCTCCCCTTGGGTCGGGTGCTTGGTGTCGATCAGGGGAACACCGCCTTGACGGATTTCCCACTTGTGGATATCCGCGGCATTTTCAAAGCCCATCAACAGCTTGTCGCCCGCTGCCGCAGGAGCTGGAACGGCTGCCGGTGCTGGGGCCGGCACAGGGGCCGGCACAGGGACTGGAACGGGAACGGGAGTCCCGCCCGGGCGGATGAGCGCCCCTCCCCCGCCTGCACTCAGCCTGAAGTTGTCCATGAATAGCGGCGGATCGCGACCTTTCCCATGGAAAGTGATCGTCAGCATGGTGATCGTGTTGGCATCAATGTTGC
>JAYGFS010000164.1:0-5139 GCA_046581765.1 Verrucomicrobiota bacterium
CTCCCTTTGTTTCTCACCGCCTCCATACCTCAACTCCGCTGCCGTCTTGCGTGTCTTGCGTACCTCGGAGGATTTTGCGGGGAAAGACCGAGCGAGCACGATTTCCGCGGCCTGATAATAGCGGTCCACGTGTGAAGGTGAAAGCGAGAGCTGTGAGCCGATGCGCTCGTAGCCGTGCCACAGGATGTCCTCATTCAGTTCGCCCGGCTTGGTCGGGTCATAGCGGACACCGAGCAGATCGTAGACGGTGTTTTGGTATTCCTTCCGGCTGAGTCGATAGTGCGCCACCGCCGGGCGCTTGGCCATGCGGGCGGCGCGACCCTCGCTAATCCTGGTATCGAGTTGGCCAATGACGGAGGCGATCTCCCCCTCGGTCGGGCGGGGCTCCTTTTCAGGCGGCATCTCGCCTGCATTGATACGCTCCACGATCTCGGCCCAGCGATGCCCGTCCGTGCCCACCATGAAGTCCCGTGAAAGCTTGTCGATACGCAAGTCGCCCTTTTCCTTCTTGGGACCATGACACCGCACGCAGTGCGAATCCAGGAAAGCCTCGAAGGACTCGGCAGCTGAAACCACTGCCAAGGGAGCAAAAAGCAGGATGCAGAAAAATCTCATTTAATCCTTTTCAAGTTACTTGTGGCAAAGCGCATAGACAAGAAGAACATTCTCCCCGCAAAGTGATTCCTCCAGGTAAGGTCGCGTAATCCTTTCCACTGGACAATCCATTCACGTATGACACGTCCGGGCAGGTCGGTGTGGCAGCGCTGAATACCCGCATTACAAAAGGGGAAGCGTTCGTGGTCGATGCCGAGAAGGTGGCGGGCCATGGCGTGGGAATCGCAGGTGGATTCCCGGTCGCTCTAGCGGATGCGAGCACCACCCGATCGATATCCGCGATATTCCGCCCACCGCTTCATCCGGATCCCGGCGATCTGAACGATCGCGTGACAGCTTGAACCTTCGTGGCGACAGGGTCTTGCGCCTTTCACTCGACCCGGTGCCCGCCCGCTCCTCTCCGGGGCCTTGCCTCCGCCACCGGCCCCGTGCTACCTTGCACGGTATGCCAACCCGCAACCAAGACGCTTCCGCCCTCCTGTGATAAGCCGCTTCCTGCTCCTGGACGAGACCATGAAAACACCCTGCGTACCCCTCAGCCTGCTCGCCCTTTTCCTCAGCATCCGGATGGCCCTCGGGGCCTTCACCATTACCACCAACCCGGAGGAATTCATCGACCTGCCCGAGGGCGGCGCGGCGTACTTCGTGATCAACATCAGCAAGGTCGACCCGACGGATCCCGAGCCCGCTCTCGCATCCATCGACTGGGGCGACGGAAGCGTCGAAGACCTCTTTCTCAACCAGGGCGACCCCGGGAAGTACAGTACCCTCGGGGGACACATCTATGCACAGGACGGCGATTATTTTATCACGGTCAAGGTCGATGCCGATACGTTCAACCTTCACGCCGTCGTTTTCGACGAGTCCCCGGTTGTGCGGCCCCTTGACGATGTCATCATGGATGCGGACGGCACCGTCACGATCCCGGGCGCGGCCTTTTTCGATCCGGGACTGCAGGACGATTTCGAGTTCCAGATTTTTTGGACCGTCGGCACGCCCAAGGACATTCCTTTTGATCCGCTCGGGCAACAGGGCGGCCCCCTCACCCACACCTACCCCACGCTGCAGGAGCAGGTCGTGACCGTGAAGGTCTCCGAGTCGGGTGCGGGCGTGAGCCACTCGGTCCAGTTCACGGTCTTTCCCCCCATCACCCTCACCAGTGGCAACACCGACGGCACCTTTAACTTCGACTGGAAAGGCGGGCGACCACCCTACGACATCGTTGCCAGCCCGGCCCTGAGGCCCGAGAACTTCTCGCTTGTCCTGCGGACGCCTGACTCCTTCGCTCGCCTCCCGGCCGATTTAAAGCAGGCGTACTTCCGGGTTTATTCAGATCCCAGCCTGCCGCCCCTCACGATCGACACCCAGGTCGACCTCATCCAGGACCCGGCCACCACGGGGAGCGCCATCAACGTCACCATCGAGGTGCGCGACATTCTCTCCAACCAGCTCGTGGCTCCACCATCCATCACCGCCCTTGCCGGGGTCGCCCAGGACGACCCGCAGAATATCCCCCTGGTTTCGAACCAGCTCGGGATCTTTACCGGGACCATCAGCACCGACCTCGCGGGATCCGCCTCGGTGAGCGTCGAGATCATTGAGTTGAACATGGTTTCCATCGAGCCTTTCTTCATCCCGGCCGATCCCGTCGTCAACCTTGACCACGTCAAGGCTGACTGGGCCTTTCCCGACGGGCAGGATACGTTCACGGTACTCGTTTCCGCGGAGGATGTCACCGGCAACCCGGTGGGGCCTGCGCTCTCCGATTTCTCGGTGGGCGTCGACCCCCTCGTCCAGCACACGCTCGAATACAACGCGTGCGGGCAAGCCGTTTTCAATTTCACGACCACCGTCCCCGGTCGCTATCCCGTGAGCATCACGGAGAACAACAGTGGACTCACCATCAATGAGCAGGTCCGCTTTCCGGTGGTGGCCGCCGAACCGCTGCATTCCCCCCAGGGGGTGGACCCGAGCGACGACATCCAGATCTTAGTCCCCTACGCATTCTACATCCCGGCCGGATGGGGGTTCTCAACCGCCACTCTCCGTTTCCTGGTGAATGCGGAAATGACGACCATTGCCGGCTTCGTCGGCGCCATCGATCCCGATCCCACGGATGGAATCGACATTGTGGACGTAACCGTTGCGGCCATTGGCGGAGGAGACTTCGAGGTCCGGGTTGATCTCTCCCGGGAGGCCGACTCCACCGCAAGCCGCGCCACCATCGACCTGGCCTTCGACACCTCCCTCGGCAGCGGAGCGCTCAGCCCCGCCACCGGCGTCGTCCAGATCTCGAGCCTGGTTTCGGATGCCTCCAACCCGCTCTTCGGGGACAGCACGGTCCCCATCAACGACGATTTCGCGACAGGCTGGGAGTGCGTTTGCATTCAGAAGACCTTCAAGGTCGGCTGCATCATCTACATCCGCACCCCGCCCCCTGCCGGGGAGACGCAACCGACCGACGAGGAGATCTGCGATGCCCATGACACGGTGAACGATATCTTCTTCAAGGCCTGCATCACCTTCGACAAAACCATTGCACCGTTCAGCCTGGCCGGACCCGAGTTCGACGGTCCGTTGAATGCCGCTGCGCAGCGGCGTGTGCGCCGCCGCATGCTGGCGGCCCTGGAAGATGCAGGGATCGACCTCGGTTGTTGCTTTGTTGTGGGAATTATCCAACAGGACCTTGTCGGCAGCAAGGCTAACACCGTGGCTGGAAACGGGCCCACCGGGGGAACCATCCTCATGGAGGAGCAATATCTGGACAACGGCCGCTCGCTTGGCCACGAATGCGGCCACGCCTCCGAGAACGACCCGGGCAGCAACGATCACGATCACCCCCACGGGACGGACAACCTCATGACGCCGACCGACCGTGGCGCCACCGGCACCGATATTTCAACCACCGACCCGGACGGTGCCGGACCGGAGGAGAGCCAGGCTGAAGAGTTTCGCTCGAACCCGCGCTTCAAGGACAAGAACCGTAACTTTTACGTCTGGAAAATCCCGGACAATCTCGCCTGAACCGCGACGGGATGAAACCGTACACACGGAGCGCGGCGACAAAGCCGGGCACGGAACCCTGGTTCCCGAACCGGGAAAACCCATCGGTATCATGAAACGGGCTCAACGGGGAGACGGCAAGGGCCCCGTGTACGGTTGGGGGTTTTTCGGGGCCAATGCCCCGAACATCACCACCGCCGGGGTGATGGTTTCACTGACCGTGAACTCGGTCTGCCCGGGCCACTGGTCCACGTCGTAGTAGGCGTAGAGGAGTGGAATGCGGTCCATGGCCGGGGTCGGCGGGTAGATGCCGGTGATCCAGCTCTTGCCCCTCGACGGGCCGTAGACCCAGATACCCGGCAGGTATTCCTCCAGCCTGTCGTTCATCGACTCGAGGTACTCGGGATGGAGCACATGCTGCTGACCGAGGCCGGAACACTGCACCTGCCCCATGGGGTTGGCACCGAGAGCCGCATCGGCGGAGGCGCAGAGCACATCGTAGTATTTCCGGTCACCGGTCATCTTCCACATCAACGCCATCCACCAGGCCTGCGCGGTGGAGGCGGTCCCGCTCCCTACCGGGGCCCAGGGGTGCTTGAAATGGATATAGCCCTTCTTCAGGGTGAAGGCGTTCAAGGCCCAGCCGACCGCGTCCACGCAACCCTTTTTCAAGGTGCGCTGGAAATCCGGGTCGAGACCGGGAAGGTCGGGCGGCAGGGTATTGAAGGTATAGGCGAGGCCGATGTTGCTGAGGTAATCGATCCGGGCGGTCTTGATGGTCGGCAAGCGCGCGATGTCGGCAGCATAGCGAGGTTCCCCGGTCGCGTGCAGGAGCTCGGCAGCCGCCTCGGCAAGGCTCACTTCCCCCGAGAGCTCGTCCGGGGGGAATTTTTTCACCCCGCAGTCGAAGGCCCGCCTCGCCGCATCAACCAGCTTCCGTCCCTGCGCCTTCCCCTCCGGGAAGCCCCCGAGGATCCGCCCCAGCTGGGCCGCGGAAGCGGCGAAGGCGAAGCAGCTGTAGCCGCTCACCGGGCGCATGATATACTCGACGCTTTCATTATCGGTATTGCTGCGCCAGGCATTCCCGGGATGTGCATCGCTGAAGGGATGGCCGGTCCCCTCGCTGCCGCCGGAGATCCCGCCATCGGGCCACTGGGTCTCCAGGTAGTAGCGCAACAGGAACGCGGCTTCATCAAGGATATCCGGGAGACCATTGCCCGATTCCGGGATGACAAACTGCCGGTCAATGAAGGCCTCCGGGTTCATCTCGTAGACCCGGCAGAGCTCACGGGCGATGGGGATGTGGATAGGCCGCCGATCGTAGTCTGCCGCATCGTGATAGCCACCCCGCACCGTCCGGTATCGCAGTGTCCCGTCCGCCTTGCCCTGCTTGATAAATTCGGCGATCCCCTTGAAATCGAGTGGTCGACCGTACTCGGGATAAACGCCGATCTTCACGTGCTGTCGGCATACATTGCGGGTCCAGGGCGTGTGCTCCTTCTCGAGGGCAATCCCGCAGCG
>JAYGFS010000168.1:0-1762 GCA_046581765.1 Verrucomicrobiota bacterium
GGTATCGCCTCGTTGAAGGCCTTCCGCTGGATATGCACCCAGCCGATGGTATCCGCGAAGAGGGGATTGTTCGGGTGCGCCTCCATGAGTTGCTGGGCGAGGCGTTGCGGGTGGTCGAGATCCTGCCCCTGGTCCGCGAGCAGGTAGATCAGGTTATTGATTGCGATATGGTTGTCGGGATGTGCCTCGACAAAGGTCTCCAGCAGGTGGATGGCTTCCTGCAGGTTGCCCTGGGCCTGGTAAAAATTACTGAGACGAATGGCAATCGCCGGGTTGTCAGGCCGGGTCTCCCGGATGTGCAGGAGGAGGGTTCTCGTCTGCTCCGTATCCCCGATATGCTCCTGGCAGGCGGCTTCCATGAGGTAGAGCATGGTCTGCTGGGGATGTTTTTTGCGCAGGGGGGTGAGGATCTTCAGTGCCGCATTCCAGTTTTTTCGAGCCATGAGAATACGGGCTTTCGCCTGCTGTGCCGGAAGATGGCTCGGTTGAATAGCCAGGGCAAGTTCGAGATCGCGCTCGGCATCCGTCAGGAGTTCGTGCTCGATCATGATCTGTGCGTGCAACATGTGAGCGGCGAAGCGCTCATGGCGGTTCTCGCCGGAGGAGATCTTCTCGACACGCTCCAGTGCCGCGCCGGCTTGTTTCATGAAAAGCTCGAGTTTGGCGATTTTAATTTGAATGGATGCGTGGTCCGGAAAATCCGTTCCCAGGCTCAACAGTTTTTCGCGCACCTGTTGTTCCTCGCCATCCAGCAGGTTGATTTCCAGGTCCAGTAATCGGAGATCCGGATGGGTGGAATCTATGGCTTGGGCAGCAGAAAAATGCGCGCGAGCCTCATCTTCTTCCTGGAGCTTGAACAAGAGGGAGCTGAGGCGGATATGCCCCTGCAGGTGCTGGGGGTCGACGCTCAGCAGCTGGACCAGGTTGCTGCGCGCGGAGCTATACGCGTTCAAGTGGAGGTATAAGGTCGCTCGCTCGAGCAGCACGGTCGGGTCCTGTTCGGCGGCATCCTGGGTTTCATCAAGCCATTGGATGGCGCGATCGGGTTCACCCCGAATCACCCACTTTTTTACCCGAAGGAGCTCCATGCGTGGACCCTTCTCCCCCGCACGCTCGGCGTTTTCCAGGGCTTGCAGTGCGGCTTCATGCTTGAGCTGCTTGAAATAGACCTCGGCCTGTAGCGGGAGGGCCGCGTAGAAGCCGGGGTAGCGGTTCACCAGGTCGGTGATGCGTTGATCGGCCTGTTCGTAGTGCTGATCGTTCAGCGCTGACGCTACCTTGGCACATTCCTGTATGGCTGCCTGTTCATCTTCCTTGCTCAGGGTGGTGTCAAGGTGCTTGCGGTGCTGTGCGTCTTCCGCCTGCTTGAGCGCGATCATGGATTGTTCAAAGTGCCGGGCGGGGTCCAGCTTGAGGACACCGAGGGTGATGGCCGCCCAGATGATAGCGATCAACAACCCGGAGATGGGCAAGTGCCTGGTCGGTTTCCGGAAGGCACTTTCGGCGGTGCAATACGGCGTGGCATGATCGGGTATTTTTACCGGCCGCACATAGGGGCAGATGGCTTTGAACATCCACGGGTTTCCGTATTTGCTTGCCGCCAAGCAGGGGCGCTCTTTCTGCATAAGGAATTCGGGGTTGCCGCAGAAGGTGCAGGATCGTTTATTGCCGCGGTTGCCTGCCAGGAAGATGCGTATTGCATCGAAGATTCCGCGCAGCCAATCAACGCTTAGAAACACAAAGTCGACGGGCAGTCGAAGTA
>JAYGFS010000227.1:0-2575 GCA_046581765.1 Verrucomicrobiota bacterium
AAATTTCGTCCATTGCCGCGAATTGGTCCATCCGGGAACCTGGGCGATACGCTGTCGATGATCGGGCGTCTCGTCGGTACTTAACCACAGTTCACAGTTATCGTCTCCGGCCAGCCAGAAGGTGTACACCCCGGTGATGACCGGGTGTACATAGCCGACAATCCGGCTGCCATAATTATCCCCGCTGTTGGTTGGCCCCTCGAAAAGGGTGATCGATCCGCTGGATGAAGGACTGTCGGGGAAAGCCGCCAGGTCGGTCAGATCACGTATTGCGGACCCTCCCACCCCGGTCCACACGTCCCGCCGGATCGTTCCCAAGGTTTGTGCATCAACACTCGCCCAGGTGGTCACGAGGACCAGGGTCATATTTAGAAGGGGGCGCGTATAAATCATCCTGAAAAAATAAGGTGTCACAAAATATGTACCCCACCGAAGGCCGGTTGGTGAAGCCCAATCTTTTCCCAGGACAACAATCAACATGCCGGATGGAAATACCCGGCTTTCCTCCCCGCATTAGCGGTGCGGATGCGCCTGGAGCAATTCCCCTGGCGCATAGAAACCGACCTTGGCCTTGTTCGCCGCACGCACCCGGGCAACTTCGTCCGGGGTGACTTCCGAGGCCTTGTTGCCAAAAGAATTCCGGACGTAGGTCAGCACCGCGGCCAGCTCGAGGTCGGTTAATATCGGGCCGAACCCGGTCATCGGCACGAGACCCGGATAGGGCTTCCCCAGGACCTCGATCGGACCCATGAGCCCATTCAGTGAAAGCTTGATCAGCCGCTCCTTGCCCTGCAGGGCCCATTTCGTACCCGCCAGGGGCGGGAAGCCTGCTAAACTCAGGCCCATGCCATCCGGCTGGTGGCAGGTACCGCAGTGGCCTTCACGCGCGTAGATTTCCGCACCCCGGACATAGAGCTTGGCGGCACTGCCCGCCAGGTGCTTGGGCAGCACCAGCTTGGCCTCCTTGTGCTCAGCGGCCTGGTCGTTCAGGTGCGCGAGGGCCGTCCGGTAGGCATCCCTGATCCAGGGATCAGCGGCAAATGGACCACTGCCATCGCCGCCGGAAATCCCCACCTCAACCGTGGCCACTTTCTTCGCACCGTCAAAAAAGACCACCTGGGCACCATCGAAGCGGCTCTCATACCCGCTGCGATTCCATATCTTTACCTCATCAATGGGAATCGGTGATGGGAACACCACCTTGATCCAGGGGTTCTTCTCCTCCTTGGTATGGGTGAAGTTACTCTTGTTCCCGTCGACCAGGAGCCCCACGGGGTATTTCCCCTTGTCGTACTCCGAGGATTTTGAAAGCCTGGCCTGTTTGGCCACGTTCTTTCCCCCGCTGTACACTTCCATCTCGGACAGGTTGATCGTGCGTCGACGACCCGGAACCGTCATGGTGAACGAACTGATACGGCCGGTCTTCGTCGCGGGATGGGCAATCTGGATGAGGGTTCCATTCACCTTCACCGCGCTGACCTTCTCTATCGGCTTGGCCGGTTCCTTCTGGACCGCTGCTTCCAGCACCGCCAGCCCGTCCTGCTTGCCAATCCAGGAGGCGGCGACGATGGCTTCCAGTTTCACCCGGCCGTGGGGGTCCTCCGCGGCCCGCTTGAGCAGCTCGGCCTGGTCCGCGACCTGGTGCCCCCCGTATCGAAGCACCCGGACAGCTGCCGCGCGGGCGCGATGATCCCTGGCCTTCAGGAGGTGGCGCAGCAGGGGCTGGTTGATTCGGTCCAGCCCCCAGCTCACCCACAGGGCTTCCACCAGGTGGTGCTCGAGATTCGGATCCTTCTTATCCAGCCTCGTGATCCAGGTCTTCATCGCGGCCAGGACCTCGTCGGCATCGCGGCCACACAACTCGCGACGCGTGCGATAGCGGGTCCGGTATTCCGGCAGCTTAAGATTATCCAGCAGGGTCGTGATGCTTGCCCCGTAGACCTGCGCGGGCTTTACCAGGGGGCGGCTGGGATAGGTCAAGCGATAGATTCGGCCGTGTGCATGGTCACGGTTTGGGTCACGGACGTTGTGCTGCATATGGCCGATAAGCGGGTTCTGCCAATCGACAATGAAAAGTGATCCGTCCGGGCCGACTTCCAGGTCCACCGGGCGGAAATTTCCATCACTGGACCGGGTGAGATCCTGGCGCCACTTCGTTGCGTAGCCGGTGCCGTCCTCTTCAAAGCCATGCTGCTTGGTACCGAGGAATCCGATATTGTTATTGATGAGCAGGTCGCCCTGGACCTCTTCCGGGAAATGGCGGCTGCTCAGGATTTCGATACCCGAGGTCGGCCGCACACGGTGGGCGGATTCCAGCAGGTCCCTGCTCTTCGGGTTCGCTTCACCGTAACGCGGCTTGACCGAACCCGGGAGCATCCATTCACAGGTAGGCCCGGAAGTGTGTAGAAAGAAGTGCTGGCCCCAGTCATCAAAGGCCACGCCCCAGGGATTCGGAATGGACAACTGGGCGTGCCGCTCCAGGTGGCGACGTTGTGGTGCAAAGCGGTAAAAACCCCCGTTGGTACCGCGGACCGGACCGTACGCGGTTTCCACGTTCGTCCGCAGAAACACCCCT
>JAYGFS010000250.1:0-6398 GCA_046581765.1 Verrucomicrobiota bacterium
AGCCGCCTCGAAAACGGCTTCCTGGGAGGAGGTCATTCCGGTGAAATTCAGCAAAATATCGAATACAACGGCCCGGGCAGGGGCGACCAAGCCCAGGCTCAAGCAGATGACTGCCAGTATTTTCCTCATGCGCAACATCACGGTGTACGTGCTCCAAAAGAGCCACTCAGGTGCTCAAGATACATAATTCCCTTGAGATGAACAAGTAACCATAATAGGCGACTAAATGGTTTCGTTTCCAGAATATCAGGCAAAACCTATACCAATTAATTCATTCTGCACATATTGATACGCGAATTAGGTGGGACTGTAAACATTCATATGGTGTAATTCGGCGGCTTGGGAGGTGCTGCCTTCCAACCGTGAACCCCGGCGAGGCCAACTATACCCATCATACTGAAACAAATTTCGGAAAAACCCCACAGTGAGGACGGGTATCGTGTCCTCGTCGACCGCCTGTGGCCAAGAGGCCTTATCCGGGAGGAAGCCGAGATCGATGAGTGGTTGGAGGAAATCGCCCCGTCGACAAGCCTTCGGAAATCCTTGAATGAGGGCGAACTCAGCTGGGGTAAATTTCGCCAGGCCTACCTGCTGGAACTGAGGAACCACAGCGAAGATCTCGCTCCGCTGGTGGAACGGGCCGAGAAAGAGCGGGTGACCCTCCTTTTCTCCTCGACCGATGAAAGACAGAACAACGCGGCGGTGGTGAAGCAGTTTCTCGATCGCCGGACCGGCCAGTACCAGGAGGTTTAGGGTCGGCAGCCAAGCGGCACGACCCGGATAGCCGAGGGGCCGTCGTATCGCACCGCCAAGGCCTGGTCTTTTCCATCGACAACCCGCGGCCCGTCGTGTTGCTGTGCGGGACAAACCCGGGTTCCTTATGAAAATGATCATTGTTTTTTGGTGCGGCCTGATCTTGTCGGCCGGAGCGGCACCCCGTCCAAACGTGTTGTTTCTGGCTATCGACGACCAGAACGACTGGATGGGCTGCATGGGCGGTCATCCGCAGGTACAGACGCCGCACATCGATGCCCTGGCCAGGCGCGGCACCCTCTTTCTGAACGCCCAGTGTCAGTCCCCGCTCTGTAACTCCTCGCGCACGAGCCTGATGACGGGCCTGCGGCCGACGACCACCGGGATCTACGGGCTCGCGCCGTGGTTCCGCAACCTCCCCGAGTACAAGGACCTGGTCAGCCTGCCCCAGGCTTTTGCCCGGGCCGGGTACCACACCCTGTACACCGGCAAGATTTACCACGGGCGCTCCGGTCGAAAAGGGGACGAGTGGAGTGAAGTCGGGCCTCCGGCGGGCGTGGGTGCCTGGCCCAAGCAGAAACTGGTCGATACCCCGGCCAGGCACAAGCTGGTCGACTGGGGAGTCTTCCCGCACAAGGACGAGGACAAGGGCGACTACCAGGTCGCGACCTGGACCATCGACCAGTTGAAAAAAACGCACGACAAGCCCTTCTTCCTCGCCTGCGGCTTTTTCCTGCCGCATGTACCCTGTTACGCGACGCAGAAGTGGTTCGACCTATACCCGGAAGACACGCTGATCCTCCCGCCGGTGGTCGAAAATGACCGCGCCGACACCCCGCGCTTTTCCTGGTACACCCACTGGAAGCTGCCCGAGCCGCGCTTGAAGTACCTAAAAGAGGCAAAACAATGGAAAAACCTGGTGCGCTCGTATCTTGCCTGCACCAGCTTTGTCGATGCCCAGGTCGGCCGTATCATGGAGGCGCTCGACGCCAGTGGACACGCCGACAACACCCTCATTGTCCTCTGGACCGACCACGGCTGGCACCTCGGCGAAAAGGAAATTACCGGCAAGAATACGCTTTGGGAGCGCTCCGCCCGCGTGCCCCTGATCTTCGCCGGACCCGGGGTGAGCGCGGGTCAACGCTGCACCCGCCCGGCCGAGTTGCTGGACATGTACCCCACCCTGCTGGAACTCTGCGGACTGCCCGCGCAACCCCAGCTCGAAGGCCTGAGCCTGGTGCCGCAGTTGAAGGACGCAAAAGCCCCGCGCGAACGCATGGCGGTTACCACGCACAACCACGACAACCACGGCGTGCGTTCCGAGAACTGGCGCTACATTCGCTATGCCGATGGATCGGAGGAACTGTATAACATGCAGAAGGACCCGAACGAATGGACGAACCTGGCATCGAACCCGGAATATGCAGACGTGATCGCGGCACACAAAAAATGGATCCCGAAAGACAACCGAAAACCTGCGCCCGGCAGTGCCCACCGCATCCTGGTCTACGAGGACGGAAAGGCGAACTGGGAAGGAAAAGACATCCTGGACGATGACCCGATACCGGAGCTGTAACCGCACCACGCTCCCCTGGAGAATACAGGCACGCGGCGCCTAACTGCCGCGGGGTAAGGCAGGGCTGAACTCAACCCTTTTTCTTCTCCTCGACGCGGGTAAAATACAGCGATTGCTTCTTCGCCGCGGAGAAGAGCAGGAAGTAATCCTTCTGCCACCCCATGGCCTTGTAGGCAACCTTGCCGACTTTTACATATCGCCCAGGAAAGGTCCGGTGCGTTTTACCGGCCATGGTCAACTCCACCAGGGGCGGGCTTCCGGCGCGAACAACCACCGAGCGGGCGGTACCCACGGCGGTAATGTTCAGGCTTACGCCGACCTTTCGCGTCTTGAAATTCTTGGGAATCACCGTCGGCGGGACAACCCGAATGCGCCGCTGCGCGTGGGACACCTGGGCGGGAAAGGAGACGACACCCGCCACGAGGAAACCGAGAAACGTATTCAGGGTGCGCTGCATGGAATCCATGCTACACCCGCAGGCCCGCCGGCGACAGGCGAAAACAGCGGAGATTCATGGGTGCGCGGCCAGGGGGTCTTCTTCATTTTCTTCCGCGCAGGCGGTGCCGGTGCCGACGGCGATGAACACGCTGAGCAGTACCCCCTGTATTCTCATGCGTAATATGCTACAGCGGAAGGACTTAAAGTCCATCCGGCCCTTCATTTTTTCCGTTTCTTTCCGGTCCCCGACAGGGCGGGGCGGTTGACCTTCGGCAACCATTTTCTGTGCTCGGCGATGACCGGTGCCATTTCCGGGTTCCCGGCCAGGTTGGTCCATTCGTTGCTGTCCTTACGGTGGTCGTAAAGCTCTTCTGACCCATCCGCATACCGGATGTAGCGAAAATGCTCGGAGCGCACCGCGTGGTTGTTCTGCCGGAAGGTGGTGATGGCCGGGTAGGGCCAGTCGGCCCCCGGATTTTTCAGGAGGCGCTCGATGGAACGTCCTTCTACCCCCTTCCTCGCCGGCACCCCGCAGAGTGCGGTCAGGGTCGGGTACAGGCTGAGCAACTCGACCGGGCGTGAACAACGGCGACCCCGGGCATAGCCCGCACCGGCAGACTTGGGCGGCACGATGATCAGCGGTGTTTTAGTCGCCCGCTCCCAGAGCGACTGCTTGGCCCATCGCGCCTTCTCCCCCAGGAAAAAGCCGTGATCCGTCAGCAGGACGATCCAGGTGTCGTCCGCATGCGCACCTGCTGCCAGGGCATCCACCACCCGGCCCACGCAGTGATCCACGAAATAGGTGCTGGCCAGGTACGCCTGAACGGTCTTTTTCCACTGCCCGCTTTCCACGAACCACGCCTGCGACGGAGGCAGCGCGTTATGGGTGAGGTCCAGGGCGTATGGCGGGATGTCGTCCCGGTCATCGGCCCGTACCTCGGGCAACTGGACCTCGTCCAGGGGAAAAGCCTCGAACCATTCCGGTGGGGCGTAAAAGGGCACGTGCGGGCGATAAAAACCCACGCCGAGAAAGAAGGGGCTTTTCTGGTCGGCCTGCAGGATCTCTATCGCCCACCCCGCATCCTGGAAATCATGGGCCTCTTCCTTGCTCGGGGGAAAGCGGCCCCAATCCCATAGCTTGCTCCTGGAGGGATTCTCCGTGACCCGTGGCTGGGCCAGGGGACCCTGCCCGGGATTCGGGCCGTAGGTGCTAAAGGACGGGCGATCGATATAGCTTCCGTGAAACAGCTTGCCGACGCCGTAGGTCGTATAGCCATGGGCCCTGAGGTGCTGCGGCAGGGTAACCGCGTTTCGCGTGACCGGGCTCTTTCGGAAGTGGTGGTTGTTCAGGTAGATGCCGGAGGTGGAGGGGCGGAGCCCCGTCATGAAACTGACGCGCGAGGGGTTGCAGATCGGCGCCTGGCAATGCGCGTTGGTGAACAAGACCCCGCGCCGGGCCAGGGCGTCGATATTCGGGGTTTTCGCCTGCGGGTGGCCCCCCAGGCACCCGATCCAGTCATTCAAATCGTCGATGGTGATGAACAGGATATTCGCCTTCGGCCCGGCCGGCACCGATCCCGCACCCAAACAAAGGAAAAGCAAGATCCTTAGCCCATTTCGCATGGACCGCTTATGATCTATCGCCGGGGGCAGGTCAAGCGGGAGCGGGGGAAGCCCGGCGAGGCAAGGAACGCCGGTCGACCACCTGAAACCCCTTTACACCGGTGATTTTGGGTACTAAACCGAAACCTGGCCAGCCATGGAAGACTTGGACAAGATCTTAGCCCACCCGCTCGACACCGCATCGATCCTTCGCAAGCGAAAGAAGCTGACGCGGCTTCTGAACGAGCAAGCCGCGGGATTTCCGGTGAAACGCATCGCCATCCTCGGCGGATCGACCACGGATGAATTTCAAAACCTGCTGGAGCTGTTTCTGCTTCACGCGGGCTTCAGGGCCACCTTCTACACCTCCGAGTTCGGCTTGTACTTCGAGGAGGCTGCCTTCGAGAATCCGGCATTGGCCGCATTCAAACCCGAATTGATTTACCTGCACACCACGGTGAAGAACCTGAACCGGCAGAACGGCATCGACGCGGAATCGCAACGCTGGGAGCAGATCTGGTCGGGGCTCAAGGCCTATGCCTGCCCCATCGTCCAGAACAACTTTGATTTCCCCGGCGAACGCCCCCTCGGAAACCTCGACGGCATCCTGCCCGGGGGGCAGACCCACTTTGTTCGGGCCATGAATCAACGTTTCGCTGAACACGCACAAGTGCTTCCGGAACTGGTCATCCAGGATATCCATTACCTGTCCGCGAGAATCGGCCTGGACCGGTGGATCGACCGCAAACTCTGGTATGCCTACAAGTACGCGGTGAGTTACGAAGGCATGGTCCATCTCGGATTCCACCTCGCGAGCATCATCCGCGGGATCTTTGGCCGGAGCAAAAAAGGCCTCGTCCTCGACCTCGACAACACCTGCTGGGGGGGGGTGATCGGTGAAGATGGATTGGACGGCATCCATCTCGGTGAGGACGACGCCCTCGGCGAGGCCCATCGCGATCTCCAGGCCTACGCCAAGGCGCTTTCCGAGCGGGGTATCGCCCTCGCGGTCGCGTCGAAAAATGATGAAGCCAATGCCCGGGAAGGCTTCACCCATCCCGACACGGTACTTACACAGAAAGACTTTGCCGCCTTCCTGGCCAACTGGGACCCCAAGCACGAAAACATTCTCGCGATCAGCCAGCAGCTGAATCTTTCACCCGATGCCTTCGTCTTCCTCGATGACGACGCAATGGAACGCGACCTGGTATCCACCCAACTCCCCATGGTCGACGTGCCCGACGCCGGTGATGACATCGCTACCTATATTGATCACCTCGACCGCAATGGCTACTTCGAGGTCAGCAGCCTGTCCGAGGAAGACACGCAACGTGGTGCCTACTACCAGGCCAACCAGGCACGGAGCGAACTCGCGGAGGCGTTCACGGACCTCGATACGTACCTGGCTTCGCTGGACATGGTGGCGGAAATCGATCACTGGCAGGACGTCTACCTGGACCGCATCACCCAGCTCACCAACAAGACCAACCAGTTCAACCTCACGACCCAGCGTTTTAACCGCGAGGAAATGGCTGCTATCGCCATCGATAAGGACGCCCTCACCCTCTACGGAAGGCTGAAGGACACCTTTGGCGACAACGGCCTGGTCAGTGTGGTCGCAGGTCGGATCGTGCGCGATGAACTGCATGTTTTCCTCTGGCTCATGAGCTGCCGCGTGCTTAAGCGCGGCATGGAATTCGCCATGCGGGATGTCCTCATCGAGCAGGCACAGGCACGTGGCCTGAAAAAAATCATTGGTGAATACAGGGAAAGTGCTAAAAACCAACGGGTCGAAAATCTCTACGCGGATCTCGGGTTTCACCACCTGGAAAAGAGAGACGACGGGGCTACCTGGGTCTACGACCTGGAAGGCGAGCACGCGACACTGAACCAGAACATCAAGGTAGTACCCTATGGAATATGAAGAAATGTTTAGCCGGGTCGAAGGTATCTTCCGGGATATTTTTGATGACGAGCAACTGGCAATCGTGCGGGAAACCGTAGCCGATGACATCGAGGATTGGGACTC
>JAYGFS010000326.1:0-2595 GCA_046581765.1 Verrucomicrobiota bacterium
AAACATCCGGCAAACGGGACCCGGGCGAGCGGGCGTGAAGCGTGGCAATAAATCTCCTTAGTTCGGCTGGAAACAGGCACGCGTATCGTTTATACAGGTCCGCCCATGAAAACACACCTTGCTTATCTGGTCATCATCGCCGCGGTTGCTATCTTCTTTGCAAAGCGCCCGACCCCGGAACCGGACAAGCCCAGCCCGGACCTGGCCAACCAGTTGGCGGCCCTGACCCGGGAAAACCGGGAACTGAAAACAAAGGTAAAGGCGGCCGAGACGAAGCCCGAACCCGGGGAAGCCAGTGCCTGGGATGCCCTGGAATCATTCAACGAGGGGGACCCCGCGGCGAACAAAGACGCGGAAGGCAAGGAGGATAAGAAGGCCAACGCCTTCGCGGCCTGGAAAGACCTGGCCCGGAATCCTGAATTCAAGCAGATGATGAAGGATCAGCAGCGGCTCAAGGCCGAAGAGGCCGTGGCCGTCGAGTATCGCATGCTGGTCGACTGGTTCGACCTGGAGGGCGATGACCGGGAAACCTTCAAGGCCCTCCTGCTCAAGCGTGAAATGGCCTCGAACAGGATGGGCTGGAAAATGATGACCGACGACGATGAGGACGGAGACGGTACATTCAATTCCGCGCGCATGAAGGCCATGATGGCCAAAACCCGGCGCGCACAGGAGGAGGTAGAGGAAGAAATCAAGGCCTTCCTTACCCCCGAGGCCTACGACGAATACGCACAGTACCAGGAAACCCGCCAGGCCCGATCCCAGGTCGACAAGATGCAACCCGTGTTTTCCAACGCGAGCATGCCCCTGAGCGAGGAACAGCGCGGCGACCTGGTCGAGGTCATCCACGAGATCCGGCGCGGAAGCCCGGACCGAGCAGAGCAGAAGCTTGAGCACTTTGAAGCCCTGGAACAGGATCCCGAGCAATGGAAATCCATGATGCAGCAACACCTGGACACCCGGGACCTCCAGGCGAGGCACATTGTGGAAGACGCGGCAGGCTTCCTCGACGAGGGCCAGCTCGTTGAACTGCGCAACCACCTCGACCGTGAGCTCAAGCAACAGGAAATCGGTATCCGCATGGCCGAACAGTGGGCCCCGATGTGGATGGAACAGAACAAGGCGGATCCCCCGGCGGAAAACGCCCCGGCCCCCGAAGCAAAACCATAGCTGGCCCAGGACCGCGACGGACCCGCGCGAAGGCACTGCGGGCAGGGTCGCCGACTGCCGGGGGTGCCCCGGCGCCCGCTGAGCGACTAATCCAGGGGCCGGACCAGGAGCTTACGGAACTTCGCCGCATTTCCCTCGTTGCGCAGCACGATCCGTCCCGGGTCTTTCGTGCAACCGTATACGCGGTTCACCACCGTCCCGTTCACCTCGACCACGACCGCCCCTTCCCGGACGGTCAGGCGATAGGCATTCCACTTGGCATCCCTTGCCGGCTCCGCCGTGCGGGATGCACGAAAGCGAATCGCATCCCCGTTCTCGTGTGCGGCCTCGAAGCCCGCGATCAGGTACAGGTCACCGACCACCCCGCCCAGGGTCTGGACCTCCAGGTAATCCGGCTCGCGCCGGCCTGCAGGATCCTCCCCGGTCATCATGAGGCCCAGCCCGGAGTCCTCGGCGGAGGTGCATTCAACCGTCAGGATATAATTTCGATACTTCTCATTCGTCCGCAGGTAGCCGAATCCACCGCCCGAGCACCGGAGGACGCCCCCCTGTACCGACCAGTTTCTCGGTTGCGCCAGGAGCCGGCCATCGACGAATTCCCGCCAGCCAGCCAGGGACCTATCCGCCAGCAGGTCCATATCGCGGGGCAGGTCCACCGGGAGACGCATGACGAAACCCGGGTGCGCCGCGAGCCAGGCCGGCCAGGCTTTGGCGGGATCAGCGGGAATCTTCTCCCCGCAGAGGTCACTGAGCAGCTTGCTGCTCTGCCAGCGAATGGCCGGGGAATCCGACCGGAGCAAGTCCACCACCGCGTCGACCGCTTTGCGCTCCCCGCGATTCACCCGCAGGTACGCCACGAAGATCTTCACCCGCTCATCGTCATCCTCCAGCAGGACCTCGAGCTTTTTACTCGCTGCGGCCGCCAGGTGCGCATCAAGGACCCCGGCAGCGGCCATCCGGATCACGGGATGCGCATCCCCCAGGGCCCGGGTGAACCCTGCGAGGTCATCCGAAAGTGCGGATGCAAGCACGGCGCTTCGAAACCGTTCCCAGTTAATCGTTTCCGCACGGGCCCGGCCCAGCTCCAGCAGGATATCCGACAAACCCTTTACCTTCGCTTCCGCGAGCTCCTTCAACAGGTCGTGCAGCAACTGGTCCGACCGCCCGGGGGACTGGAGCCCGATCAACTGCTGCAACTTCAACTTCGCGTCGGGTCCCGCACCGACCATCAAGTCCTCAAGCAAATCCAGGGGCAGGGCCGGGTGGTTCTCCAGTTGATACAGGGCCCGCTGGCGATCGATAAAGTTCTCGGCGTCCAGTTGACTCACCCATCCCAGGATCCGCGATTGCCGCGCATCACCCGGAAGGAAGGCTTCCAGCCGTTCTCGATAGGCCTCCGGGCCCGCAGGCACATGCGAAAGAAGT
>JAYGFS010000448.1:0-6129 GCA_046581765.1 Verrucomicrobiota bacterium
TGGTCGAAGACAAAGGTCTCGGCCGCGAGCAAGCAAAGCGGGGAAAAGACCAGGATAAGCGGGCCGGTGAAGCACCTGTTCATACCTGGAATAAAGCACAATCGAAATTCCCTGTCCACCTCGGCTGTACCGCTTGACTCCACCCCATGCATCCGGCATCGTCCACCTGTTCGCTGGGGGTGCCGGCTGGAAGCCGGCTGAGATGAAACCCTTGGAACCTGTGAGGTTGACACCTGCGTAGGGAAGCGACCCGGCCCTTTACCGGTTGCTCCTCCCCGCCACACCTGTCCGCCCCGTGCAATGACACACGCCATGGAGCATGCAATGATCGAAACGAAGCATAAGTACGACGACTACGGCAGCCACTTCCCCAACTCGCGCAAGGTCTACGTGGCCGGCTCACGCCCGGATATCCGCGTTCCCCTGCGTGAAATCAAGCTCAGTGCGACCCAAACCCCACACGGAGAAATCGAGAACAAGGCACTGCGCGTTTACGACACCAGCGGCCCCTGGACGGATCCGAATATCGACATCGACGTGCGTGAAGGCTTGCCCGCCCTGCGTGCCCAGTGGATTGCTGAGCGCAACGACGTCGAGGCCTACGAGATGCGCGGCTTTCAACGCGGTGACGACGGTCCCAGGGACTCCGGCACCCGCAACCCTTTTCCGGGCCTGGTCCGTCAACCCAAGCGAGCCAAGGCCGGCATGAACATCAGCCAGATGCACTACGCCCGCAAAGGGATCATCACCCCGGAGATGGAATACATCGCCATCCGTGAAAACAACGGGCGCCAAGCTGCGTTTGATGCGCAGTACCAGGCGAACACCGGCGGCAAAGGCGTGATGAAGCATGCCCAGGTGGGTATTCGCAACGGCCTGGACCACCAGCACCCCGGCAACAGCTGGGGCGCGAACATCCCGAAATTTATCACGCCTGAGTTTGTGCGCGACGAAGTCGCGGCCGGCCGCGCGATTATCCCCGCTAACGTCAACCACCCCGAATGCGAACCGATGATCATCGGTCGGAATTTCCGGGTGAAAATCAACGCCAATATCGGAAACTCCGCCGTGACCTCCAGTATCGACGAAGAAGTTGAAAAGCTTCGCTGGGGTACACTCTGGGGCGCAGACACCGTGATGGATCTCAGCACGGGGAAAAATATCCACGACACCCGCGAGTGGATTCTTCGAAATTCCAGCGTACCCATCGGGACGGTTCCGATTTACCAGGCACTGAAGAAGGTCGGTGACCAGCCGGAAGAACTGACCTGGGAAATCTTCCGTGACACCCTGATCGAGCAGGCGGAACAGGGCGTGGACTACTTTACCATCCATGCTGGCGTACGCATGAAGTACGTGCCGATGACCGCCAGTCGCGCCTGCGGTATCGTGAGCCGCGGCGGATCGATCATGGCGAAGTGGTGCATTTCGCACCACGAGGAAAGCTTCCTCTACACGCATTTCGAGGAGACCTGCGAGATCATGAAAGCCTACGACGTATCCTTCTCACTCGGCGACGGCCTGCGACCGGGTGCGATCGCGGATGCGAACGATGATGCCCAGCTCGGGGAACTGGAGACTCTCGGCGAGTTAACCAAGATCGCATGGGAACACGATTGCCAGGTCATGATCGAGGGCCCGGGCCACGTGCCACTGCACCTGATTAAGGAGAACATGGATCTCGAGCTCGATGCCTGCATGGAGGCACCGTTCTATACCCTCGGGCCCCTGACCACCGACATCGCACCCGGCTACGACCACTTCACGAGTGGCATCGGTGCTGCGAACATCGGATGGTACGGTTGCGCGATGCTCTGCTACGTAACCCCGAAGGAACACCTCGGCCTGCCCAATCGCGATGACGTCAAGGAAGGCGTGATCATCTACAGGATCGCGGCCCACGCGGCAGACCTGGCCAAGGGCTTTCCCGGCACCCAGGAGCGGGACAACGCACTATCCAAGGCGCGTTTCGAATTCCGTTGGGAGGATCAGTTCAACCTGGCACTCGATCCCGAACGCGCCATTGCCTTCCACGACGAAACCCTGCCCAAGGAGAGCGCCAAGACCGCGCATTTCTGCAGCATGTGCGGACCGAAGTTCTGCTCGATGAAGATCACGGAGGACATCCGCCAGTTTGTGGCCGACGGCATGGCGGAAAAGTCCGAAGAGTTCATCAAACAAGGCGGCGAGCTGTACCGGTAGAAAGCGGTAGAACACGGCGGGGAGGACGGGAGCCATCCCGCACATACGGGGCCCTAGTTCTGCTGGATTGACTCGATATACAAGACGAGCTCAAGCAGGTTCCCGCTGACCAGCGATTCGTGCTCGGTTGACTCCACCTCGATGCGGGCAAACTGTTTTCCCCAGACCGGGATGGCCCGTGACCCGTGGGCGGGGACCTCCTGGCGACCGTCAATGAACCGTGCCAGTTCGACGGAGGAGAACTGGCCGTTGCGCCGGCGTGCGAAGGTGCGGAGATCCGGAGGTGGATGCTTCAGTAATCGAGCAATCGGGCCCTTGCCGGTGGCATCCGTCCCATGGCAGGAACTGCAATACCTGTGAAAGAGGGTTTCTCCTGAAACGGACATGCCTTCCACCGGCCTTCGCGGGGAATCGGGTTTTTCGGGGGCGGTCACGCATCCGGCAAGCATCAAGCCAGTACATCCGGCAGCACATATCCTTTTCATATACTTCCGCCCTCTTATGGGATGCCTTTAGAGGCTGAGGAAAGAGGTATCCTTGGCATCGGCCTCTTTCACCGCCTGCTCCTTGGTTGGATCGACAAAGACCTGATACAGGTTTCCCCGCTCGGGATCGTAAACGTACTTCTTCCCCGGCGGAGCTTTCGGGAGGTCTGTCACGTACTGGTGCTTAATCAACTCATGCAGGTTCGTCGGGACGCGTCCAATCTCCAGCTGAAACCGGTAGATACGCTGGCGCAAGGCGAAGACCTTTTCGTCCTCCGGCATATTCTCCCGGCGGTCCTTCATGCGCTTCCGGTAATCAACATTGGCGATCTCATTCGTGTCGACGTTGGTGATTTCAGGGTCCGCATTACGCGTCGCACGTGCCCGCTCCTTGCTGGAGCACGCCGCCAGCAAAAGCGAGAGGGCTATCATGCCCGGTAGCACCATATGTTTCATACCTTCAATCATCCTACCCTTGATAACCCGATCCATCCATCACATTTCCAGCAGTTTCCCACACTTTTTCCAACACTTGTACATACTGGTCAGGGTCAATGTAAACGGCATGATCAAAACCGCTATCAGCCAGGGGTAGAGTTTCATGCGCGGCAGCGAAGCCTCGCCCGCATGAACGTAATGGACGAGCAGATAACCCGTCATCCCGGCAAAAAGGGTGACCAGCAAGCCCATGGTCAGCCAGGCACATAGCAAGGCTTCCACCTTGAAATAGTCGTCCTCGCACAAGCTCGCGAATTCCGCCGCGAGGTGATTCAGGATGATCAGGAGCCAGGTAACCGTGATCGCCATCGCGAGCACATTTACCGCGTAGAACACCACCGTCGGGACCGCCAGCCACCAGTAGAGGAAAGGGATAAAATAAAGCTGCAGCATGGCCAGGGCAAAGGCGGTGCTCACCTTGCGATCCCAGGCGGCGGATACAGGCCTGACGGTGTACAAGGTGCCAATCCCCCAGAAGATCAGGATCAGGCCGCAGGCGAAGGAGGGAATTGCCGGCAGGGGAACATTCATGTAATTCGAGAAACCCAGGCCGCAAACAGGGATACCGAAAACCACGCGAGAGAAACCCGCAGATAAGCGGAGAACTTGGTGCTGATTCAACACGGGATGGTCCTTACGCGTCGTATGTGCATGCATGTGCAAGACCGCCCTTCATCCCACGCAAGTACCCTAGTTCATGACCTCGAACTCGATGATCTTTCCCTTGGAAAAAACGACGCGCCTTCTCTCGTAGGTCTCGTACTGGATCACCGGCGTGTATTGATACATCGGATAGTGATAATGCCCACGGCCACCACGACGCGTGGGTGGACAGTAGACCGAACCGGGGGGATAGTAAAGGACACTGCTCACCTGCTTGGTCCGTGTCCCCAGGTAGGTCCATATTTCCGAAGCACCCGCCTCGCTTGTCCGCTCCTTGATCTGCTGCGGGCGGCCAAGCGCAACCAGGACCATGTCCCTATCGAAGCCCACCTGGATTTTCCCTGCTTGAACCTGTTGCTGCGTCTCCGGTAGCCAGGCATTAAACATTTCCTGGTTTGCGCTAATTCGCTTGCCCACCGTTTCACACGAACACAAGCCTGTCGCCAGGACGGCGGCCATCAAACATTTCTCAAGTATCCGTATCGTCATATTCATCCACCTGTTGAAACGTCTTTTCTTCGCCACCAACGACCCGGGCCCGGTCAAGCATTGAACCGGGAACAACGCCCGAGGCACATGGATACCAGTATACACCGGTACGTCCCTGACACGGCAACTAAATGTCCGCATCTTCTGATTTGTCAGCCGGCAAGAATCCTGCTAGTGCTACGGCTCCATCCAAGCCAGCCCCGGAGATTGACCATGAGTCAGGATCTACCCCAGGTACAGGAAGACATCGAAAACGAAGTCATTCGCCGATACGCGGAAGGCGCCCAGGAGGTCGAAGCCAGCTTGTGCTGCCCGGTATCGTACGATGACAGCTACCTGAAGATTCTCCCGCAAGAGATTATCGAGAAGGATTACGGCTGCGGAGATCCCTCCAGGTATGCAGTGCCGGGCGATACCGTCCTGGACCTCGGATCGGGCGGGGGGAAAATCTGCTATATTCTTTCCCAGTTAGTCGGAGCCAAGGGCAAGGTCATCGGCGTGGACTTCAACGATACCATGCTCGCCCTCGCGCGCAAGTACCAGGACGAAATGGCTGAAAAGGTCGGCTATGCCAATGTCGAATTTCGCAAAGGCAAAATACAGGATCTCGGGCTCGACTTCGACCGGGCGGAAGCCTTCCTGGAAGCCCACCCGGTCACCCAGGCCGACGACCTGCAGAAATATGAAGTCGAATGCGAACGCCTGCGTCGCGAGGAACCACTCATCGAAACCAACAGCATCGACCTCATTGTTTCCAATTGTGTCCTCAACCTGGTGAAGCCCGAAGACAAGTTAGACCTGTTCCGGGATATGTACCGCGTCACCGCCCCCGGCGGCCGCGCCGTCATCTCGGACATTGTCTGCGACCGCGACCCCGGCCCGGAGATCCTCGCCGATCCCGAGCTGTGGAGTGGCTGTATCGCCGGGGCCTTCCGGGAAGACCGCTTTATCGAGATGTTCGCCGAGGCCGGCTTCCAGGGGATGGAAATCCTCGTGCGCCAGGATGAGCCCTGGCGCGTCATCAAGGGCGTCGAATTCCGCTCGATGACCGTACGCGCCTGGAAACCCCAGGCCTCGCTCTCGCTGGAGACGAAAGAAATGCAGGTCGTCTACGCCGGACCCTGGCACCAGGCAACCGACGATCGAGGGCGCACCTTTACCCGCGGGCAACGCACCGGCATCAGTGAAGCCGAATACCAACAGATTCTCGACGGAAAATCCGCCCTGGCCGGCCACCTGATTCCCGTGGATGGGGGAAACTCCTCCAGCAGCGGGTGTTGCGAGTCCGGCGGATCGGCCTGCTGCTAGCCGAGCCTGTATTCGCCATTGAGTTTTCACCCGCTTTGCATCAACCTGCCCCTATGAAACCACGAATCATATGTCCCGGGCTTATGCTCGTCGCGCTCTCCCATGCATCCGCCGATCTCATGTATATCGAGAGTGGGGGTATCATCTCCGGCGAAGCGGAGATCTTCACCGATCGCCAGGCCTTGGGCGACGGTCGGACCTGGACCATCGTGCCCACCGAGGCAAGCGGCTCCAGTGCAATCGTCAATTCCCGAAACGGCTCCTACATCGCCGCCCTTCCCGATTTAAGCACGAGTGGCCTGGGGCCGCTCACCGCGCCCCAGGTCACCTATAAATTGCAGATCAATACCCCGGGCAGCTACCGGCTCTTCACCCTGTGGGCCAAGGACACGAATATCAACGGAGGCGGAAACTCGGACTCCTGGTTCTCCGATATCGTCGAGCTCAAGGATGGGACCTCCCCCGCCTTCGGCACCGGCAGCAA
>JAYGFS010000194.1:0-8482 GCA_046581765.1 Verrucomicrobiota bacterium
CGGGCTGAATTATGTTTTATCTGCGGGTGGTAAAGAATTAAGGCGGGTGACGAATTTGCAGCGCCGCCGGGGCACGCCGCAGGATGTGATCCTCCCTTTACAGGCCGATGGCCGCCCTGAGGACCTCCACCTTCTCCTGGCCGGGGAGCCCGATGCAAACACCGTCCTGATTGTAAACGGCCTTTTTGTCCGGGGTTTACGCGAGGATTAGTTTTCCCTGTACTCTCTGGATCCCTTGGCTAGACTACTCGCTAAACCCACTGGAGAAAGCTCATGAAAATCGCCTTGTATCTCATTTCGTTTGTATGCGCGGGTTCAGCCCTCTTCGCTGAGAAGGCAAAAGATGCAGACCCCGAACGGGTCGATGCTGATTATGCTATCCAGGGGGAGTATTCCGGTACGGCCGAAAGCGGCAAGAAGCTCGGCGTGCAGGTCATCGCCATGGGCGATGGAAAATTCCAGGCGGTTGGATATGTCGGGGGCTTGCCCGGTGACGGGTGGGACAAGGGCGAACGCGAGCGGACGGATGGTGTGCTGAAAGACGGCGCGGTTGTCTTCACGGGAAAGGAAGGCCGGAAGGGCACGCTGAAGGCCGGTTCGCTCGCAATCGAGGTTGACGGCAAGCTCGTCGGCAGCTTGAAGAAGATCAAGCGCGTGAGTCCCACGATGGGCATGAAGCCTCCGAAAGGCGCGGTCGTCCTGTTCGATGGAAGCACGGGCGAGCATTTTCACGGCGCTAAGATTACCGAGGATGGTTTTCTGGAGCAGGGCGTGAAGAGTAAACAGGAATTCGGCAGTCACACGATTCATCTTGAGTTCCGCACGCCGTACAAGCCAAAGGCGCGTGGCCAGGGACGGGGCAACAGCGGCCTCTACATGCAAGGCCGCTACGAGACCCAGATCCTCGACAGCTTCGGGCTTGCAGGGAAGCACAACGAATGCGGTGGCATCTACAGCGTGAAGGATTCCGACGAGAACATGTGCTTTCCGCCCTTGACCTGGCAGACCTATGATGTTGATTTCACCGCCGCGAAATTTGAAGGCGGCAAAAAAATTGCCCATGCCCGCATGACGGTGAAGCTGAACGGGGTGGTGATCCACCATGACGTCGAGGTCCCCAAGAGCACGGCGGCCTCGCCCAAGAAGGAAGGCCCGGAACCCGGCTTCGTGTATATCCAGGATCATGGCAATCCGGTTCGTCTGCGGAATATCTGGGTGTTGCCGAAATAGCACCTGGACTGCGCTTAGGTGCTGCGCATGTAGACCTTGAACCTTGAATCGTCCTATTGGCTTCTCGCTTCAAATACCCCGCCTTTCTCCTGCTCCTGGTCGCAGGGGTCTACGCGCTGTCCCTGGACAACGCGTTCATATACGATGACATTCCCCTGATTACCCATCGGCCGCCTTCGGAATCCTTCTTCGCGGCCTTCGACGTGTTCACGAAACCGCATTGGCACAACCTGCCGTACTACCGACCGGTCGCGGGTTTATCCATGGCCCTGCAGAAGACCTGGCATGGCAATGCCGCACCGATGTTTCACGTCTTCAATATCGGCCTGATGATGGTGGCAAGCCTGCTGGTTTATGCGCTCCTGCGCCTGCCGGTCTTCGGGTTGAAACCCTTGATGGCCTTCTTGACGGCGGCCTTGTTCGCCGTCCATCCGGTGGGCTCTTCCTGCGTGTACCCGATTTGTTCCGGTCGCGAAACCCTTTTGCCCGGGGCATGTATCCTCCTCGCGGTATACGGGTGGATTCGAGGTGGGCGCACCGGTTACGCCATCGCGCTGACGGGATTGGTCCTGGGCTTGTTCTCGAAGGAACAGTCCGTGGTGATTCCCGTATTGTTTATCGCTGCGGACGTATTGAAACTTACGCGCGTGAAGGTGCCGGCCTGGCGGCGATATCTCCCCGTGGTGGCCCTGCTCCTCGGGTACGCCCTTATTCGGCATCGAATTTTCGCCGACGCGCCGCACGCTTCATTGGACCTTGCGTTGCTGGACCAACCGCTCGGTCCGGTGTTGACCGTGGGCTACATGCTGCAGACCTGGTTTGCGCCCTTTCTCGCGTTGCGCTATGAACCCCGCGCCTTCGTCTGGCTTTCGTGGCCGCACGCGGTCGTGGCGCTTGTCTTGATCGCGGTGACGGCCAGGTTATTCTTTCGTACCCGCGATGCATGGCGCCAGATGCTCTTTTTTGTCCTGTTCGCCGCTGCCGTCGTGGCCCCGACGGCAAATATCCTACTCCAGGAAGCTCATTTTGCCGAACGGTATACCTGGCTGGCTTGGTTGGCTGTTCCTGCATGTGCGTTTATCTCGCTGAAGGAGATCAGCCGCCCGGCCCTGGTCTTCGCCAGCCTGTCTATTCTGCTGCTCTCGGGCATCAGTCTCGCCCGGGATCGCTACTTCCAGGATTACGAGACCTACCTGGAGCAGTGGATGAAGAGCGACCCCACCTTGTCCCAACCGTACCTGAGCATGGGTGACCTGTTGCGTGAAAAAGACGAGCTATCGGCGGCGGAACCGTATTACCTGAAAGCCCTGGAGCTCGATCCGGATAGCGTGGTTACGCTCAACAATATAGGCGCCCTGTACCAGGCCTTGAATCAGCACGAGAAGGCCCTTCCACACCTGGAAGCGGTGGTAAGGGCGCATGGCCCGGATCTTGAGGCCTGGCATAACCTGGCGACTTCCTATGCGTCCCTGGGCCAGACCAATCGGGCTGTCGACACGTATTTGCAGGTGATTGAAAAGGGATCGAGCCATGCACCGTCCTTTTTCAACCTTGGGTTCATCCTCTCGCGTACCCAGCGCATTCCGGAGGCGGTCAACTATTTCGAGCGTGCGATCGCGGCCGATCCCCGCTATGAGCCCCCGTATTACTCCCTGGGGCATCTATATGCCCGGGCCGGTGACCTGAAGACCGCCGAGGACCTGTTCGCCCGTCTCCTGGAAATCAATCCCGCACATGCCGATGCCCAGCACGCGATCGCGGTGGTTTATGCGCGGCAGAATAGGTTGGATCTCGCGATTCCGCATTGCCGGGAAGCCCTTCGCCTCAATCCCGCCTTCGTCGAGGCCCGGCGTAACCTGGAACAGATGCTGAAGGGCCAGCCCTAGCCTTTAGTCCCGAGCCGGTACCCGGGAGGGCTCATCGAGGGGCCGCCAGTGGTTCTTCAGGTCGGGATTCCGCTTGAGGATGACCGGGTCCTTGAGTTGGTTGACCTGCACCACTTCCTCGTCCTGTGAACGATCGAAGGGGATATATGGTGCCCAGTGCATCCAGGTTTCTTCTGCTTTCTGAAAGAGTATGAAGATCGAGTTTTCCGCTGCACGGGAACCCATTTCGTTGTTTTCCGGTGTCACGAACGCGATCCCGCCTTCCAGGACGCTTTCCACCGACCCGGTTTTGAATTTGACTCCGCCGAAGAGGCTGAAATCAAAGCCGATACCGCTGGCATTGAAAAAATGGGTGCGTTCGCGAATCAAGGGTGCATAGCGACTGCGAATACTGGCGAATATTTTCACCCCGTCTCCTCCCGGGGTCAGCTCGGTTCGCAGGATTTTGCCCACCCGGACGTCGCGGTGAAAAATGGGAGAGCCCTGCTTAAGGGAGCCACGTCGATCCGCGACAATGATCAGGTTAAAGTCCGGATCATGCTCCTCGCCAGTCGGCGCCTCCTCCTCCGGCGCCTGTTTCAGTCCGACGAAGTTGAAGACGGGTTCACCATTTCCGGGAAGCACTTCGATGTGGTTTCCGCTCACGATGGTTTCCAGCCCGGAAATGCCCGAGAGGCTCACCTTGGGTTTCACTACCCAGAAGAGCGAATTGCTGACGGCGACCTTCCGTGCGCTTTCATCGAGGAGACAATGCGCGACGACCTCATCGAGCGCGGGGCTGATTTTCAACTCACGCACTTCTCCAATGACCAGGCCTTTGTAGCGAATCGCGGCGTTCTTGCGCAGGCCTTCAGATGTCTCAAAACGAATATCGATGGCCACGCCGCGCTTGAGTGCGCTCTCGCGGTCCTTGTACAGATGGAATTCGGTTTCCTCCGCGACCTCCGTGCCCGGTTCCTGGTAGATAGGCGTATCAAAGGCGACGCCCCCCGCGACCAGCGCGGTCAGTGATTCCGCCTCGATGCTCACGCCATCCAATCCGGCTTTCAGCTTCAATCCGCTTACGTCCCAGAAGCGCGAGTTATCCCGGACGAGATCGGTATAGTGGGATTCAATCATCGCGTGGATGCGGATATGGTCTCGTTCCTTGGAGAGCTCATGTCCGACGATTTCCCCGACCTGGACCTTGCGAAAATAAATCGGGGTCCCGGAGGCCGTGGCATTGAGCTGGTCGGTCGTGAGGACGAGGTGTAGCCCCGGGGCCTTCGGATCGCGCCCCGGCGGTTGCTTGAGGGCGCTAAAGTTTTCGGCCGCGGCACCCGTGCCCGGGCGTATGCCGATATAATTACCTGAAATCAGGGTATCCAGGCCGGTGACCCCACCCAGGCCGATTTGCACCCGCACCAGCCAGAACAGCGTATCCGCGCGCGCCATCCCGGCGGCCTTGCGATCCAGGGTGGCGTTTACGATGACGCCACTGTAGTCTTCCTGCACGTGTATCTGGTCGACCACGCCGATGGGTACGCCGTTGAATACGATCTTGGTTTTGTGCGCAGCGATGCCGTGGCCCTCTGTAAAATGTATGGTGATGGGGATGCCGGCTTCCTGTTTGCTTTTATAGAACAACCAGCCCCCTATGAGTGCGGCAATAACCGGTACAATCCACACAGATGAAATCCGCCGCTGCTTGCGGATTACCGGCTTGCTCACGTTTTCGGATCCACTCATATCCACTCCTTGTATATCAGCATTGATCTTGAAGGCAACACACCATACAAAACGCCATGGCCGATGCAAAGAAAACCTGTACGCGTGAGCAATTGGTGCAGCGTGTGATTCGGCAGTTTCACGTGGTCGAAGCCTGCTGGGAGCGGATCGGCATGCGTCGGGCCGAGATCCAGAAGCTGCAGGACCTGCTGGCCTGCCACGCGGATGAGCCCCACTTGGGTGAACTCGCCCCGCACATGGATTCCGATATCAGCCTGCAGCAGCTGTGTACCTTCATGGTGCCGGTTGAACGGGAAGTGCATCACTACGCCCTTCGGGATGAGGATTTTCTCGTGCCCGTCGATAGCGAAGAGCCGGTGGGGGAAACCATGCCGGTGCAGGTGATCCTGGACAACCTGCGCGGGGCCTTTAACGTTGGCGGCGTGTTCCGCACGGCGGAGTGTTTTGGCTGTGAGCAGGTGATTTGTTCCGGATACACGGCCACGCCCGAGCATCCCAAGGTCGCCAGGTCGGCAATGGGCACGGAGCAGGGCCGCTGGATGGCACATGCATCCATTCACGAGCTGCTGGATGGCTTGAAAGCGGACCGGATTTCGATTATCGCCCTGGAAACAGGGGATCATCCAAGTTTGTTTGAGGTCGACCTCTCCTTTCCCTGTGCATGGATCCTCGGAAACGAACGGTTCGGAATCGGTGCAGACGTGCTGGAAAAAGTCGATCATATCGTCTATATCCCCATGGTTGGAAAGAAAAAATCCATGAACGTGGTATCTGCCTTCGCCATCGCTGCCTGTGAAACGCGACGGCAGTGGGATGCGCGCCAGGCGAGCAACGGAGGATGTAATGCCAACGGCTGAAACAAAAAATTACCTGATCGAACGTTTCGACGAAATCGAGCCAACCCAATGCCCCTGCGGCCAGGCGCGTCGCGCTTTTGCCGTGCCGGAAAATACCACCGCCACCATGCACCTGGTCGAGATATCCCGGGACAGCGCGGTGCATTATCACAAGAAGATGACCGAGATCTACTTCGTGCTGGAGGGGGAGGGGCATCTCGAGCTCGACGGTGAAATCGTTCCCGTTCAACCAATGACCGCTGTTTTTATCAAGCCCGGGTGCCGTCATCGTGCCGTCGGGAACCTGAAAATCATTAACGTGCCGGTGCCGGCCTTTGATCCCGAAGATGAGTGGTTTGACTAGGGTACTCGCCGTACTCCTGGCTGCAGGCTCAGCCTGGTCCGCGCCCGAGTTGATCCCGCAACGGATGCTTCCATCCGAAAGCCGGAAGGGTGATCATCCGGGTCGCGCCGTCGCGGTGCGGATTTGCCAGACCTGCCACGTGTTTCCCGAGCCGGATCTCCTCACGAAAGATTTCTGGAATTATTACGTGCTGGATGAAATGGGTTTGCGCCTGGGCATGACGCCGGGCCCGGAGTTCAAAGGGAAACCCCACCTCCAGATGTTGGTTGAGAAGGGGATGACCCATGTGCTGGAGCAGACGAAAGCCGCTGCGATATACCCGGAGGAACCCCAGTTATCCACCAACGATTGGGCGGCCATTCGGCAGTTCTACCTGGACGAGGCACCCGATCATTTACCACCCCTCGCCCGTCCGATTCGCCTATTCGATGGGCTGTCGCAGTTCACGCTGGTCAACCCGGGTCTGAACCTTGACGGGCCGATGGTCTCCTTGATCCAGATCGATGAACGGCGGCGGAACATTCGCCTCTTCGATGCCCGGACGAAACAACTTTTTCTTGTCGCGGGTTCCGATGGAAGCCTGGTGAAGATCCCGGCGCCCGGGGTGGTGAAGCTGTGGAGTGTTAAGAAGGGTTTTCTCGCCTTGGACGTTGGCTCGATCTTCCCGGACGACCGGGAGCTCGGTAAGCTGGTCATAATGGAGCCGAAAAAGAATGCCTATGAAGTGAAGCCCCTGCTCGAGAACCTGGCCCGCCCCGTGGACCTGGCCTGGGGCGATGTGGATGGTGATGGCGTCCTCGATCTTGTCGTGTGCGAATTCGGCTTCAAGCTGGGGCGACTGGCCTGGTATCGAAAGGAGGATACGGGGGGCTTTACCCGGCACGTGATTCAGCCGCGTGAAGGCTATTTCGATTGTGAGTTGCTCGACGTGGATAAGGATGGGGACCTGGATGTGATCGCGGCTGCTGGCCAGGGGCGCGAAGGCGTCTTTATTTATTACAACCGGGGTGACGGACAGTTCGATGAGTCGTATGTCATTCAATTGTCGCCTGCCCATGGAACCTCCAGCATGAAAATAAAGGACGTGAACGGTGATGGACATTTCGATATCGTTCTCACCTCCGGGGATGTCGGTGACTTCTATGGATCGTTCCTCCCGAAGCCGTACCAGGGCATGCGCATCTACACCAACGACGGGGCGAATCACTTCAAGGAGCTCTTCCACTACCCCATGTACGGCTGCTATAGCGTGCAGGTTGAAGACTTCGATGCCGATGGTGACCTCGATTTCTTCCTGGGCTCCTTCTTTTCCGATTACCTTGGGGCACCCGACGAGAGTGCCGTCTATCTCGAAAACCTGGGCGACCTGACCTTCATTGCGGCCACGTTCCCTGAATCCGTACTCGGTCGCTGGCTGCTCAGTGCCGCGGGCGATTTTGACGGCGATGGGGACAAGGATATCGCCCTCGGGTCTTTTACCCCCGGCCCGAGTGCCGTCCCGGATAATTTTCGCCAGCTTTGGGCCAAGCGAAGCCCGGCTTTTCTATTGTTGTTGAACCGGCACGCGCACGTTCAGCCCAAATAATCCGTGTCGTCCTGCCCCTGCTCATCTCCAGGCCCGCGACGAGGTCCGCATGCTACAAGGCCGGCGCTACCCAGTCCGGAATTCCGCCCGCCTTCATCTGTTCGTTATACCAGACATGAAAGGGGCGGGTCTTGGACATCGGCGCGGTTTCGTTGACCATCATCGGCCGCGTCTTTTTCCACCAGGCGTCGTAGAAGGTTCGCATGCTCTCCACCAGCTCGGGGTGCTGGTTGATGACATTGGTGGTCTGGCCGGGGTCTTTTTCCATGTCGTACAGGGCCTTGTTGTCGACCAGGCGGTACCGTTGATTGCGTACAGAGAAGGCTTTCATCTTTGATTTATTGGGTTCGTCCCCGGTTCTCCATCGTCCCTTGTGATTCACGATGAAACGGTCCTCCCATTCGCCCGGGCTCGACTCGAGCAGGGGCAAGAGGCTGCGGCCCTCCACCTGGCCGGCAGGTGTTTTCGCCCCGGCGAGCGCGGCAAAGGTCGGCAGCAGGTCAATGTGTGCGGCGAGGCGATCAATATCGACGCCCGCCTTGAATTTGCCGTCCCAGCGGGCGAAGAAGGGTACGCGTACGCCACCCTCATCCACGCTGCCCTTCTGGCCCTTCATGCCCGCGTTGTAGGCCTTGAGTTGCGTCCCGTCCGGTGCCTTTCCCAGCACGCCCTGTCCGGAGCCCCCGCCGGTCATGCCGTTGTCGGACATGAAGATGAGAAGGGTGTCCCCGTAGAGATCCCATTCGGCCAACTTCTCCATCAGGCGCCCCATGTTCTCATCGATGTTCTCGATCATGCCATAGAACCCGGCGGTTTTTGCGCTGAAGCCGAGGCGGGTCAACCGCTGGGTGTT
>JAYGFS010000506.1:0-1917 GCA_046581765.1 Verrucomicrobiota bacterium
AGGCCGGTCTGGACCTGCTGGGCCTCGCCGACCCGGCTGTTCAAGCCCCCCTGGTCGCGTAGCCGTAGCGCATAACGATACACCGTGTCCATGGCGAGCTCCTCGTCGGAAAAAGCCCTGACCTGGAGGTCCTCGATCGTCTGCAGCAGTTTCAGCTCGCCGTCCTTGCCCTCGCCGCGAAGCAGGTCGACCGAGCGGACATCGGGCTCCATTTCGCCCGACCAGCTAAGAAAGGCTTTCGTCCCCGTGGCGAGGGCGCCCAGGCTGAGGGTGTTTAAGGGTGCCTGGTTCGCGGGGATGTTGACCTGCCGGTAGGTCATTGCGCCCGGACGGTTTACCGAATCGACGGCCCGCAGCCCGTACCAGGCGGTTTTGCCTGGGGAAGGCGTGGAGTGGGTAAAGGTGATGGAGGGCGAAGACACCCGCCCGATCTCGTTTTCGGCGGAGGGCTTAAATCCATCCTGGCCGCCGAGAAAGATTTCGTACCGGGCCACCTCGCGGTCATCCGTGGCGGCTTGCCAGCCCAATTTTACCCGGTAGCTTTTTACGTCAAGCGTGGTGAGTTGCCCGACGGCGGTCGGGGCATCCAGGTCCGGTAACAGGGCCAGCGGTTCCTCGGCACCATTGAATGGCACCGTGCGGTCGGGTTGGCCCTCCTCCTTGAATCGCACGAAGTAATCCAGGGGCCTGCTTGTCGCCTTCCCGGGTATGATTGCCGAGATCGTGTGGTTTTCGGAAACCGCTGCAGGCACCTGGGCAAAGGTTTTGGTGCCGCTCGGGCGGTAGTGCAGTTGCGCCTGCCATTTTGCCGCGGGATCCCTCGGTTTGAACACGATGTCATTCACCGCGAAAGGTTTACCGGCGTAGACGATGGCCGGGGCAGTGGGAAGCCCGGTGGACCCTTTCCAGTTCTCGGTGCGGAAGGGCGAAGCGGGCAGGCCTTCCGCGTTGCACAGGTTTGGATTCGCGAGCTTAAACCAGCCGAAGGTAAGCCGGGTGGGTGCGGTCACGCCCTCCGCGCGGACCACCACGGTATGCCCCTCAATGGTGGCGGTGGCCGGCACGTAAGGGTCGTCTGCACCGGCGATGGCAAAGTCCCGGAGTGCTTGTCCGTCGCGGGATTTAAGCCCGGTACCGGTGTGGGCAAAGCGTATGCGAATGGCATCCCCCTCAATCGCCATCGAGCGATAGAGTGGACCGGAATAGACCAGCGCCTTCATCCTGTAGGTCCGCGCGAGCGCCCAGAGGGCCAGGCGCTTTCCCACGTCCTGCTTGTTGCGCGGATGGATGTCCCCCATGTTGCTGGTGATGTCCGTGGTCACGCTCATGCCCGTGTTCGGTACGCTCAAGGTCGCTGCCTGGGCTTCCCAGAGCAGGGGCAAGGCACCCGTCCCGTAGCCCCGGAAGGGTGCGAGCTGGACAAAGTAAAAGGGGAGGGCCTCGCCGTAGCCCCAGGCCCCGCGCCAGCCGGCGATCAGCGCCTTCATTTTCTCATGGTAGAGCATGGCTTCGCCCATGTTCGACTCGCCCTGGTACCAGATGGCCCCACGGATCGCAAATGGCACGAGTGGATGGATCATGCCATTGTACAGGCCGGTCGGTTTGCCCTGGCTGTTCAGCGAACCGGGCGCTGCGATTTCGACAGACTTGGAGAGATTGGCCAAGGCAGGAACCGCGGCAAAGCCCAGGGGTGGGGTCCAGGGGCTGATCCTGGTACCTCCCCAGGCACTTTCAATCAGGCCGATGGGCAGCCCCAGTTCCTCGTGGAGCTTGCGGCCAAAGAAAAACGCCACGCCGGAGAAGCCACCCCAGCCGCCCCGGGTTATCGTGGACGGATGGCAGGGTACCCAGGCCGCGTTGACATCGGTCATCGGGGTTCCCGCTGGGCGCTTGGGCACCAGGAGCAAGCGGATATTC
>JAYGFS010000531.1:0-2183 GCA_046581765.1 Verrucomicrobiota bacterium
TTTTCGCAGCGTCGCCGCCTCCACCGCCCTGCCGATCATGTGCTACAACAACCCCCCGGTCTACCGGGTGGACATCACCCCCGAGATGTTCCAGGACCTCGCCGACGTGGAGAACATCGTCTGCATCAAGGAGGCCTCCGGTAACGTGCCGCGGGTAACCGACCTGTTCAACTGCCTCGGCGATCGCTACCTCATCTTCTCCGGCCTCGACGACGTAGCCCTCGAGTGCATCATGCTCGGCTGCACCGGGTGGATTTCCGGGCTGGTGGACGCCTTCCCCCAGGAGAACCGGATGATGTGGGATGCCGCGATCGCGGGCGACTACCCGCGGGCGCTCGAGATTTACCGCTGGTACATGCCCATGCTGCACTTCGACAGCCACCCCAAGCTGGTCCAGTACATCAAGGTCGCCTGCGCGGAGATGGGCTTCGGCACCGAGACCGTCCGCCCGCCCCGGCTGGAACTCGTCGGTGAGGAGCGCGAGCAGATCCTGAAGATCATCCGCGACAGCGCCGCCACGCGACCGAGCGCGGGCTGAGGACGCCCCCCCGCCTAGGTCTTCCCCGCGACGGCCTCGTAGGCCAGGCCCGCACCCACCAGGTCGCTGTAGGCCATCCCGATCGACTTGAACAGCGTGATCTCCTCGTCGCTCTCCCGCAGGGGGCAGGTCCCCGCACACATCTCCGGCAACTCGCCCGCCACGTCCTCCTTGCTGAATACGCCCTCGGATATCGGGACCAGGATCTCGCCCCCCTCCTTGAACAGGTTGACGTAGCTGTCGGCATAGACCTTCGCCTTCACCACCAGGTCGGAGTCACATTCCCGCTTGGTCGGGTGATGGTTGCCGATGAAGTCGGTATGCGTGCCCGGCCCGATCCACGCCCCCATAACCAGGGGTTCGTGGGACGCGGTCGCGCTGACCACGATATCCGCCTCGCCGCAGGCCGCCTGAAGGTCCGTGGCCACCGTGCAGTCAACCCCGTCGAGTTCGGCACTCACCTGCTGGACGACCGCCTCGGCCTTCGCCGGGGTGCGCCCCCAGACCAGGACCTTCCGGATCGGGCGCACGCTCACGTTGGCGCGAATGATATAGGGCGACAGGTTCCCCGTCCCGAGCACGAGCAGGGTCTCCGAGTCCTCCCGGGACAGGAGACGCGTGGCGAGCCCGGAAATCCCCGCCGTCCGCCAGAAGGTCACGCTGGTGCCGTCCACGAGGGCCAGCGGCTCCCCGTGTGCACGGTCAAAGAGCATGATCTTGGAGTACAGGGATACATACGGGTCCGCGTTGTCCGGGAAATAGGTGAAGGCCTTCACCGCGATCAACGAATCGTGCCAGGAAGGCAACAGGGCAAAGGCGTCGTGGTTATCCGCCTCCTCGTCCAGGAGAAAGACCTGGCGGGGGGGCATGTTGAACGGTCTCGAGAAGGCATCCTGCAGGGCATCGACCAGTTGCGGGTAGCTGAGGGCATCGTGGACTTCTTCGGCACGGATAATTTTCATGCCCCGTGTATGCGAACTGGACGGCGCGAATGCAACCGCAAAGACCCCGCGCAGGCGCTCAGTCGTAGATCGGGAAGAAGGTATTAAACGCCGCCTCGGCAAAGTCGCCCGGGTCATTGAAGCGCCGGTGGCGGTCCAGCCCGCTGATCGCCACCATGTCCGCTTCCGTCAACTCGAAGTCAAACAGCGCCCGGTTCTCCCGCAGGCGATCCGGCCGGCAGGTCTTGGGAACGATCGCGGTCCCCCGCTGGATGCCCCAGCGCAGGATGACCTGGGCCGGGCTGCGCCCGAGGCGGGCCGCGATCGTCCGCACCGTTTCCTGCTCGATCACCGCCTCGTCCGCCTCGGCCATGTTCAGCTGGAAATAGGACTGGGCCCCCAGGGGGGAGAAGGCGGTGACCGCGATGCCCGCCTCCCGGCAGAAGCGCAGCAACTTTTCCTGGCACAGGTAGGGATGCAGCTCCACCTGCAGGACGGCCGGGGGCGTCTCGGCCGCGTTCACCAGGTCCCGCAAGAGGGCCGTCCCGAAATTGCACACCCCGATATCCCGGACCAGTCCCTCGCGCACCAGTTCCTCCATCGCCTGCCAGGTCTCCAGCAGGGGCACCGGGTCGGGCTCAATCCGCGGGTCCGGCCCCGCCGGGTCGTACACCCATTCCGGCGGATAGCGCGTCTCGAAGGGC
>JAYGFS010000025.1:0-21869 GCA_046581765.1 Verrucomicrobiota bacterium
GTAATCCCAGAGGTTGTCCTCGTTGATCCCATCGCCCAGCACCGGCGGCAAGGCCCGACCGCGGCCGAACACCGGGAACAACATCGTGTCACCGGCGAATTCATCCAGGTCATCCTCCATGTTCAGCAGCATGGCCAGGAAGGCCGCCTCGGCGGGTTCCTCGCGCGAAACCCGCAAGAGCGAAAAGCCGATCTTCAAGGGAATCTCCGAACGCAGGATATTCGCCGGATCAAAAAAGGGGTCCTGCAAAGCCTCCTCGGCTTGCTCGCGTCCTACCACGCCCTCGGGGAGGGTTATCTCCTTCTCAATACCCGCGAGCCAGGTCTTCACGCTGGCCTCCACCTTGTCGTCCTTCGCCTTGTCACCGCTCTCGACCATCACCCAGATCCCTGAATCGCCCTTCACGATCCGATGAAGCAGGGTGCGGCGGGCGGGCGAATCCACCAGGCGCTGGGCATTCTCCGGGGTCAAGGGCACCTTCCAGATGGGCGCATCGTTATTCATCTCGTACGGGTACAGGAGGTGCATCTCCGGGTCATCCCCTGCCGGGTGGCCCTCCAGGTACTTTTTCCAAAACGGATCCTTTACCTCGTCGACCTGCACCAGCGTCAGCTCGAGGTTGGCATAGCGTTCCGGATCGTCGATCGCCCGTTCGAGCTGCCGCAACGCGCCCCGGTGATTTTCCGTCAGGTCATCATGGTGAAATACGGCGACCCGATAAACGTCCGTCTGCCAGCGCTCCAGCGCGTAACGAAAGACCGGGACCTGGCAGGCCCAGACGGTACAGACGACCAGCAAGATGCTGGCGGCGAGGAGCAGGTAGCGATGCCGGAGGTTCATACGCCTATATGTGACCCGATAGGGGCTTTTCCGTCGACCGGAAAATAGAGGGAATATTCGGGATGGGGAGCCACCAGAGGGTCGTACCGTGTCCGCCCGTGCACCGACCCGGGATAAACGCCCCATGAAAGGGGACCTTGAAATCCTCCGCCCACCTGTTTTCCCGTGGTCGGGCCGCATACAGGGGATCAGAAAACCTGAAGAAAACGTCTAAATCGCCCCCATCCTGCCAAGATTCCGCCAAACATCCGATTTTGCCCCGTATTTTAAGCCGAGGAACGGTTTGACATGCCCGGAGGCCTCACCTAGTCTCCGCGGCTCGTTGTTTACAACATCCTTGTAAATCAAAGGCTTACAGCAAATTCGTAAGCGCCCGAAGGGAGTGAAGCAAAAACCGTGACCGAAGTACGATTAAAGAAGGGCGAGTCCGTTGACCGGGCCCTACGCCGTCTGAAAAAGAAGCTGGATAAGGAAGGCACGATGCGCGAAGTCCGCGCTCACCGCCATTACGAAAAACCCAGCGAAAAGAAGCGTCGCAAGCAGGCGCGCGCCCGTTCGCGCGTGGACCGTGTTGTTCGCTTTGCCTGATCGGTTTGCTGATTCGAAGATCCACTCACCCCAAGCGGAATGTCGAGAATGCCCGGCTTGTAAAAGCTTGGGCATTTTTTGCGTGAAACGCGGTCAATCTCGCCTAAGACATTCGGTGGAATACGCGATTAAACCGCACCTGGTCCCTTGAATGGAATTTGCCCTTACAACCCGTTGGAACGCCGGTCGCCATAGCAGCGGCGAAGCCATGGTCGAGGAAATCCTTGAATTGGGATTTACCCACATCGAGCTGGGCTACGATACCCGGATGGACCTGGTGCCCGGGATTGAAAACATGGTCGAGCAAGGGGCGGTCACCGTCACCAGCCTGCACAATTTCTGCCCGCTCCCCATGGGGGCTCCACACGGTCATCCCGAGCTCTATACCTTTGCCAATACCAACCGCCATATTCGACAGAACGCGATCCACTACACCAAGCAGACGGTGGAATTCGCAGCCAGGGTGGGTGCGAAGGCCATCGTCGTGCACGCGGGATATGTCGAAACCCGCAAGAGTACCAGCCAACTTCTCGACCTGGTCGTGAGCGGGAAGCTGTACACGCCGGCCTATGACAAGCAAAAGATGAAGCTGGCGGTGGAGCGCGACAAGAAGGCTCCCCGATTCGTCGCCTGGATGTATGAATGCATGGAGGCGATGCTGCCGACGCTCGAAGAATACCAGGTCGCCATCGGCCTGGAAAATTTACCGACCTGGGAAGCCCTTCCGAGCGAAACGGAAATCGAGGCCCTCTGTAACCACTTCGACTCCCCCTATGTCCGGGCCTGGTGGGATATGGGCCACGCGCAGATCAGGGAGAATCTCGGATACATCAACCACGAGCGCTGGATGACCAAGCTGCACCCGCTTATTGTCGGCCTGCACGTGCACGACGTAAGCCACAAGATTGCCGACCACACCATGCCGCCGCTGGGCGAAATTGACTTCAGCCGCTTTGCAACACTGGGCGCGCGTCCCGACTTGATCCGGGTGATTGAGCCGACAACCAAGACGCCGGCCCACGAAATTGCGGAGGCACACACCCTTCTGAGGGCCGCTTGGTTTGACGAGCATGCGGAAACCGATAACCTTCCCCCGGCACCACCGGGCGAAAGTGCTGAAGCAAGCACCGGAACTGAATCCGAAAACAAAACACCCACGGAACAAGCATGAGCAATAAACAAGCACTGATTACCGGCATCACCGGGCAAGACGGGTCGTACCTCGCGGAATTGTTGCTCGAAAAGGGCTACGACGTTCACGGGATGGTACGCCGTGCCAGTACAGAGACTCTTGCCCGCATCGAGCACATCCGCGACCGGGTCAACCTGGTTCAGGGCGACCTGCTGGACCAGATCTCCCTGATCCAGGCGATCGAGCAGACCCGCCCGGATGAAATCTATAACCTGGCGGCGCAATCGTTCGTTCCGACCTCCTGGAATCAGCCGGTCTTGACCGGAGAATTCACCGGCCTGGGCGTGGCCCGGCTGCTCGATGCCATGCGCATGAAAAAACCCGATGCACGCTTCTACCAGGCTTCCAGCAGCGAGATGTTCGGGAAAGTGAGGGAAGTGCCGCAGAATGAATCGACCCCCTTCTACCCACGCAGCCCCTACGGCGTGGCCAAGGTCTACGGCCATTACATCACGGTCAACCTGCGTGAGAGCTACAACCTGTACGCCGTGTCCGGGATCCTCTTTAATCACGAGTCGCCCCGTCGCGGCCTGGAATTCGTGACCCGCAAAATAACCGACGGCGTGGCCCAGATCAAGATGGGCGTCGCCAAGGAACTCCGGCTCGGCAACCTGGACGCGGAACGCGACTGGGGCTTTGCCGGTGATTACGTGAAGGCCATGTGGCTGATGCTCCAGCAGGACAAGCCCGAGGACTACGTGATCGCCACGGGTGAGACCCACTCGGTGAGAACCTTCGTCGAGAAGGCCTTCGGGGCCGCAGACCTCAAGTGGGAAGACCACGTGGTCATGGATGAGCGCTTTGTTCGCCCCGCCGAAGTGGACCAGTTGCTCGGCGATCCCACCCGGGCCAAGGCAGAACTCGGCTGGGAGCCGGGGACCTCTTTCGACCAGTTGGTCCAGTGCATGGTCGAGGCTGACATTGAACGCTGGCAGAAACGAGTCGGCTGATACATGCACGTGCTGGTAACGGGGGCGAGCGGATTTGCCGGCAAATATGTCGTCCGTGAATTGTTGGCACATGGGCACCGGGTCAGCGGCCTGGATGCCCACGTCGAGCAATGGCATCCGGACGTCCCTATCCGCATGGTGGACGTCACCGATGCGCTCCAACTGGAAACGACGATCGCCGAACTGAAACCCGAAGGCTGCATTCACCTGGCCGGTATGGCCTTCGTCCCCCGTGCCTGGGAGGCGCCCGAACTTGCGGTGAAGGTAAATGTCGGCGGGGTCATCCATCTCATGGAAGCCTTCCGCAAGCACAAGCCGGATGCACGCATCGTGGTGGTCAGCTCCTCGGAGGTCTACGGCCGAAGAAATCGTGAAGGAACGATCGACGAGGACTGTGCACTGGAGCCCTCGAACCTGTACGGGGTGACCAAGGCGGCGGCGGACCAGGGGGCCCGGGCCTACGCCACGCACTATGGCATGCAGGTATGCACAGCGCGTCCACAGAATCATATCGGGGTCGGCCAGTCCGATCAGTTTGTCGTCTCTTCGTTCGCCAGCCAGCTCGCCGATTTTGCGCAGGGCCGCACAAGTGGCGACATATATGTCGGCAACCTGGATAGCGAACGCGACTTCACCGATGCCCACGACGTCGCCCGTGCCTACCGCCTCCTCATGGAATCCGGCGAGGCGGGCGAAGCCTATAATATAGCTTCCGGCCGAAACGTGAAAATCCAGGTCATTCTCGAGAGCTTCTGCGTCATCGCGGGCGTCAGTCCCAGCATCCGGATCGACAAAGCCCTGTTTCGCCCAACCGATCGCCCGGCCCTGCTCAATGTACAGAAGATTCAAGCAAGCACCGGCTGGCAGCCGACGGTTCCGCTGGAACAATCCCTTAAGGACATCTATCGCGATATCGCGGAGCGCCGTGGGGGCGAACACGCATGAAACGCAGGCTGGTCACTCAGCTGATTCGTATCCTATTGTGTGCATGTATCCTCTGGTGGATCTCCAGCCGGATGAACCTCGCCGCGCTCCGTGATGCCCTCTCGGCGAGTGGGCGCAATTGGCCCTTGCTGCTCACCGGACTCACCTTCACCTTCCTCGGGCTCCTCGCCGGGGTATTCCGCTGGTACCGGATGCTGATCGGGCACGGCTTCCAGATGGGCTTCGGAAAGGTTTTCCAGATCCTCTTTATCGGCCAGTTTTTTAACGCCTTCATGCCCGGGGCCTGTGGCGGGGATGTTATCCGTGCATTCTATGTGACCCGCGAATCGGAAAAGGGCACCCGGGCCGAAGCCGCAACTACCGCGCTTGCTGACCGCCTGATCGGCCTGCTGGTGCTGATGGTTTTCTGTTCGGTGATCATCGGCTTGCGCCTGCCCTTTTTCCTCAGCCATGCGGAAACCAAAATCCCCGGCCTGTTGATGCTTTTTTTCTTCATCGGAACCCTGGGTGGATTGCTGGTGTTTTTCCGGATCAACCTGTTCGAGCGATCGCGCCTGTTCCGTCGCATGGAACAGGGCCTGCGCATCGGCCCGGTGATCCGGCGTGCCTATGACACCCTCTACGATTTCCGCAACCGCCCCGGCATGATCCTTGAAGCGGGCATCTACTCCCTGCTCAACATGATCTTCCTCACCCTGGCCTGCGTAGCCTTCGGCAGGAGCCTGGGACTCGAGGTGCAGATGATCGACTATTTCACCTTCTTTCCGATTATCACCGTACTCGCATCGATTCCGGTCACGCCCGGGGCCCTCGGCATCCGGGAAGGCTTGTTCGAACAGATGTTCGCGGCGGTCGGGGTTGCCAGCACACACGCGGTCCTGCTCTCCCTGCTGGTCTATTTCGGCGGCGTAGCCTGCAGCCTCTTCGGTGGAGTGATCTTTATATTTTACACCACCTCCGCAGGAAAAAGCGTGAAAGAGGAATGGGGGGCGATCCGGGACAAGGACTGATCCTCGCCAGAAAGAGCGCGGGACTTCTTGAAAAGCGCCCGGGCAAAGACGCATCCTGCACCATGGAACCCGCGCAAATCCCTACCATGTATTTCCTCGGCGTCAGTACCGCCGGGTCATCCATGATGAAGATCTTTCCCGGCTGGGCCAAGGAACTCGAACTCGGAGAAGCCCGGCTCGTCGGCCTGGATTTCAAACTCAACGATGACCCAAAACGCTATCGCGAAGCAGTCCACTTCATCAAACATGATCCACTGTCTCGAGGGGCCCTCGTAACCAGCCATAAATTGAACCTGGTGAAGGCCTCACGCGACCTCTTCGACGAGCTCGACGTCTTCGCAACCCTCATGTCGGAAGTGAGTTGTATCGCCAAGAATGGCCCCCGGTTGACCGGCACCGCGATTGACCCCATCACCTCCGGCATCGCCCTGGACAGCTTCCTTCCGGCCGATCATTGGGAGCGCAGCGGGGCAGAGGTGCTGCTCCTTGGCGCGGGCGGGGCCGCTGTCGCCCTGACCTGGTACTTGATGCACGAAGCGCGCGGATGCAACCAACCGCACCATATTCACGTTACCGATATCGATGCCGAGCGGCTGGACCACATGCGGCGCATCCACCAGGCTTTTCCCCTGCAGATCCCGGTGAGCTACCACCTGGTAAAGCCCGGGCATCCGGCCGATGAACGACTGGCCGCCCTGCCCGCGCATTCCCTGGTGGTGAACGCCACCGGCATGGGCAAGGATCGGCCGGGATCGCCGATTTCGGACCGGGCCAGGTGGCCGGACTTCGGTTACGCCTGGGAACTCAATTACCGCGGAGAGCGCCCGTTTCTGCACCAGGCAGAAGCCCAACAGGAGGCCCGCAGCCTGGTCGTCCGCGATGGCTGGCTCTACTTTATCCATGGCTGGGCCCGGGTGATCGCCGAGGTCTTTCACCTGGACCTTCCCCTCGATGGCGATCGCTTCGAACGCCTCTGTGAAGTGGCCCTGCAACATCGCTAAGCCCTATCGCGATAAATCCTGGGCATCGCCACGCCGCATATCGGGTCCCGCACGGAAGAATGTATTGGCCGAAGGATTGAAACGGCCGTGGACATCCTGCTTAATGCACGGGCATGCAAATAGCCGATATGAAGATCCATTCCATCGCAATGGCGGACCCGCCATTGCGGAGTTCCTACGGGCTGCACCAGCCTTACGCCTTGCGCACGGTCATCGAGCTGGTCAGCGACGAAGGCGTGGTCGGGATTTCAGAAAGCTACGGGGGCGAAAAACCCGCGGCTGCGTTAGAGGCCCTGCGCTGTCAGATCATCGGCGCGAATGCCTATCGACTCACCGGCAGCCTGGTCGACCTGATCGAAGGTGAAGGTGCAGGCATGGCTCGATCGCAGACCCACCTGGTTCCCGGGGAGAATCCACTGGACGCGGATACGCGGACCTTTGCGGCCATCGAAATCGCGTGTCTTGACCTGATTGGGAAATCGACCGGCCAGGCGGTCTGCGACCTGATCGGTGGACGGGTACGGGATGCCGTCCCTTTTTCAGCGTATCCTTTTTACAAGCACGCCGGCGGGGGGGGCGAAGGCGAGGATGCACGCGAAGACGAATACGGTGAGGCGCTTTCGCCCGAGCAATTGGTGGCCCAGGTGGAGCAGATGATTGCGCGTTACGGCTTTGGCTCGGTAAAGTTCAAGGCGGGCGTGCTCGATCCGGAAATCGAGATTGAAACCGTGAAACAGTTGCGAAAGACGCTCGGGCCGGGGGTACCCTTGCGCATTGACCCAAACGGTGCCTGGTCGGTGGAGACATCGGTCAGGGTGGGGATCGCACTCGCAGAAGAGTTATCCGGTGGCGGATATCTCGAGGATCCAACCGCGGGCCTGGAGGGCATGGGCGAGGTGCGGAAGCGCCTGCTGGCCGAGGGTATTGATACCCCGCTGGCGAGCAATGTCGCGGTGACCTCATTTGCGGACCTGCCCCGCTCGCTCGAGCTCGATGCCGTGCAAATCGTGCTCTGTGATCATCATTACTGGGGAGGGGCGCGGCAGGTGCAACACCTGGGAAAGATCTGCCAGACCTTCGGCCTCGGTTTGTCCATGCATTCGAACAGCCACCTCGGCGCATCACTGCTCGGCATGGCCCATGTCGCCGCGGCAACCCCGCATTTGACCTATGCCTGCGACACGCATTATCCGTGGCAGTCCGCCCTGGATGAAATCACCCTGGGCGGGCCTGTACCGATCAGCGGAGGCTGCGTGCGGATTCCGGACGCGCCGGGGCTCGGGGTGGAGCTGGATGTCGACCAGGTGGCGCGGGGGAAGGCCCTGTATGAGCGCATTCCGTACCGGAATCGGGATGACGAGGCCGAGATGCGGAAACGGGTCGATCCGAACTGGAAGCGCGTGCTGCCCCGCTGGTGATGTTCCGGCATGAAGGTATGCCTTCACTGCAGCACTATTGCCCGGTCGATTCGTCCGGGGTTAATTTGAAAAGATGTTGAAAGGAAAGCAACCCATGGACCGCCAAGAACTACGCGCAAAACTGGAAGGGGTTGTCGCCTTTCCCATCACCCCGTTCAAGGACGACCTGTCCCTCGACCTCGACGGCTTGAGAAACAACCTCGAGTCCCTGCTCAATCACCCCTTCTGTGCCATCGTCGCCGCCGGGGGCACCGGCGAAATGTATTCGCTGAACGCGGAGGAATTTGCCGCGGTGGTAAAAACCACGGTGGAAGTCGTCGGCGGACAGGTGCCGGTCATCGCCGCTGCCGGATTTAACTGGACCATTGCCCCGCACATGGCCTCAAGCGCAGCCGACATGGGCGTCGATGGCATTCTCGCCTTTCCCCCTTACTACCCGAACGCGGCCTTCGAGGCGCTGAAAGCCTATTACCTGGCCATCGCAAACGCCTCCGATCTCGGCCTGCTCGTCTACAGCCGGGACTGGGCGGTTTTCACGCCGGAACAGGTTGAGTCGATGACCGATATCGAAGCGCTTGTCGCCTGGAAAGATGGCCAGGCCGATATCCCCCGCTACCGGATGATCATGGATCACGTCGGCGACAAACTTCGCTGGATCGGCGGGGCCGGAGACGACCAGGTGCCCGCCTATTACGAAAGCGGCATTCGCACCTATACCTCAAGCATCTCCAATGTAGATCCTGCCCTATCGATCAAACTCCATGAATGGGCCGCGAATGGCGATCCCGAGCAACTTGAACAGGCCATGAACGACTTCGTCATCCCCCTCTACGCCTTCCGCCGCCGCGGCAAGGGATACGAAGTCTCCGCCATGAAACGCATGATGGATCAACTCGGCCTGGTTGGCGGACCGGTAAGGCCACCCCTACTGGATGTGCGGGAGAGCGATCGGGCGGACCTTAAAAAGCTCGCGGATTGGATCTCCTGAGACCCAGGGGCTCAGGGCTTTTCCCCTTCGCCCGGCGGCTCCAGCAAGAGGAGGTTTTCCAGGTAATTATATAAATCCTCGGCAATCGGAGTGACCCCCAGGGCCACACGCTTCCGGGTGATCAATTTGGGTACCGGACCGAGCTCGAGCTTACGGTAGAGGGCGACATTTTTGCGGAGGTTGCGATAGGCATCATCCTGGTTAAACGAGCTGTTGAATATCTTTTTACCCAGGAGCTTTAGGACCACGGCCTCCACCTGGTACACCGGCGGAGGCGGGGTGGTCTTGGTCAGGTATGCCTCAAAGGCAAGGTACGTGTCAGGCCGCTGCCGCCAAACCAGGCTGCTCAATGTACAATAATCACACGAGTTGGTCTGCGGATCCTTGGTGTACACCACCCAGTCGTTGCAATCCTTGTCCAGCGGCACGGGTATCAGCACCACCGCCACTTGCCCCCGGTATCGTTTTACCGCCTGATCCAGCATGCGATACATCGTGACTGAATCCGTATAGGTGTAGTCATACATCAATCCGATGACGTGAGTGGCATTCGTCAAACCCATAACCGGGACCGTCCCCACTTTCAGCCTGATCTTCCCCGCGGCCAATTCGTAATGGGTTCGTTGCACCCGGGTGCCCATGGTCCCATCTCCATCGACCATCTCGTCAAACACCCGCGGCGGGGTGAGAACGGGTGCCGGTGGCAAGATGACCTTGTCGTTCAAGCCGATCTCCTGGGCCTTGGTGACCGTCAGGCCGGCGGTATCGAAGACCAGTTCACGGTCATCCTTTTCCCGGACCTTCGCCGGTTCGAAGCTTGTCGCGATTGACGCGATGCTGCCCACGAATTCATCCACGGGCTCGGCCACCGGGGCCACTGCGGCTTTCGTGGGTTTCGGCTTTCCGGATCCACCCGGCACCGGCTCAAAAAACCCGATGAAATGTCCTGACATCACCAGAACCACCGCCAGCAAGGCCCAAAGCGACGAAGCATAATTCTGCAGGAACCAGCTACTATACAGGATCATCACCAGGATGCCACAGAGATTCACCACCACGCAGTAGGGACAGATCGAACGCATCAGGCCGATCTGCACCACGAGCAACCAGGCGCCAGCGAAGGCGGTCAGGGCGGCAAGAAAGACAAACCCGCTTCGCACCTGGGGTGAAGCGATCTCCGTCGTGTAGGCCTTGATCTTCAAGGAGAGAATAAACAGGATGCCGTAGACAATGGCTCCCGGCACACCGATCGGCAGTCCAAACCAGTGTCCCCAGCGGGTGCGCAGTGGCAGGTAACACGCGGGCTCCCCGATGCATCCGTAGACCTGCCCCTGCTTAAGCGAGGCGATAGTCAGGTAGACGGAGAGCAGGCAACCCAGGGCGAGGGCAATGCGGGTGATCCAGACGGTGGCGCGGGAAACCTCTCTGCGATATTCGTCCATTAGTTTCGTGGTTGCTTGGCAGTCATGGTTACGCGGAAAGGTAGCCCCTAAAGCCGCATCGGTAAAGAACGGCTTGCGTCATCCGCCTTCCCGTTGACGCACGGCCTCATAAGCGAGAATGGCAGCGGTGGCCGAAACATTCAGTGAATCCGCAAGGCCCCGCATGGGAATCGCCAGGTGAACCGCGGCAGCGGCCTGCCACTCCGCCGAAAGGCCGTCCTGCTCCCGCCCCAGGAAAAAGGCGAGCGGCCCCCGCAGATCCGCGGCGTAAAGCGATTTCCGCGCACCGGGAAGCGCGGCGATTCCACGGATGCCCCGCTCGTCCAGCCAATCCCGGATGACCGGGCCCTCGGCGACGGCCAGCGGCACGGAGAACACGGCGCCCGTACTGGAACGAATCACGTTCGGGTTATACAGATCCACGGCAGGCTTCGAAACGAGGAGGGCATCCACCCCAGCGGCGTCAGCCGTCCGCAGAATGGCCCCGAGATTCCCGGGCTTTTCGATAGATGCCGCCACGAGGATCAGGGGGTTCTCGGAAATTGTCAGTTGAGCGAGCTCGTGCGTGCGCATATGGGCCACCGCGACGAAGCCCTCGGCGTTCTCCCGGTAGGTGATTTTCTCCAGGATGGGGGGACTGACGCGGATCCCCGGCCCCAGGCCGGAGATGGAGCCTGACTCCACCTGCTCCGGGCAAAAGTAGATCGCCTCGATCTCCACCCCGGATGCAACGGCCCGCTGCAGGTCCCGCAGCCCATCGATGAGAAAACGCCTTTCGCGCTCCCTGGCACTTCGTTTGCGCAGGCGCAGCAGCTCTTTAACCTGCGGATTTTGCGTACTGGTGATTTCGATGGACATTGACTTCTGATTTATCTGAACGAAATTAGGATGTACAGGGTCTGTAATAAAGTGTTTAATCGGGACAAGTTATGAAAGCTTTCTTCACCATGCTGGGCTGGGTTCTCCCCATTCTTGTATTAGGCGCAGCCCCGTCGGGCTTTGACCGCTACCAGGTCATTATCGACAAGGCCCCGTTTGGAACGGCCCCGGCACCGGTGAAGCCACCGGAGATCCGACCACCCGCCACCGGCCCCTCCTGGGTGGAATCCTATCGCATGACCATGCTTATGGAGGATAACCAGGGCCGACCCCGCATCGGCCTGATGCAGCTCAAGGAGAAAAAGAATTTTACCCTGCGGCCCGATCAGGATATCGACGGCATCGCGCTCATATCCGTTAATTACGAGGAGGAAAGCGCGGTCATCGCCAGGAACGGCGATGAGAAAACAATCAAGATGCAGACAACGGCCCTCGTCAGCGCGACCAAATCCAGAGGCAGCATCGGCCGTCCCTCTTCCAGTTCCACGCGAAGCAAGTACCTTGCCCGCAAAACGGAGCACAAGCCGCCGGTAAAACCAACCGTGATGAAACAGTCAAAATATACCGGCGCAGAACTCGAAAAGCACCTGCGGGACTACCAGATGGAGGTCTTGCGTAAAGGCCTCCCTCCCTTGCCCGTCCCGCTGACCCCGGAGATGGACAACCAGCTGGTTGGCGAAGGCGTGCTGCCACCGCAGGCCGGCCAGGAGAACCTGGCCCCGCCCCGCAGAGCCAAGCTTCTGCTTCCACGCTAAGCGGGTACCGCACCTCCGACGGGTAGACGCGGGTACGGGTTTCCCCGGAAACGGGAACCCGAGAAATCTTTACACGGCCCTATTTGCCCCTATATTTTCCCGGATGTCGCTAAAGTACAACATATGGACCATCGGTTGCCAGATGAACGAGGCGGACTCGCGTCACCTCGGCTCTCAACTGGAATCCCTGGGCTACCAGCAAACCGAGAAGGCGGATGAAGCCGATCTCGTGGTCATGAATACCTGCGTGGTTCGCCAGCAGGCGGAGGATCGGGCGGTCGGGCGGCTGCAGTACATTTCCCAGCTCAAGCTGCGGAACCCGAACCTGAAGGTGGGCCTCATGGGCTGCATGGTCGGGATGAAGGAATCGGGCCGCCTGAAAGAACGCTTCCCCTACGTAGACGTCTTCATGCCACCCTCGGATACGGAGCCCCTGATGCATTTCCTCGCCGAGGAAGCGGAACTCGACCCAGACAAAGTGGAGGAAACCCTGCAAAAGGCGATCTTGAATGCCATCCAGGATGAAGAGTACATCCTCCCCGCCCTGCAAAAGACATCCACGGTCATCGCCAATGTGCCCGTCGTGCTCGGCTGCTCACATGCCTGCACCTTTTGCATCATCCCCTATCGCCGGGGCGTGGAACGAAGCCGAACCCGCGAGGAGATCCTTCGCGAGGTCGAGAAACTTACCGAGCAGGGCGTGCGCGAAATTATGCTGCTCGGCCAGATTGTCGACCGCTACGGCTGTGACTTTGACGAACCCTACGACCTGGCCGACCTGCTGAAGGACGTGGCGGAGAATGAACAGCTTCTCCGTATTCGCTTCCTTACCGGCCACCCCAATTACATGACCGACAAGCTCATCCGGGCGGTCCGTGACATCCCCAAGGTCTGCCCGCACTTCGAGGTCCCGGTCCAGGCCGGAAACGACAAGGTACTTGGGGACATGCGGCGCGGGTACGCCGCCCAGGACTACCGCAGTGTCATCGCACGCATCCGCGCCATCCTTCCTGATGCAGCGATCAACACCGATATCATCGTCGGCTTTCCGGGTGAAACCGATGAGGCATTTATGGATACCCATGCCCTGCTCAAGGAACTCGAGCTGGACAAGGTGCACCTGGCCAAGTACTCGGAACGACCGAAGACGGTCGCGGCACGCACGATGCCCGATGACGTCACCGACGATGAAAAAGAACGGCGGCGATTGATCATTGACGAGCTGGCGGAAACGATCATCACGCGCAGGAATCTCCGCTACCAGGGCCAGGTCGTGGAAGTCCTGGTTGAGAGCAGGGCCAAGGACAAGTGGCGGGGTCGAACCCCGGACAACCGGCTGGTGTTTTTCCACGATGAGCGCGACCTGCTCGGCGCGCTGGTGAACCTGACCGTAACCCAAACCGGGCCCTGGTCGCTACAGGCGGAGCACGCGGAAATCCTCGTGCCTCCGTACCAGGCGATCGAACCCGTCGAGGTGGCTCGCGCCTGATGAGTGAAGAATCCTCGAAACCGAATCCCGGCTACCTGGACGAGGCGGAGTCGGACACCCCGGCTGCACGCAACGAAAAGCCCGGAAAACGCCGCCTGCTGCCCATTGCCCTCTCCGCCTTCGTGCTTCCGGGTGCCGGGCAAATTGCCCAGAAACGTCCTGCCGTGGGCGTTTTCTACATAGTTTGCATCCTTTCTTCCTTCGTCCTGTTGATGACCGAAATCATGCGACCACTCGTCCACAACTGGCAATATATCTTCGGCACGCGATTTGATGAGCCGGCTAAAATCGACTGGGGACGGATCGGCCTAGGCTTGCTCTATTTTATCGCCGTGTACCTGGTCAACCTGCTGGACGTCTGGATGGCCGAAAAGCGACGGGCACGCAAGGCATGATGCGAAGCATTGTCCTGGGCTGCTTTTCGAATCTCCTCCTGCTCGGGGCGGTCGGCGCACGACAAACAACCCTGATCGACGATTTCCAAACGGCCGGGTTCTGGAGCGCCACCTCCCCGGCCCCGAAACCCAGCCAAGGCTCACTCGGACTCATCTTCGACTGCCCGATGAGCCGTTCCGGGGACCGATTGCACTGGGACCGGAAAGGCCGCTTCGATTTCAGCAAGCTCAGCAGTTTTTCTCTTTCGTTCACCTGTCCTGACCCCACGGCGATTCGCCTGGTGGCCCTCTACTGTAAAAGTGGGGACGGGTGGTACGTGATGAACGCACCGATCCAGCGGGCGGGCATGAACACCCTGCTGTTTACCAAGGGCCGGGCATCGCGCGAAGGCAAGCCCGCGGGCTGGAACCAGGTTTCTCAGATTCGACTGGCCCTGTGGAAAGGCGCCAGTCGCGACACCCGCTTCACCGCGAAAACCTTCAAAGGGTATACGGATCGAGTCTACCTGGTTCATGCGACGAGCTCGACCCGCAATGCGGCTGACCGATCCACCGCCCGGCAGGCCAGTGAGCGCGTGGACTACTGGCTGAACGACGCGGGCATCACGCATGCCTGGATTTCCGACGACGAAGTAGTTGCGGGTCTTTTGCAGGCACCGGGCACCGCGATCCTGCCGTTCAACCCCCGGCCGGAAACCGGGGAGCGCCGGGCACTCGGCACCTTCGTCAAGCGCGGGGGCCAATTGATCGTGTGTTACGGGGACGATGCCGGCCTGGCGCAACTCATGCAGGTACGCATTGGCCGATATCAAAGCTCCAAGGAATTCGGGCGCTGGAATCAACAGGTCTTCTCCGCCGATGGATTTCCATCCGTGGTTTACGATCATGCCTGGCATATCATTCCCGTCACACCGGCGAACAGTGAGGGCCGCGTCATCGCCGAGTGGCAGCATGCCAACGGCCGCCATCACGGCATCCCGGCCTGCGTGGAAACGCCGGCCGGCTACTGGTTTTCGAATATCCTGCGTGCCGGAGATAAAAGCGGGAAGGTCCATATGCTGACCACGATGATCGCACGGAAGAATCCGGACGTGCCGGGCATCCATGCGGCCTGGATACAGAATCGGGCGGCCGCTCGCATCATTCATCCCGGGCGGGCAACGAATCCCAACGCGGTGACGAGCCTGCTCAAGCACTGCAGCGCGTTGAACGACCAGGGTATCAAACAACTGCAAGGCGGGGAATCGATCGAAGCACTGAAGACTTTTCGCATCCTGGAACGCCGGCAAATCAACGCCCTCGCCCTCGCCCAGGAGCCGGCCCAGGCCGAGTGGCGCGCGGTTTGGGACCACAACGGCACCGGCCTGTACGCCGGTGGCTGGGAGGAAACCTGCCGCGAACTAAAGGCCCATGGCATCACCGCCGTCCTGGCGAACATGATGTGGAGCTCGAAGGCGCATTACCCGAGCAAATGGCTACCCGCATCCCAGACGCTCGAGAAATTCGGTGACCAGGTGGCCCAGTGCACGGAAGCCGCTCGACGCCACGGACTCGAAGTCCATGTCTGGAAGGTCTGCTGGCAGATAAGGCCGGACTCGGCCTTTTACAAGCGTTGCCTGAAGGCCGGGCGCCTGCAAACCCGGGCAGATGGCCGTCCCCTTCCCTGGCTCAGCCCCTCCCACCCGGAAAACATTCGCTTTGAAATAAACGCGCTCAAGGAAGTCGCGAACACGTATGATATCGACGGCATCCATCTTGATTATATTCGGTACAAGGATCGGGATGGGGATTATTCAAGTGCCGCCCGCAAAGCCTTTGAAAGGTACCTGGGGATCAAGGTGGCGAACTGGCCGGCAGATGCCTGTCCCGGGGGCAAACGCGCCGGGCAATTTGAACAGTTTCGAGCCCGCGAAATCAGCCGCTTTGTTTCCCAGGTCCATCGCGAGATCAAAGCGATCAAGCCGCAGTTGAAAATCTCCGCCGCTGTCTTCGGGAGCTACCCCGACTGCATCAGCAGTCGCGGCCAGGACTGGGCGGCCTGGCTCCGGGAGGGCACGGTCGACTTTGTCACGCCCATGAACTACACCGTGAATCCTTACCAGTTCGAGGGCTGGGTACGGAACCAACTTCAACTTCCCCAGGCCCGCGGGCGGATCTTCCCCGGCATCGGCCTGGTCGCCAACGAATCCGAGCTGGGTCCGGATCAGCTGTTTGAGCAGATTGAGGTCACCCGCCGACTGGGGGCGCCGGGCTATGCCCTGTTCAAGCTGGATACGCCCTTCGTGAAGAGGATACTCCCCCTCATGCGGGTGGGAATGAACCGTCAATGACCGTCTGATACAGTCCATGGGCCTGCCGGTACTCAGCGAAGGGATACCCCGAGACCCTACGGGGCCGGTCAGCCCGGGTCAGGGCGTGGAACAATTTTTTGCGTATATCCACGCAATTCGGTGACAATCTTCTTGATGTGTATAATGCTTTTCCCGATATCGACCCGGATGCGAGGCACACCTCATTTCAACCGACCGCTTAAAGAACCGGAAAATTCTGATCCTGGAAGACGAAACGATCTTCCAGAAACGCCTGACGGCCCTGCTGATGCAGGAAGAGGCCCAGGTGGTCGCAACCGGTACGATTGCCGAGGCCCGGAAAGCCCTTGCAGATACGGATTTCGATTTTGCCCTGCTCGATATCAACCTGCCCGACGGCAGCAGCCTTGACCTGCTGGAAGAGGGGATCATTTCCTCCTCCACCGCCGTGGTGGTGATGACGGCTGACGGCGGGGTGGATTCCGCCGTGCGTGCGATAAAACATGGGGCCGCTGACTACCTGACGAAACCCTTTGATCCCTTCGAGCTCCCACTGGTGTTTGAGCGCTGTCAAAACGAACGGGAAGGAAAGCGTCGCCAGGAACACGAGAACACCCGGATCGCGCATGCTTCGGGAGGCCTCTTCTGGAGCCCGGGCCTGAAGCCCGTCAAGGCACAGATCGACCGCATCCTGGTGACCGACTATCGACTGGATGAGCACCTGCCCCCGGTCTTGATCCAGGGTGAAACCGGAACCGGGAAATCGACCTTCGCACGTTTCCTGCATCACGCGGGTCCACGGGCCAATCAGCCCTACATCGAGCTCAATTGCGCGACACTGCCCGAGAATCTCGTGGAGTCCGAACTCTTTGGCCATGAACGCGGGGCGTTCACCGATGCTCACGAGTCCCGCATGGGTTTGTTCGAGGCCGCAAATCAAGGCACGCTGTTTCTCGATGAAATTTCCAGTCTGCCTGCGGCGGCGCAGGCCACCTTGCTGACCGCCATTGAAGACGGGGTCATCCGCCGCGTCGGCAGTACCACCTCGATCGACATCAATGTCCGTTTAATTACCGCCAGCCTCGAGGACCTGGAAGCCATGGCGGCCGCACAAACCTTCCGCTCGGATCTCTACCATCGTTTGAACGTGCTAAAAGTCGAGATCCCGCCCCTCCGGAAACGACCCGGGGACATCCGTCCGCTGGCCGGACATCTCCTGCGCCATCTCAAGTGCCGGTACCGCCTGCCCGATGCATCGATCGCCCCGGAAGGAGGGGAAAATCTACGGGCCTACCCCTGGCCAGGCAATGTGCGGGAACTCAGCCATGAGATCGAACGACAGTTGGTCCTGCACGGAAATGACGTGCTTCCCTTCGACCAATTGCACCTCAAGCCGGTGGGCGATGCGGAGGACTGGCTGGTGGATGGCTGGTACTTTCCCGAGGAAGGCTTCACCATCGAAGGGGCCAACCTGCGACTGATCCACCTGGCATTGGCGCAGGCCGGGAACAATGTCTCGGCCGCAGCCCGCCTGCTCGGGGTCAACCGCGATTACATTCGCTATCGGCTGGAGAAGACGGAAAGTGGGGAATAATCCCCATGTATATTGGGTAATAATCCCCAAATACGGTGCTGTGGACCGCAATACAAATCCTCACTCATATGTATCCACCTTTAAATAAGCAACTTAAGCAATCCTTGAAAATATTGGCATCACGACTGCTTGTAATAGATGTAGATTGAAATAATGAAAGACGTTAAACCCATGATGAACATGCGTGCTTACATAATTCTTTGCCTCGCACTGCTCGCTTCGACCCTGCTGGCCCAAGGCCCGGTGATCGACGGTGAGGCCGCCGTTGATACCCCTCCTCCCGAGCGGGAGCATCCCGTACTGCCGGAGGATCTGGAGCAAAAACTGAAAAGCATCCGGGATAACAAGCAAACCCTGGTCGACGCGCTGAAAAAGGTGCTGGAAGATTATGCTGACGCTTCTGCGGACCAACGAAAAGCTGCTGCCGAAGCCTGGCGTGATGCCCATGTAGACCAACTCGCGGCCCAGCGCGAGCAGGCACGTGTCGCACGGTTGGAGGTAAAATCCTGGCTGGAAGAGAACCGCCCCGAACGACCCCTGCCCCCGGAAGTTGAATCCGGCTCAGCATTGACTGCCGATCAACGCGAGGAACAACTGGCAGCCCTGAAGCAAAGCCAGGCCGAAATTGTTGAGAGTAATAAGCAGCTGGCTGCGGCGATACAACAGGCAGCAAGCGAAGACGAGCGCCGCGAAATCATCGCCCAGCACCGCACCCAACGCCTGGAACAGATTCGGGAACAGCAACGCCTCCAGGACCTGCGCTCCGACAAATTGGACCGGGCCTCTTCGCTGGCCGCTATCCAGGACAGCTTGCGCCGGAATGCCGAGAGCATACGTATACGCAATCGTATCGATGATCGCAACGCCGATCCGCGTCTGAGTGCCAGCACGATACGCGACACCGCGGCATCACTTCGCGATGCGGCCGCGCGACGCACCACGGATTCGGTGGTCCGGCCCGATCAGCCTGATCGTCCCGTGACCGTAGACCGTGAGACGCTCAATTCTAATCGGCCTTCCACCACCGATGGTGATGCGGATAGCCGGCGCGACTTATTGCGCGAAACCCGCAATTGATGCAAACAGGCACCGACCGGTGCCGGAACTGGAGGTGACGGTGCGCGGCCAGCGACGTTCACGCATCACGCTTCCCACAAAATATCAGTGATCAGGCGGTTGATACTATTAGGGAGTTTGCTGTCGTGGCATGCAGCATTGGCGGAAGAACAGGCGGGCGACTACGGTCCCGACACGACGGCAGAGGAGCTGCTCGATAGGTGGCTGAACCCAGATGCCACCACAAAGGCCCAGGAACCGGTATCAAAATGGGAGGGGTCCGCCAGCCTGAACCTGGGTATCGGCTACAAGGAAAATGTGCAGTTCAGCGCCTTCAACCCCAGGAACAGCACCTTCAGCATGGTAGAAGTGGAAGGATTTCTCTTTAACCTGCATCCGGAAATCAACGAATTTTACGTCTATGCCTTTGCCGATCAACATCATTATGTTGACCTCAAGCGAGGGGAGGACGAGCAGACCTTCACCGGCCAGGCCGGCTACAAACGCCATCATCACCGTTTCGGTTCCATCGGAAGTGAAGTGCATCTGTTCTATATCGACCAGTTCTTTGACGCGGCCTTCTCGGAAATTGAATTGAATGCGATACGCCTGAAACAGTACGAAATCGGAGGGGTGCTGACCTACGGCAGGCGTTTCGGGGAACGGACAACCCTGGGTGCGGAGGCAGGCGGTTTTCGCAGCCAGTTATCCGATTCACCCGACGATTACGACCGGGGGCTGACTCGCCTGGATCTCAAATACGTTTTCGACCGCGCCACCGTAAAAGCCGAACTGCAGCGGGGGAACTACGATTACGACAGCCGGGTACGCCGCGAGGCCCGCGGGGCACGGCTCGATGGATCAACCGATATCCGTGCGGACCAGGCGCGGATCACCACGAGCTGGTATTGGGACACGAAAAAGGCCTTGCACAATCGCCTGCAGGGTACCCGGCGACAAGTCGACGACAACGGAGGCGGTTATTATAATTACAACAACTGGCAAATCCTGTACCGCCTGCAACATCGCAGGGGGCCCTGGACATCCGGGCTATCCACGAGTTACCGAGAAACCGATTACGGCAGCCGGCCGGCCAATATCTTCAACCTGGACAACGAGGTACTTTATCGCCGGGTTTTTCGTGGCAGGCTACGGATCGAACGCGCCTGGGAACACTGGACCGCCTTTGCAGAGACCTCCTGGGAGGATACTACGTCGAACGACCCACTCGATACCTACCAACAGCTTGCCGCCTTGCTGGGAATCGGGTATACTTTCGACTGAACGATCGCGCATGATCCGCCACGCATGAAAGCGAAACAATTTATGGTTATCCTATTCACCCTGGTGATTTTTGCCGGGGTGGTGGCCATGGTCACCCTGCAGCTGCGACAGGAAATACGCCAACAGATGCTCGGGCGCGATGCGTCGATATTTTATGCGGTTGCGCAACGTGAAGCCTCCTTCGCCCGCCAGTCGCCACTGAACCTGGTCCTTCAGATGGTGGACCTCAAGGGCGTGCTCGGCATACGCACCTATGATATGGATGGCGAAGCCCTCGACGCCTTGCCCGATAACCTGGTCGCGAGTAAGCTCTCCCCCGAAGTCCACAGTCTGCTCAAGCAACGCCAACCCTGGTCCCACCTGGATGAGGCGGTCATCCTCGACACCTTGTTCTCCGATCCCTTCGATGAATTGAGCGACGAACCGGTTCCCCTCCTCCATGTCATCGTCCCCCTGCACACGCCCCTGGGGGAGACCGGTTTCGGTCACGCTGAATTCCTCATCGATGGCCAGGCTACGATCGACGACTTTGTCTCCCTTGATCATCATCTTCGCACCCAGTCCCTCTTCGCTTTCGCGATTGGCAGCCTGATTATAGGCCTCGTGCTATTTCTGTCATTCAGGCAGCTGGCGCAAAAAAACCGGGCCCTCGTCCGGGCCAACCAGGAACTCACCCTGCACGCCAAGACGGCCGCGATCGGTGCGATCTCGGCCAACCTGTTTCACGGCCTGAAAAATGCCGTTTTCAACCTCAACCTATCCCTGGACGAGCAATTCTCCGGAGGCACCGTTGACCCGGCCACTTCCCGCCAGGCCGGCGCGCGACTGCAGGACATGATCCAGGAAGTTATTGAGGTCATCAAGGACGAGAAGGAGGGCCTGAGCTACAGCTTGAGCAGTGAGGAGATTATCCATCTCGTCCTGGACAAGGTCCGGCCAAGTGCGGAGGAAAAAGGCATTCCACTGGAATACTTGAACGGGGCGAAAGCTGAATTTTCAGGCTACCAGGGCAACCTGCTGCTCTTCGTCATGGAAAATATTTTGCGCAATGCGGTTGAAGCGTCTCCGCAAGGACGACCAATCGTCTGCCGTTTCAGCCACGGTACTGAGGTCTGCAGTTTCTTCATTAGAGACCGGGGCGAAGGTATTCCGGAACATCGCCAGAAGAATTTGTTCGAGCCGGGACTCAGCGGAAAAGCCCATGGTAACGGCATTGGCCTCAGTATCAGCAACCAGCTCTGCCGACACATGGGCGGGGAACTGCGCCTGGTCGATACCGGGCCGGGGGGCTCCGAGTTTGAGATTCGGGTGCCGCTGACTACTGGGGAATGATCCGGTAGAAACCCATCCGTTCGGCGGGCATCGGGTCATCGTAGAGGAGGCTTCCACCCGTACCCAGCTGCAGGCTTTGCTGCCGGGGAAGGGTCCCGGAGGGCGAGTTCGTCCAGACCCCGCTGACTAAATTGGTCGAGCGTTCCACCTGGTACGGCAGCTGGTCGACGCTCGACCAGCTCATGCTGACGATGTTGGATATCACGTTCAGCATCTCGACTGCCTGGATATAAGGGAACAGCGCTATGTCCACTTCGATGCGCACGGTGCCGTCCTCAAGCGTGATCACGCTTGCACCGTCTGCGAACGGGTCCAGGATCTGGGTGCGCAGCACATCGTTGTACCATTCATCCTGAAGGAAGGCCAAGGCATCCGTTCCGACATACCAGTCGCCCGGCGGCA
>JAYGFS010000083.1:0-6358 GCA_046581765.1 Verrucomicrobiota bacterium
GAACATCAGCAGTCCCGTGTCCCCCAATGAAGCGCATTTGCCCGAGGAAGAGATCACCCTGGCCGAGGCGGTCAAGGCCAAGGGCTACGTTTCTGGCCATTTCGGCAAATGGCATGTGGGCGGATTCGACCCGGGTCGGGCGGGTACGCATGTCATGACCCCGGGCATGGCCGGTTTCGACCACTGGTTCTCCACCCGCAATGTTATCTCGACCTTTGACCCGTACCGCAAGGAGCCCAAGGGGGGCGTGATCGACCTGTATTACGATAACGGGCGCAATATCCCGATGGAGGAGGCCCGGAAAGACCCGAGCCTGCGCGGCGACGATGCCGCCATCGTCATGAACAAGTCCATCGCCTGGATCCGTGCACAGGCAGAGGCTAAAAAGTCCTTCATGGCCCTGGTCTGGTTTCACAACGTCCACACGCCCCTGGGTAAAAACCCGGAACTGATGGCGCTGTACCCCGACTGCGACCCGCAGGAGCAGGTCTATTTCGCCAACATCACCGCCATCGATCGCCAGGTCGGGCGCTTGCGGAAGGAACTGCGCAGCCTGGGGATCGCGGAACATACGATGCTGTGGTTTGCCAGTGACAACGGGCCCAACCTGAAGGAACGGAAAAACGTTACCTTGACGGATCGGAATGACGGCAAATTCGCCTACACCCCCATCGGCTCGACGGGGCCCTACCGCGGATGGAAACGCCACCTGCACGAAGGCGGGGTCATCGTTCCCGGCCTGCTGGAGTGGCCGGCGGGCATCCCCCGGCCCTTCGCCACGTCCCATCCTTGCGTGACCTCCGATTATTTTCCCACCGTGCTCGATATTCTCGGCATCCCGCTTCCGGATGACCGCGCCTACGACGGGATCAGCCTGCGCCCGCTGATCGAAAGCGGGGGAAGGACGGAGTTGCGGCGCGAGAAGCCCATCGGCTTTCATTCCAACGGCTGGGATGCCTGGACCGGCGATCGATACAAGATCGTGCGCCAGATCAAGCGGGGCGACGGCCAGTGGCAGTTGTACGACCTCCTGGCCGATCCCTACGAAGAAAACAACCTGGCGGTCAGGATGCCGGAGAAGCTGCAGGACATGGCCCGGTCCTTCGCGACCTGGCAGCAATCCGTCGAGGTTGACCTGCAGTCGGTTATCACGCGCTATTACCCGCGGAAACCCAAGCCGAAGTAAGGCGAAGTAGGGCGGTCTAATCTTTCGGGGACCAGATCTTCAGGTCACTTTTTCACAGGACTTTTCTTCTTCTTCTTTCGCCTGGGCTTTTCCACCTGGGGGACGATTTCATCCTGGGGCTGGTTCCACAGCCGGTACGGGTCATCGAGCCGCCGCATTTCATCCAGCAGGAGGGCCTCCATCTGGGCGAGCCTGGCCGCGTGTTCGGGGTTGCCGGCCAGGTTGACCTGGCGGGGTTTGGGCGAAATGCCGGTGAGGGCTTTCACTGCGGGGTCGTGATGTTCCTGGATGTATTCCCGGGGGTTGTCGCCCAGGTTGAACAGTTGGGTTTCACGGACGGTTCCGTTGATCACGTCGTACTTGATCAGTTTCCAGTCCCCTTTGCGGACCGAGCGCATGCCCGGCTTGGTGCCGCCGCAGTAGACGCCAAAGAGTGTATCGCGGATCGTTTCCTGCTTCCCCTCAAGCACCGGGCGAAAGCTGATGCTTTCCACCGTGTCCGGTGCCTGAACCCCCGTGAGGTCGCAAATTGTCCCCAGCACGTCGAGCAGGTAAATGTTCCCCTGGGCCCGTCCGTGCTTGATGCCGGGACCCTTCACGATGAAGGGGACCCGCCAGGTGTGCTCGTAAAGGTTCTGCTTGCCCTGCAGGCCATGGCGGCCAATGGCCATGCCATGATCGGCCGTGTAGAAAATATAGGTGTTGTCGAGCTCGCCCATCTCCTCCAGTTTCTTGAGTACCTTCCCCACCTGGAGGTCGATGTTTTCACTGCAGGCGAATTCGCGTCCCAGTTCGTTTCGGATCGTCCGCTCGTCCCGTTTTTCCCACACCCCCCGCACACTGACTTCATCGCGCAGGCCCGGGTGCCCATGATGAAAGGGGTGCCTGGGTAAATAGTTTAGGGGCAGCTGGGGCTGTTTGGGGTTGGCCGCAGGCAGCCTGTCCTTGTCCGTGTGGTTCACCGCACCGTACTTCGCGAGAAGTTCCGGGGTCCCGTCCCTCGTGTCGTGCGGATGTGAAAAGCCGAAATAGATGAGGAAGGGGTCGGTATCCCTGGTGGCCTGCCGCGTATCGAGGTAGTCCAGGACCTGTTTCCCGTGCCAGGCGCTGCCGGTTTCGGCCGTTCCGCCCCGCCGGGTGGCATCGTGCCGAACCGTGAATTTTTCATTGGCCGCCTTGTAGCTGTTACCGTTCTTGCAGGTTCGCATGGTGTCGTAACCGGCGCGATTGAAAATCGCCGGCATGCTGTTCTCGGCGGGATCGACCGCGGGCAGGACATTTTTTGTGTTCCGGTAGCCCTTGCCATGCGGCAGGTGCCAGACCGTGCGCCCGGTCATGATCATGTGCCGCGATGGACTGCAGACCGCCCCGGAGTAGGATCCCATGTGGTACGCCCCGTCAAAGACCATCCCTTCTGCCGCGAGGCGCGCGAGTGCCGGGGTTTCCAGCTTCGAGTCGGGGTTGTACATTTTCAGGTCAAAGGGCGACTGGTCATCTGCGAGGATGAACAGGATATTGGGTCGCTTGGCTGATGCTCCCGAGAGGAGGGTGCAGATCGCGAGGAGAAGAACGAGGATATCTTTCATGGTGGACCGGGGCTTGGATGTTGGTGCTGGAACGGTGTTATTCCTTGCGGGTTGACTGTACGGTTGCACCGGTGCCTAAGGGAAGGGTTCTTTCTGTAAATGAACGATGCATATATCTGCGATGTTCATTACAAAAGGCCTTGCCTGAAGCAAGGATTACTCATGGGCCTGGTGGCATCCAGGCTTAGGAAACCGGACATGGGCCCGCAGATGGGTGGACCTTTGGGGATTCACCTGCTATGGGGTCGCCATGAAAACCATTTGGCTGACAAGCTGCTTGCTCCTGTGCCTGGAAAGCTCCGGCGAAGTGTTGCCGGAAATACAGGCTTACGCCTTGGCCCACCCGGACCGGCAGGAGGACTTCCCCGCCCTGGCCCTGGATGATAGCGGGATCCCCTGGATTGCCTATATCGCCTACGACGGCACGAACGATGTGCTGCGACTGGCGCGTCTCGTGGACGATCACCTCGAAACCGGCGAAGCCTTATCCATCCCCGGGGTGGTTCACCAGCCATCCATTACGCGGGATCGTTCAGGGGCATTGCACGTGTTCTGGTCCCAGCTCCAGGCGGCGGGTCATTGGAATCTCCTCCACCGCGTGGTCCGCGAGGGGAAGGTCTCGGGGTCGCCGGACCTCGTTGCCAAAAATGCCATCTTCGCGGATTGCGGCACGGATGACACGGGTCGCATGTGGGCCGCCTGGCAATCCTTTCGCGGCGGACCGTCAGACATTTATGCAAAACACCGGGACCGGGGCGTGTGGTCTCCTGAAATCAAGGTCAGCGACAACCCCGAAGGCGACTGGGCACCGCGGCTCGCCTTCGTGGGGTCCACTGCGTTCATCGCGTACGACTGCGCGCGCGAGGGCAATTTCGACATCGTGCTCGCCCGGGTCGGTCCTGATCATAAGGTGTCCCGGCAGGTGGTGGCGGAAACCCCTTCCTACGAGGCACGGGTTTCCATTGCGGTGAGCCCCGATCGGAAGGCACTCTGGCTGGCATGGGAGCGTGGCCTGGACCGGTGGGGGGGTGACCGGCGCGGTCATGACTACGAGATAGGGCTCAATGCAAACAAGCGCATCGACCTGGTCCGGGTGGATGTGGACAGTGGCGCCGTCACCCGGACGCCGAACCTGCGTGGGGTGATGGCGCGCCTGGCCAAGACCGCCAAGCTTTCGCTCAACCTGCCCGAGGTCTTTACCGATACGCAGGGCCGTCCGTGGTTGTTGTTGCGCTACGCGAGTCGAAAGGGTGTCTGGAAGGTTGCGTTGACGCGCTACGACGTGGAGTCGGGCAAGTGGGCCACGCCGCTCGAGCTGCCGAACAGCAGTTTCGGCCAGGAACGTCCCAGTGCGGGTGTGGCGGACAAGCAGGGTCAGCTCTGGTTGGTCCGGCCATCGGATTTGCGCAAGAACAAGAAGGCGGGGGTTTCCGGGATTTACCTCTCGCGAATCGCGGAGGATCTGCCGATGCCCTTGAGTGGCGAGTCCGTTCCCTGGGCGCCGTATACGAGCCCTGAGCGCAACGATTCCGCCGGGAAGACGCGGGTAAGGTCGCGGGGTGAGCGGCATAGCTGGACGGTTGGCGGGAAAACCTACCGCCTGTACTTCGGTGATTTTCACCGGCACACCAGCGTGTCGAATTGCCGAACCGCCACCGACGGGAGCGTGGTCGAGCAATACCGCTATGGCCTCGACGCGGGCGGCCTGGATTACCTGGGACCATCGGATCACACCGATGCCGGCAAGCCCTACGATCCCTACGAGTGGTGGGAAAACCAAAAACTGAGCGACCTGTTCCTGGTGCCGGGCTTCTTCAACTCCTTTTACGTGTATGAACGCGAACAGCGGTGGCCCTGGGGGCACCGGAACGTCGTCTTTGCCGAACGCGGCGGCCCGATCGTCTACATCAAGCGTGCCCTGTACCGGGCCTCGCCCTGGCAGGCGCAGTACCCGGTTGCGGAGGGCGATGCCCAGATTTCTCCCATGGAATTATGGGAGCTGCTGGAGAAATCGGGCAAGCGGGTTGCGGTGATCAGCCATACCGGGGCCACGGGCATGGGGACGAACTGGGATGCCTACAAGGACCCGATCGACGGGAGCCTGGAGACCGTGGTGGAAATTTACCAGGGTGCCCGCGTCAGCTATGAAGGGATCGACCTGCCACAACCCACGGTCGGGCTACGCTACGGGGCCTCCTTCAACCGGGGTCAACACGATCCCGAGAAGCAGGTAACCGATTTCAGGATGTACAAACCCGGCGTTTACCAGAATGCCTTGAAAAACGGGCACAGGCTGGGGGTTTTTGCCAGCTCGGACCATATCTCAACCCATGCCGCCTTCGGGGGTGTCTACGCCGAATCGTTCACCCGTGAAGGTATCCTGGATGGGATTGCTGAACGTCGTACAATCGCGGCTACGGATAAAATATTCCTGGACTTCACCTGCAACGGGCAACCGATGGGCTCGATGCTGGAATATGAAGGCCCGCCCGCGTTCGAGATCCGGATCCAGGGCACCGCGCCTATTGAAAAGGTGACCATCGTTCGAAATGAAACCAACTACCAGGCTTTCCAGCCCGGGACGGTCAAGTGGGAAACGAGGTATACAGACCCGGAACCGTTGCCGGGGATGGACCGGTACTACCTCCGGGTCGAGCAGGTGGACGGCAACATGGCCTGGGCCTCACCCGTCTGGGTGATGAACGGTGACGAGCCGCCGCCGGAAGCGGAATAAACATCCTATTGCACCTGGACGCGTAGGATTTCCAGCCGATTTGTCCTGCCGGGGGCGTAGGGGATCGATTGCACGGTGCCGTCACCGATGAACGGAACCGTGTTGTGGTTCAGCCACTGTTGAAGGTCGTAGCTGTACTGGAGTTGGTAGTAACGGCCTTCCGAGGTCTGGACCTGGAGCGAGTCGACCGATGCGTTGATGGAGATTTCAGGCGGGACCGGCGGAGTGGATGCCGGGTCGGTGGTCGGCCACGTCGCAATCGTGTTGGCGTCCAGGACCTGGTCAATCTGCACCCGGACCTGGCTGGCGTATGAAGTGCCGGAAGTAGGGCGCTGGTTGAACAGGACAACGTAATTAATCCCATCTCCCCGTTGTCGCGCGAGCGTATCCGTCCCGGGAAGGGAGCCGGTGTGGTTCCATCTCCAGCTACCGGGTGGCGGGCGTGGCTCCCCGATGTTGCTCCCGTTCACGGTAAAGCGGTCCAGGTACGTGAGGAAAGCCCGGGTCGATGCCACGATCCGCCCCTGTCCGGTGCGCGCCTCGTGGTCCCAGGCCCCGTAGGGGCGGGATACGACGGCCACGTCGCTCTGGTCCGGGTAAAAGACGTTGGCCGCAAGCCCGCTGTAGTGGTAGTGCGGTTCACGGGCATCCTGGTCGGCCTTAAAGGTCCGACCGAGGAATAACTGGTCCTCGATCAGTCCGGACCCGGCGAAGACCACGTCGTGCACATACGAAAGGTAGTCCATCCCTGAGCGCTCCTCGATGATCAGTCCCAGCAGGAGGTAGCCGATGTTCGAGTAGACGGTGGTGCTGCCCGGGTCGTGCTGGAGCGGCTGACCCATGATCCAGCGC
>JAYGFS010000403.1:0-3424 GCA_046581765.1 Verrucomicrobiota bacterium
CGTCTCCGTGCGCTTCGGCGAACCCATCGAGATCGGGGCCTTCCTGGCGGAAGGGGGATACACGGTCAAGACCGCGGTTGAGCCGCTGACCCGGGAAATGGGTCAACGCATCCAGGCCCTCCTGGCCTGAGCGCGGAGGCGTGGCAAATCCGTGCGCCGGCAGCCGATCGCCTACAGCCGCTTGATCACGATATCCTTGAACCAGACAACCTGCCCGTGGTTCTGCAGGCCGATACGCCCCTTTCGCGGCAGGTCCTTCAGGGCCGTCTTGAACTTGTTGGTGCTGCCATCCGGGTTTCCCCCGGGGGTATCCCAGTCATCCACGTTGACATCGATCACCTGGGTCCCGTTGACCGCGATCTTCACGCTCGGTCCCCGGCAGCTCAGCCGCAGGCTGTTCCACTCGCCCACCGGCCTGGACGGGTCACTGGAGGGGGCCTTCGCATCGTAAAAGGAGCCGGTGAGCTTTCGCGCATCCTTCTTCCCGTGGGTCTTCTGGAAGCCCTCGTTGTCCATGAGCTGCAGCTCGAACCCGCCCTGCACCGGGTTGTCTTTGTCCGTGCGGTAAAACACGCCGCTGTTCGCGCCGGCCGACAGCTTGTAGGACAGGCTCAGGTCAAAATCCCCGTAGGTCCCTTTCGTCCAGATATTGCCCATCCCCCGGGTCTTGCGTTGCCCGTTTTTCTGCTTCACCTCCACCATGCGGCAGGTGAGCGCGCCATCCTCGACAACCCAGCTTCCCTCCGGGAATGACCAGGCATCGAGCGACCCGCCGTCGAACAGCGCCTCCCCGCGGGCGGCATGGACGAGCGGGAGCATGACCAGGAGCAGGATCGGTATTTTCATGCCCGGATCGTGGCGCAACCCGGCCGCCGAGGCAAGCGACATTGTTCACGGACCGGCGGTATCGGCCGCCGGGGGAGGCTCCACCGTCCACCGGGCATCCTGCTGGTGCATCGCGCCAAAGCCACGGTCGGTCCAGTGTTGCACCTGGCCCTCGTTCGCGATCTCGAAGAGGGGGAAATCCATGAGGACATCGTAGGCCCGGGTACCGGTTGACGGGTTGATGCCGAGATCCGCAAAGTACTTCCCGGGCGTGAACGGGTTTGCCATGTGCAGCACCAGCCGGTTTTCACCGGGATCCATGTCGATGCGGCAGCCCTGGTCCCGGCTGAAGACGGTGGCCACGTGCACGCCCTGGTCATTCTTCAGGCGGATCGCCGCGCTGGCATCGCGAACCGCTTGGTCGACCTGCACCACCAGGGTGACCTGCAGGGCCTCGAACATGGGCAGGACCGGCATGCGCCCCCGGGAGCCCTGCACCTCGACGGCCGCGATATGGAGCTCATCCCCCGGATCGCCCCGGCGGAAGGCCCCGGTGGCCAGGTCCTCCGCGTCCCCTTCCCGTGGGGCCTGGGCATCGCGGTAGTACTGCTGCACGATCTCCCCGGTCGGCCCGATCCTTTTTACCTCGCCCCCGTGCAGGTAGATGCAGCGTTGGGTGAGCTGGCTGATCGCGGCCATGTTGTGGCTGACAAAGAGGATCGTTCTCCCGAGCTGCGTGGCATCGTTCATCTGGCCCAGGCATTTTTTCTGGAAGGCCAGGTCGCCCACCGCGAGCACCTCGTCCACCAGCAGGATTTCCGGCTCGAGGTGGGCCGCCACCGCGAAGGCCAGCCGGACATACATGCCGCTCGAGTAGCGCTTGACCGGGGTGTCGATGAAGGTGGCCACCTCGGCGAATGCCACGATCTGCTCAAAGTGCCGGTTGATGTGGGCCCGGCTCATGCCGAGCATCGCGCCGTTCATGTAAATGTTCTCCCGCCCGGTGAGCTCCGGGTGGAAGCCCGTGCCGACCTCCAGCAGGCTGGCGATCCGCCCCTGCAGGGTTACCCGGCCCTCGCTGGGCTCGGTAATCCCGGTGAGGATCTTCAGCAGGGTGCTCTTCCCGGCGCCGTTGTGGCCGATAATCCCGACCGCCTCGCCCTTCTCGATCTCAAAGGACGCGTTGCGCAGGGCCCAGATATGGTCGGTCCCCCCGGGGTGGATGCCGTGGCCGGCCAGCTCCGCGGCGGGGATGGATGCGGGATCCCTTTCCGTCTCCTTTCCGCTTCGCTTGCGGAAGCCCCGGGCCATCTTCCGGGCCTGATGCACCAGGGCGTCCGCGAGGCGGTCGTGGTGGATCAGGCCCAGCTGGTAACGCTTGCCCAGGCCCTCGGAACGTATGACGACCTCGCCCATCAGATGATATCCGCCACGGTTCGTTCCGTTTTCCGGAAAAAGTATAATCCGCTGACCAGGACCAGCGCGACAACCGACAGGCTCACGGCCAGCGACAGCCCGTCCGGGGCCGGGGTGCCGAGCAGGGCCCAGCGAAAGCCGTCCACCACCCCGGCCATGGGATTCAGGTAGTACACCACCCGCCACGGCTCCGCGACCTCGGCGGAGGAGTACACCACCGGGGTAAGGAACATCCAGGTCTGGACCAGGAAGGGCACGAGCTGCTGGACATCCCGGTACCTGACCATGAGCCCGCTCAGCCAGAGGCCAAAGGCGAGGGCGCTGGCCATCGCCATCAGCAGGAAGAACGGCAACAGTACGATCCCCCAGCCGACCTGGATGGCGTCGTGGTACCAGATCATCATCCCGGCCAGGATGAGAAAGGACAGGGCGAAGTCCACCAGGCCGGTGCACACCGTCGCCAGGGGCAGGACCAGGCGGGGAAAATAGACCTTGTGCAGCAGGCCGCTACCCCCGACCAGGCTGCCGCTCGTCCCGGCCAGCGCACCCGCGAAGTAGGTCCAGGGCAGGAGGGCCACGAACGCGAAAATCGGGTAGGGGACCCCGTCCGAATCCAGCTTTGCCATCCGCCCGAAGATCACCGTGAACACGACCATGGTAACCACCGGGCGGACAAGGGCCCAGCCGAGCCCAAGCACGCTTTGCTTGTACTTGACCACGGTATTGCGCCAGATCATGAGGCCCAGCAGCTCGCGGTAGCGCCAGACCTCGGCCAGGTCCAGGCACAGGCGTCCCCGGGCGGGTTCGCGAACGGTAACCAGCCGGGCCGGGTCGGGGATCGTGGCATGCTCGGACATGTGGGGCATCGCGGCGGATGGCGCAGCGCGCAAAATCAAACATGGTCGACCTGCACGAGCTGCCTCCGGCGGCTTTCCTGTTATTCGGGTGCAGCATAGGGAGTCCGGGGCATAAAGGTAAAGCGACTTTTGGATCGGGCTCCCGGCCTTTTCCGGGCTTGCCGGAGCTGGTGCGTGCACCTTTCCCTGTGGTTCAGCCAGCCATCACCCCGCGGTGCCCCCGCCTCCCCGCTTGACAAAGACCCCCCTTCGCGGAATATTGCGCCTCCTGGGGGCGATTAGCTCAGTTGGTTAGAGCGCTACCTTCACACGGTAGAAGTCACAGG